>JANNCC010000048.1:0-11300 GCA_031386125.1 Chitinophagaceae bacterium
TAATAACGGTAGCCTGAAAGATGCTATTGTAAGTTTTAACGGCGGCTGCACCGGAGAGGTTATTTCTTCCAAAGGATTAATATTAACTAATCACCACTGTGGTTTTGATGCCATTCAAAATCATTCTACTCTCGACCATAATTATATAAAGGATGGTTTTTGGGCGGCAAGCAATAGCCAGGAAATTGCCAATAAGGGAATGTTTGTCACTTTTATAATACGTATAGAGGATGTAACTAAACAAGCATTAAACGGTGTCACCCCATCTATGAAAGAAAGTGAAAGACAATCAACGATTGATAAAAACATCGGAGAAATAAGAAAGACCGCTAAAAAAGAAACTTACCAGGATGGTTTTGTCCGGGGCTTTTTTGAAGGCAATCAATATTATATGTTCATCACCGAAACCTACAGGGATATAAGGCTTGTAGGGGCACCGCCATCTTCCATCGGTAATTTTGGAAAAGACACTGACAACTGGATGTGGCCCCGCCACACTGGCGACTTTTCTATATTCCGTATTTATGCCAACAAGGAGAATAAGCCGTCTGAATATTCGGCCGACAATATTCCTTACACACCAAAGAAATCACTATCTATTTCATTAGACGGGGTGGCCGAGAATGATTTTACTTTAGTGTTTGGTTTTCCGGGCAGAACAACACAGTATTTACAGTCATCTGCGGTGCAGCAAATCATGGAAGTAAATGACCCCGCAAAAATTGCTATCCGGGAAAAAGCATTAGCGGTGATTGATGGGTATATGCGGAAAGATGAACAGATAAAAATTCAATATGCCGCTAAATATGCCAACATTCAAAACTCGTATAAAAAATGGCAGGGCGAAGTGCTGGGATTGACCAGCACTAATGCGCTGGGGAAAAAGAAAACATACGAAGCAGAATTTCAAAAAAGAGTAAATGCTAATCCGCAACGGAAAAAACAATATGGCACATTGTTGGGAGATTTAGAATCGGCTTATTCAGAAATAAAACCATATGGTTATGCCCGTGATTACTATAATGAAATAATTAGTAAGGTTGAATTATTGACCATTGCGGCGCAACTAAACTCCCTCATAACAGCTTATACCAAAGACGGTGAGAACGGATATAAGCAAAGGTTGTCTGCAGTTAAAGCTGCACTAGAAGGGTTGTTTGACGAATATAGTCTACAGGTGGACAAAAAGCTTTTTGAAGTGCTGCTGGGTATGTACATAAAAGACCAAGAAGACAAAAACATTGCACAATATCTGAAAGAGTTATTGAGACATAAGGGTGGTAATAACATAGCTAATCTTGCGTCTGTTTTATATGGAGAAGATGTACTGACGAATAAAAAAATAGTGATGGAATTGTTAACCAAACCCGCCACTGAAGTAATTCAAATCCTGAAGACAGCAGAACCAATTCTGTTATACAACGACCTGTTGAAAACATATCAAACGCAGGTGCAGTCAAATTTAAATGAAATACAAGGCCGCATCAATCAACTACAACGGACATATATGCAGGCGCAGATGGATGTTTTTAAAGAAAAAGCATTTTATCCGGATGCCAACAGTACACTAAGAGTTACGTATGGCAATGTAAAAGGCTACAATCCAAGAGATGCGGTGAAGTATGACTTTTATACTTACCTGGATGGGGTGCTGGACAAATACAAACCCGGCGATTACGAATTTGATGTACCAGAGAAAATAAGAACATTATATAAAAACAAAGATTACGGCGAGTACGGAACCAATGGTAAAATGCCTGTTTGCTTCATCGCCAGAAACCACACCACCGGGGGCAACTCAGGCAGTCCCGCATTGGATGCTTATGGAAACCTGGTCGGCCTCAACTTTGACCGGGTGTGGGAGGGAACGATGAGTGATATTAACTACGACCCTTCCATTTGCCGCAATATCATGGTGGACATACGTTATGTACTCTTTATAGTGGATAAATATGCTGGCGCCAGTCACCTGGTGCAGGAAATGAAGCTGGTTCACCCGAAGAAGAAATAAGAAATATCGAATAAAGAACAAGGAATTTTGAATGACGAAGTAAAGAACCTCCCCCATACCGGGTATTTCACCTCTTGTTTCATTCAAAAAGCCCCCTTTAAACAGGCATTATTATAGATTTTCCACAGTTTTTCCCCTATTTTTGCCATCCTTAAAAAAGAAGGCTTCACTATGTCTATTATTCAGGATATCAGAGATAAATATGCAAAAGTAACAGTGGTTCTTATTGCATTGGCACTACTTGGTTTTATACTAACAGACTATTTTCAGAGCCAGGGCAGAGGCGGCGGCGGAAACGTTTCCAGCAGTATTGGTAGTGTAAACGGTACCACTATTAATGCCGATGATTTTGCCAAAAAAGTGGTACAACAGGAAGGCAATATGCGGCAGCAGGGTTATCCTGCAGCCATGATTAATAACCAGGCTGTAGAACAAGTGTGGAACCAGGAAATTAACCGCATTTTGTTGATGGATGAAGTAAAAAAACTGGGAATGAAGATTGGCTCAAAAGAGAAGGGAGATATTTTATTTGGACCCAATATGCCTTCCGATTTAAAACAGCAGCTATCAGACGAAAACGGATACGACCCCATCAGGGCAAAGCAGAAGATAGACCAGATGTTTAAGGATAAGAAAACAACACAGGATCAGAAAGATAATTTCAACAATTATATTGAACAGCTGAAGCAACAGCGTTTATCAGAGAAATACGTTTCATTGCTTACCAACAGCATCAACTTTCCCCGCTGGTTCCTGGAAAAACAAAATGCAGACAATAGCCAGCTTGGAAGAATATCAATGGTAAGAGAAGCTTATACCAGTATTGCCGACAGCACCATTAAAATTGAAGACAAAGAAATTGCTGAGTATATAAGTAAACATAAAAATGATTTCAAGCAGGAAGAGAGCCGCAATATTTCGTATGTGATATTTAATGCATCACCTACCGCAGCCGACTCGGCGCAGACAAAAGGCCAATTGATGTCTTTGAAGCCGGAGTTTGATACAACAACAAACGCCATTTCATTTCTTGCCCGCAACGGGGTTACTAATTTTTTTGATGGATACATCGGCGCATCTCAAATGCAGGTGGCTGCCAAAGACAGCATTCAGCGGCTGGCAAAAAACCAGGTGTTTGGCCCTTACCTCGACGGGGGCAGCTATGTGCTGGCAAAATTAATTGATACAAAAGTTCTTCCCGACTCGGTAAAATGCCGCCACATATTATTAGGAGTAACAGACCGCCAGGGACAACCCATTATGCCGGACTCGGTGGCTAAGGCAAAAGCAGACAGCGTTGCAATGGCTATAAAGAACGGCGCCAACTTTGATACCCTGGAAACAAGATATACAACCGACCAGACAGCACATTCTACCAAGGGTGTTATGACATTCTCTTCTGCCACCATACAAGGAGAAGGATTTGCAAAAGAATTTGGTCAGTTTATTTTGTTCGATGGCAAGCCCGGCGACAAAAAAATAATAAAGACACAGTTCGGGTGGCACTATATTGAAATTCTTTCTTTCATTAAGCCACAAACAAGCTACAAAGTTGGCTACCTTTCACAGGAAATAATTGCCAGTAAAGAAACCGACGACAAGGCGCAGGAAGAAGCAAACATGTTTTTTGGCGATAGTCGTAATCTAAAGGCTTTTGATGAGCAGTTTGAAAAAACACAAAAACCCAAAGGCCGTCAAAAAGGAATCGGGCAAGGCATTAAACGAAATGATGCACAAGTACAGGGGATTGGTTTATCAAGACCACTGGTAAGAGCTATCTATGATGCTAAAAACGGCGAAGTATTAAAACCTGAAAGGGTGGATGATAATTATGTGGTGGCTGTAGTAACCGCCGTATTTGAAGAAGGAACAAAAAGCCCATCTGTGGCCAGGGCCGAAGTGGAATCAGAGCTGCGCAATAAAAAGAAAGCAGTAGTGCTGAAACAAAAAATTGGCAAAGTAACTACTTTAGAAGCTGCTGCTGCAGCACTTGGTGGCAAGCCAATAGAACCACTTGACAGCATTCGGATGAACTCTACATCAACACTAGGATATGAGCCAAGGGTAAGTGGTGCTGTATTTAACCCGGCTAATAAAGGAAAGGTAGTGCCAGAAGTGCTGGAAGGGGTGAGTGGTGTTTATGTGATAAGGGTTGAAAATGTTTCTGCCACACCAGTTACTAATGGTGACATAGCGGAGCAGCGTAAGAATATGATTCAGCAAACCAGGCAGTATATTTCAAATCCGCAGTCACCGGCATACCCAAATAATGCGTTAAAGAAAGCGGCGACAATAAAAGACAAAAGATCCAGCAGGTATTAATAAAAGACTAAGTAGTCAAAATCAACCGGAATAGTCCGTCTTGCCTCAGGCGAGACGGACTATTTTGTTTTACGGATGTCGCAAACATCGGGCAGACAGGATTTCTTAATTTTACAGATTGTTTTTAAGAACATGGATGAACCATTTATAAATAAAGTAACCGAAAGCGGATTAATAACTATTGATCTGGAAGCATATTATCCCAAAGGAGAAACAGCCGTGTTTGACCTGAAGGATTATTTATTTATGGGAATGATTTTGAGAGAAAAAGATTTCAGGGAAGCTTTAAAAAACATCGACTGGTCTGTTTATAATAATAAAAATATAGCCCTTACCTGCTCCGCAGATGCCATCATACCAGTGTGGGCATGGATGCTGGCGGCCACTTACCTGCAGCCTGTGGCAAAAGAAATAGTAATGGGTGATGAAAAGGAATTGCAGAAAGCATTGTATCTGAAAAATATTGCCGCCATTAACACCAGCGAATTTACCGATAAACGGGTGGTGATAAAAGGATGTGGCGAAACACCCATCGGTGATTATGTGTATATGGAGATAACAAAACTACTGCGCCCGGTTGCCAAAAGTATTATGTATGGAGAGCCATGCAGCACCGTGCCGGTGTATAAAAAAAGATAATGGCTGATAGTTCATGGTTCATCGTCTAACATATCCGCCTAAAAAACTATAAACCATTAACCATAAACTTCTCTCAAAACCACCCCCGCCGTTTAAAAATATATAACATTATAGTAGGAATTGCAAGCATTACTCCCACCGTAACAAAAAAACCAACCGGGTGTCCGGCAAAAGGAATCTTTTCGAAGTTCATTCCAAAAACACCACCGATTACAGTAGCCGGAGCTAACAGGCAGGTAACAATCGCCATCACCTTCATTACTTCATTCATCTTCATGTTCACATTGTTTACATGAAGATCCTGCAAGCTGACCATCACATCACGGTAGTTTTCGCTAAGGTCAGATGCCTGTATGATGTGGTCGTACACATCTTTATAATATTTAGTGTGGCGATCTTCAAGCAAGTTGCTGTCGCTTCGTAAAAAACCATTTACCACCTCCCGCACCGGAGAAAAGTTCCGCTTCAGGATGATAAGTTCTTTTCGTAATTGTGTAATATGACTTAAGGCTCTTGGGTTGTTTCCACGGGTCACCTCTTCCTCCACCTCTTCGATATGGTCGCCTAATTTTTCCATTACAACAAAGTAGTGGTCAACTATCATGTCGAGTAGTGTATAGCAAAGGTAATCGGCACCCCGCTGTCTTATCTTGCTATTGGCGGCTTTCAGTTTTTCCCGCAGAGAAGTAAATACATCCCGGTGAGCATCTTCCTGGAAGCTGATAACAACATCTTTTGAAAGAATGATACTGATTTGCTCCTGCTCCACCGCATGGGTTTCTTCGTTATAATAAAGCATATTGAGCAGGCAGAAAATACTGTTCTCTTCTTCATCTAGTTTTGGCCGCTGGTTAATGCTCAGGATATCTTCAATCACCAACGGGTGAATATCAAAATGAGTACAGATGGTTTCTACATCTGTTTTTCGAAGACCGTCAACATTTATCCAGGTAGTGTGGCCGCTGGTTTTATATATAAAACAATCATCAATGGCCGATAATTTTTTTTCTTCCAGAACTTCGGCATTGTAATCAAAGACGCTTACCACCACCTCTTTGGCCTCTTCACGGTGGGGGATGATGGTTGGGTTGGCCGACAGGATTTCTTTGGTTCGCCTGGTGGCAAACAGGTTTGTAGGATTCAAATACTTCAGGTATTTGTCGGGCCGCAGTTTCTCAAGTTTCATAAAAGGAAAGTTAGGAAAAGTATTGCAGCCAGAGTAAACTTCAGGGCTGTATTGGTTTATAAAAAACCCCGCATCGATTTAAACGAGCGGGGCTTTCAGGCGAAAGAGAATTAACAATTATTATTTGACAGGGGGTATAGGCATATCTGTAGTCCAGATGTCACGGTGCATTTTCCATTTTCCGTCTTCCTGTTTCCAGGCCACAATAAATTTTCCTTTGTCAAGTGTTTTACCAGCGGCATCCAGTATTTCATATTGGCCGGTTTCTGTTACCACTTCGGGGCCTCCCATAACTTCATCTGTAGTAATCTTCACATTGCGGATACCCATGGCATAGCCACCGCTAAAGAAAGCACCAAGCTGTGCCGCACCGCAAAGGCGGGGACTATTGGCCGGCATAATGCAGCCATCTTTTGTGTAGCGATTAATATATAAAGAAGAATCGCCTTTTACAAATCCATCACCAAATACAGCGTTGCTGGCGGCAATCTCAGCTTTAACGGAATCAAGACTAAATGTAGTGGCAGCGACTTTTTCACCATTGTCCTTTTTATCGTTGTCGCAGGACGAGAACGAAATAATAGCAGCCACACAAGCGGCAATAGAAAGTAGTTTCATTGTTTAAAAATTTTGTAAAAGATAGTGATATTATTAAAGAGATTCAATCCTTTTTAAGAATTATAGTTTATCATACAAAGCCCTCAGTTTTTCTCTTGTCATTATTTTCTCCCAGTCTTTTCCCAATGCATTTTCCCAAAGGGGTTTCATGCCCAGCGAAACATTTATCATTTTGTCAAAATCATCTTCGCTTAATCCTTTGCAGATACCAGTGGGGATTTCGATGTTGTTTTTCTGTACCATGTATTTAAACTCTTTTACTCCGGAAGGGTAATATTCTTCCAGCTGATTCATCACAATACAATTACCAATGCCATGTTTGGTGCCGAGTAAATAACTAAGGCCATAACTAACCGCATGGGCAACCCCAACTTGTGAGTAAGCAATACTCATACCCCCGGCATAAGAAGCCATCATAAGTTTGTCATCACTTGCTGAATCCCAATCGTCTTTGTTTACAAAAACATCCCGGCAAAGCTGTAATGCTTTTTCACCATAGCTTTTACTGAATTCATTCAGGTAAGTTCCTCCCAGGCTTTCAATACAATGTATGTAGCAATCCATGCCGGTATAGAAACGTTGATTGGCGGGGACATTAGCGGTTAATTCCGGGTCAAGCACTATCTGATCAAAAGGAGTGAAGTCAGAATTCATCCCCAGTTTTTTTGTAGGGCCGGTTAATACAGTTGTTCTGGAAACTTCTGCACCAGTACCACTTAGAGTAGGGATGCCCACTTTATAAACACCAGCATTCTTTACCAAATCCCAACCCTGGTAATCGGCAGAAGAGCCGGGGTTGTTCATCATCAGCGAAACAGCTTTAGCTAAATCCATGGCAGAGCCTCCGCCAATACCAATAACACCGCTTATGGTTCCAAATTCGTTTTTGAGTTGTTGAGCCAGCTGATCTACATAAGTTGTTTTTGGTTCGTAAGTAACATCAACAAAAACCACTCTGTCATTTCCCCGAACAGGAATACGGTTGACTAATGGGTTGCCGTCAAAAAAATGGTCAACCAGAAAAACCATTGGCTTGTCATTTTTACGATGCGGGGCAATGATTTCATCTAACTGGTTGAAAGAACCACGGCCATAGACTACATAGCCGACCATTTTAAAATTGCGAAAAGCCATGGAAAGAAATTTGGCCACGAAATTACACTAAACGACACGAAAGATTGCCTTCGGCTAATTGGGTTAGCCACAGATTATTTGATGCTAATACAGACAGTTTTTCCTGGCAATAAAATCACACAAACGGCCACGAATAATACAGGATAAAAGCGAAACCTTCTGTGTTAATCCGTGTAATCTGTGGCCAGAATTTTTATAATAGCTTGGTGGCCCTCTCCAGATCTTCCGGTGTATCAATCTCTATTCCCATATAATCCACCACCACCATGCGAAGCGGAACACCGTTTTCCAGGTAACGAAGACATTCAATTTTTTCTTTTGCTTCCAATATTGATACGGGCCAACCGGTAAAATTCATCAATGCCTGTTTGCGGAAGGCATACACACCGATATGTTCGTAGTAAGTAGTGGGAATATCCTTATCTCTCGGATAAGGAATAACAGAACGGCTGAAGAAAAGAGAGTTCATGTTTTTGTCAACCGCCACTTTTACAAAGTTGGGGTCATTAATTTCTTCGGGGTTGGTAAGCACCTGCATCAACGAAGCCACCCGAACGGAGGGTTCGTCAAACTGATCTAATAGTTTTTGTAAAGGATCTCTTTTTACAAAGGGTGTATCACCCTGCACATTTACAATAATATCAACGTCCATATTGGCCGCAGCTTCTGCAATCCGGTCGCTGCCGCTTTCATGTTCATATTGGCTCATGATGGCGTGGCCACCCACCGCCATTATTTCAGTAAAAATTATTTCGCTGTCGGTAACTACTATCACTTCATCAAACAACCCGGTAGCCACAGTGGCATCATAGGTATGGCGGATAATGGGTTTGCCGACCAGCAACTGCATCAGCTTTCCGGGAAAACGGGTGGCCGCATACCGGGCAGGAATCATGGCGATCTTCTTCATGTTACAAAACTACAGACGAAGGGCTTTATTTGCCAGAAAATTTAAGAATCTAATTTTTGAAAAGGCTTTTTCAGCAGGCTGATTACGTCTTCATCTTTTTCGCCGGGATAATACCGGTCAAGTCCGTAACGGATTTCTTTGATATCCAGTTTCATAAATGTTCCCAGGAGTCTGTCCCAGAAGGAAAAAACGGTACCATAGTTACTGTCGGTGTAGGGCTGCTTCCAGTGATGGTGTACTTTGTGCATATTGGGAGAAACAAGTATGTAGCTTAAGGCGGTATCTACTTTTTGGGGCAGCCTGATGTTGGCATGGATAAAAGCAGTGGCAACGACTACCAGTGTCTGGTAAATCATAACACTGTACATGGGCGCACCGGATATAAAAATAAAAAGGATAAAAAAAACACCCCGGAGCAAACTATCACCGGGATGGTGACGGAGACCGGTAGTTACATCCACATTGGTGTCGCTGTGATGAATAATATGAAACCGCCAAAGCAGCGGCACCTTATGCAACACCCAATGAACAAGCCAGATACTAAAATCAAGTGCCAGTACACCAATTACAATTGTCATAATCACCCCGGCTTTTAACCAGTGTACCAGGCCAAAACCATTTTGCAGGCACCAGTCGGAAAGCATTACAATTAATACAGCAATGCCGGTATGAATAATAAGATGAATGACGGTGAAAACAAAATTTACCCCGGCATGACGGAGCTTGTTCTTTTTATACCGGAGCGGCAGCAGGGGAATAGCTCCTTCGATAATCCAGAATAGCAAAAGGCCACCAACAAGAATAGCCATACGTTCCAGCGGCCGCTGTTCCAGTGTTTGAAAATATTGAAGAAGATTATCCCACATGGTAATATTATTTTCAGGTAAAAGTTACGACGGAAAAATAAGAAAATAGTTTTAGCTGTCAGCCTCTTGTCTGGCTTCGGCAAATTCATGTTTGCAGTCAAAGCAATGGTTTACTTTATCTATGGCCATAGCATAATCGCCCAGAAAAAAAGTAGAAATAGCACTGAGCCAGTTAACAGCTTTTCGGGGTGTGCTAACAAGCTCAACATTGTTAGAGCCGCAGTTGGGGCAAACAACCGCCAGTTTTTGTTCTTTTCTTAACCGGGATAGAATATCCAATGCTCTTTCGGCATCTTCTTTAGCCACCATTATTTTAATGCCACCAACAGCATTGGTAAGAATAGGGCCTATGGTTAAAGTGTGTTCATCTTTTAGCCAGGATTTAATGCCCTCCTCTTCAAGCACACCTTTGGCGATATGTGCTTCGATATAATTATTATAGGAGTTCAGCAGTATAAAATCCATCATCAAAAGTAAATGAAAAGCCCCGTCTCGTATAAAACAAAACGGGGCTGCAAATTATAATTTTATATCAACGGCCATACTCATCCCCATACTCTTCTGCATATTTTTCATACCGCTTGATCAGTGTAATATTTTTCTTTTCAATTTCTGTCAGGAAGCCTTTAATATCAACGGTATTGGGTACATACCAATCCTGCATTTCAAATTGCTGGCGCAGATTCTTCTTATTGAAGCAATAGCCATGACGGGCAAAAATTTCATTGCGCATAAATTCAAGGTCTTCCTTCATCAGGTTTTCTACGTCTTTGGCTTTCAGCAAACGCTGGGAAGCTTCGGGAAAATCACCAACATCTGCTTTGTATTCAAACACTTTACGTTGCAGTTGGTAAGTTTTTTCTTCCTTGCCTTTGGCGTTGGGCTTCCAGGAGCCAACTACAGCATCCGGGGTATTGTCGTCAATGGTGAAAATAAATTCACCATCATCCTTATGATCACCCGGCTCTTTTGCATTAAAAGCAAAGGAAGTTCCTGTTTTACGAAAAGTGCCACGGAAGGGACGATCGTTACCACCAACAATAGTGCGGCCTGCTACTGAATCCCCGGATACTTTTGTAATCAGCATGGTTATTTTATTAGTGCCAAAAGAACCAACAAAGGAACCCAACAATTTTTCCAGCGGACCTGGTGCCGGGACGGGAGTAGTTGAGCCATTCTGTGAAATAGCGGTGTCAGGATTTTCTTTCGGTATTTCTTTATCTGCTTTAGCATCACTTTTATTATTGTTACAACTGATAATAAAAGAACCAGCCAGTAACAGAACCAAAAATTTTCTCATGTTGAAAGGTTTAAATTTGTAGTAGTTATTATTTAATGCTTCTAAAATTAGCACAAATTATTAGTCGTACAAATATTTGGAATGCGGGGCTACTGTTGGCACTGGCTTTTTTTTGCTGGTTGATGGCTTCTATTACCATGGCTTATATTCCCTACAACACCGATGTTGGATTTCTGCGGATAAAACAGCAATACATTGATATTGACCACTGGAGAGGGGCTTTTTTTATTCATGTGTATGCCAGTATGTGGGTTTTGTTTGCCGGCTTTTCGCAGTTTTCAAAAAAATTGTTGAAGAACAATCCCCGGCTTCAC
>JANNCC010000063.1:0-8990 GCA_031386125.1 Chitinophagaceae bacterium
AAAAGGAAAAGCAGAATCATTGAATGTGGCGGTGGCGGTGGGGGTAGTGGTGGGGTGTGTGATGTAACATGGAAGGCTACAAAAGGTAACGAAAAGTGAGTTGGTTGAAAAGCCATGATCGCAATTTCAAAAAAAATTCTTGTCAGAACTACTCAAGCAAACTACAAAAGTTAGTGTCAGTAGTAAAGGTCGAACGGGCGGATAGAGTTGTAGCTAACAACCTAATTACTGTTCAGCTAAACGATAAAAAAGTAAAAAAATATTTTTTTTTACATAGTTCATGTTGGGTGCCGTGATTTGGTTATTCAGTCATCATCAAAATGCAACTCTGGGGATAGCAACTCCAATATTGGGGTCCAGTTAGCTTTACGAACTATGTAATACAATTTGTGACGAGGGTTTTTCTCTATACCCATTTGGTCAAAATCAGGCATTTCGGCTTGTTCAAGTATTCCTGTAATTTCCATAGAGCGAAAATGGTTGCGGCCAGTCCAATCAGGGAGGCCTTCCATACTTTCTACATAAATCTTTGTACCGCGATAATTAAACCACCAGTATTGATTTTTATTCATAGCTATGCCTCGCAGCCTCACAGTTTTGCCTAGCTGATCCTCCAGTTTTACCAATTGTGGTTTTGCATTCTCAATATCATAGATGCCGTTTGTTTCGGTTTGCTTAATTTTTCCGTATACCTCTGCGAGTTTCCCAATTTCTGAACTTGTCCATTTCCTGAAACCAATTAATTTCAGCTTCCATTTTGAGGTTTGAATTACCGCTGTATCTTTTTCGTTTTTTGCAATTCCTGATAGAAGTGCATTTCGCCCTAGGAAGTTAATTGGGGACCATTCTATAGAGTCAATTTTTTCTCCGGAGATCACAATCAACTTGTTCATGAAATAGAATCCCCCATTTGAAAAAGTGATACCCGCTTCTTTATAAGCATCCCAGGGTTTACCAACGAACTCGCCGGTTTCGTAAACCCGTAAACGATATGTAGCGCCAGTTTTTAGTTCAGGGAGTTTAAAAATAGTGTTGCTACCGAATTCTAGAAAATAAGGGGAAACAGGGATTTGAATAAGTTGTTGAGTTGATGAATCGTTGATCATCTGGACCACCAGGTTTGGCCCACCTTCAGACCCTTTGTAAGGTCCTTCAACGATAAATCCTCGGACAGTTAAAGTACTGCCCATTTTTTCTCCTAATTGCCCAACTAACTCAAATTGATTGCCAAGGTTATTAATCGGCACTCGAATTTTTTTATCTTGTCCAATGCAAACAGTCGATATCTGAAGAAGTAAGTAGAAGGGTATTATTCTTTTCATAAATCAATTCTTTATGCGCATAGCGTTGTCATAATTTACAATCATCAGCATGTTCAATGGAATGGCGCCAACATTTGTATTGACGCAGGTTCTTATCCCAAATTTAATTGAAACCCAATCAAAAAAGGAATAAGCTAATCTTATTCTTTACCTAAACTGTATCGCCTTCACCGGTTGAACTTTCCTTACCAGCACAGAAGGAATCATCATCACCAGAAAGCAAACAATAAATGTTCCGGCGCAAACAAGCCCTACCTGCCACCAAACTATTTTTACAGCAGCCGTACTCAGGTAGTAGGCCTCTTCCTTTAGTTTAATAAAACCGGTTGCCTGTTGTAGCCAGAGCAGGCCGAGTGCCAATGCTGTCCCTGTTACAATACCGGTGATGGTAATAAGGGCAGAATGACGGAGAAATATTTTCTGCACCGTCCAATCAGTGGCGCCGAGTGATTTAAGCACCCCGATCATCCGTATTCTTTCCAGCACTAAAATAATAAGGCTGGTGGTGAGGTTTAACACCGCAACAATTATCATGATAATTAATACCAATGCAATAGTGGTGTCCTGCATTTTCAACCAGTCAAATATGTTGGGTGAAATATGTTGCACACTGATAACATCCCATGTTATGGGCAGTGCTGCTGATTCAAAGAACTCCATTTCTTTTTCGGCAATTTTTTTATAGTCTTTCAGAAAAATTTCATAGCCGCCGATTTGATCTTGCTGCCAATCGTTAAGCCGTTGAATAAGTTTGATATCGCCGATGGCAAATGTTTTATCATATTCTTCAATACCCACTTTATAAATACCGGTCACCGTTAATTTATCCGGCCGGATTTTACCATCGGGCCGGATAAAGTAAATAAGTATTCTGTCGTTAACAGCCAATTTAAGCTGGTCGGCAGTGTAAGCAGATATCATTATCTCCCGGCTGTAAGTGCTGTCGTTAAAATGAATGGGCCGGCCTTGCTTTATAAAATCTTTCAGGTGGTTAAAGTCATACGTTTTATCAAATCCTTTCAGCAACACACCTTCTATTTCATCTTTTGTTTTCAAAATGGCATACCGGGTGGCAAAAGGATGAATGCTTTCTACGTCCGGATCTTCTTTGATGTGTTGTACCAGCGAATCATTTATTGTTATCGGGGTTTCTTCTGATATAATGGCTTTGTCCGGTTGTTTTTCCTGTATGCGTAGATGCCCCCAGAAGCTGAACACTTTCTGGCTCACTTTTTCCTGAAAACCATTGGCCAGTGATAATGTCACAATCATCACCATTACACTGATGGCGGTGGCAACAGCGGACAGCCGGATGATAAACCTAGAAAAGGATTTCTGCTGATTAAACGCTATGCGGTTTGCTATAAAGCCTGCAACCTTCAAATTGAATTGTTTGTCTGTTATCTCTAATGGAGTTCGCCGAATGGCGGGCAAAAATAAGCCGCTAAAAAAGATTTAACCCCTTTTTTGCCTGATTTTTGCAATATTGTGAACTAATTACACTTCACCCCGGATGAAAAAATTGTTTTTCTTATTTTTTATTACCAGTATATCTGTTGCCCATGCACAGATACCTGACCATATCTATAAGCCAAACATCAAAAGTGTAAAACTGCATAAGTACGGAGACATATACAGCTACCCGGTTCTTACCCTCAACAGCAATGAACAACTGGAACTCCATTTTGATGATATGGAGGCGGATGTGAAGTATTATTATTACGGGTTTCAGTTATGCAATGCTGACTGGACACCGGCTAATATCCAGACCTTTGATTATATCCGTGGGTTTCAGAGCAACCGTATTACAACCTATAGAAATTCATCCATCGTTCAGACAAGATATACTCATTACCAGGCCGTTCTTCCTGAACGTAATTCGGCACCAACAAAAGCCGGTAATTACCTGCTGAAAGTTTTTTTAAACGACGATACATCAAAATTGATTTTTACCAAACGGCTGCTGGTGGTAAACACTAAAGCAGCTGTTACAGCATTGATAACGCAACCTTTTAACAACAGTTTTTTCCGCACACACCAACGGGTGCAGGTGTCGGTTAATACAACTAATGCTCAAATCAATGCTTTCTCACCGCAGGATATAAAAGTGGTAGTAGTGCAAAACAATAACTGGCCTGCTGCTTCTATGATAGACCGGCCTACTATTTTCCGGGGCAATTATTTTGAATACAGTGATGAGGAAAATACCACTTTTGAGGCAGGAAAGGAATGGCGGTGGATTGACCTGCGAAGCCTCCGGCTGATGAGTGAAAGGATGGATAAACTACTTGACTCTGATACCAGCGACCGGATTGATGTCTATATAAATCCTGATGGTGAACGTCGTCAACAGTTATATGTTTATTACCGTGACTACAACGGAATTTTTACCCTCGAAAACAGGGATAATGCCAATCCTTACTGGCAAAGTGATTATGCCTGGACACATTTTACTTTTATTCCACCAGCCAACAGGGCTTATGAAGGAAAAAGTGTGTATGTGTTTGGAGAGCTGACCAACTACGAACAGAACGATGCTTCTAAGATGATATTTAATGATGAGAAAGGTATTTATGAAAAAGCATTGTACCTGAAGCAGGGGTATTACAATTATTCCTACATAACGATGACGGATAAAAAACAAGCCGGTGTACACCCTTCATTGGAAAATACAGAAGGCAATTATTGGGGAACGGAGAATGGTTACATGGTGCTGGTGTACTTCCGTCCCTTTGGTGCAAGGGCCGATGAGCTGATTGGATTTACAAGAGTGAACTCTTCCTTTCAACGATAAAAAAAGCGTTGATTATTCATCAACGCTTTTTTTAACCAATTTCAATTTATTTACAATGTCTTCTTAGCATCTTCCAGAAATTTAGCAAGGCCAATATCTGTAAGAGGATGTTTCAATAAGCCAAGTATTGAATCCAACGGACAAGTACAAACATCGGCACCGGCTTCTGCACATCTTACGATATGCAAAGCATTACGGATAGAGGCTGCGAGTATCTGCGTTTTATAACCTTGTATAGAATAGATTTGTGAAATCTGTGCAATCAATTCCACACCGTCCCAACTGCTGTCATCAATACGACCGATAAAAGGAGAAAGGTATGTTGCTCCGGCTTTGGCGGCTAATATTGCCTGCCCTGCTGAAAATACTAATGTGCAGTTAGTTCTGATACCGTTATCGGTAAACCATTTGATAGCCTTTATACCATCTTTTATCATCGGCACTTTCACCACAATATTCGGGTGAATAGCAGCCAGTTTTTTTCCTTCTTCAATAATGCCATTGAAATCAGTACTAATCACTTCTGCACTGATGTCGCCATCTACCATTTCGCAGATGGTTTTGTAGTGGTTCATCACCGCTGCTTCACCTTTAATGCCTTCTTTGGCCATTAAGGAAGGATTGGTGGTAACACCATCAAGAATGCCTAATTCGTTTGCTTCTTTGATTTGTGCAAGATTGGCTGTGTCAACGAAAAATTTCATATAAAAAGGGGGTTGTAATTGAAAAAGAAAAAAATGGCAGGCTTATTACATCGCACCGCTCAACCACCTACTCTTGCTGCCTTCCGGCCCTGGGAGGGTTCAGCAGGAGCTGGTCGTGTAAGACCTGCCGTCGCAAAGATAAGGGTATGAAGTTTAAGTGGATAGTGAATAGAAAAGTCAACGATTCTTATTCTTCGTTTTTTGTTGCGGAGTACCATTCATAATTTCGTCCTTTGTAGGAAGATCGCCGTCAGGTTTTGTCTTTATCCAGATGGTTCTTTCTATCCATACAGCAGGGTTATTTTTCAACACAGCTTTCACCGTCACTTTTTCTTTTTTAAAGTCAAAGGGAATAACCAGTTCATTACCTTCAAATGTGGCGGAAGTGCAGGAGAAATGAATCTCTTTAGCGGTGAGCGGCATCCAGCGGCCGTTAAACATTTTGCCATCCACATTAATATAGTTGTGCTGGTCTTTTTTAAGGCTGTCAGTATATAAATGGAAATAAATACTGTCCACTTTTTGGGCAAAGAGGGGAGAAGCTGCTACAGCAATAACAATAAGAAGTAGAATTTTTTTCATATCACTTTACAAAAGCCGAAAAATCATACCAAATGGTTGTGCCGGGGCATGTTTTCAGGTTCTTTTAACTTTCCATAACAAATTCAGATTGACACAGCATAGGAAAAGATTACTTCTTTTTTAAGTGCATCAATATTGTTTTTTCTCTTGCTTCCAGTTCGCAATTGGCTTTCCCGGAAGTATTATCGCTGACGATGTAGATGGTTCCGTTGCTATCAATAGTGACACCTTCAAGGTTCATACTGTAATCCTGTGTTTTGTAGGTATTAGAGGCATCGGTAAAATTTTCTACCAGAATATTTTTCAACGTTTCCACCAGTAGGTTACCGTCGGCATCAATATCAATTGACTCTAAAAATTGCTGTCTGAGTTTTCCTTTGGAATATGATTTTAAACACAGCAACCTTGAGTTCACACTGTCTACACAAATATCGGAATATCTCCATTGTGGATTTTTCAACGGCATTTCAATCATTGATTCGTTTTTCAACATAATCGGAGAGTTTTCATTACCCTGTTCTGCCGTAAAAGTATAAATCTGAGAATGCGACATATCATCATCCCTTTCCCGTAGCAGGTAAAATTTATTATTCTTTTCATTAGCAGCTATGCCTTCCATTCCATCACCATCTTTTGATTTGGCAGGAAGGGGGATGGAAGTTTGTATCGTTTTGATATCCCCTGTAGCGATCGTCACTTCATACACAGCAGCCACATTTTCTGATACCAGGTACAACTTGTCTTTATAGGATGTCATGCCCTCCATTTCAAAGTTCTGAGGCACATTCAGGCTGATGGTGTTGCTGATAACCGCTCTGGCCGGATCAAAAACAATGACGATCGGGCAACGTTCGGAAGCAAAATAAAGCTGACCGTTATAGAATTTCATGCCTGAGATACATACCTGTTTGTTCATTTCGGCAGGCAGGGCAATGTTGTCGACAGTATAGGTTGTGAGTTGTGGAGGTTGTGCTGTTGCTGCTGTAAAACTGAGGAGAGCTGCAATAACCAAATTAAATATCCGCATAGAGAATTCGTTTTTTATGGGGCTAAAATGGAGTATCTGCGAATTTAGACGAAAGTTGGGAAAAAATGGTGGCAGCAAGCATGAAAATGAACGGTGTATTAAGGAGTGAGTTTTCTGAAATAATCTTCGGTGAACTGAGGGTCAATCTTATTATAAAAATCAATAAGCAGTCTTGTTTTCTTTTTAATCCTCGGATACTGATCCACTATTTTCCAGAAACCCTCGGAGGGGCTGAAAATATTCTGTGCAAACGTATTGATGTCGTTTTCCATACCCGACAAAGAATACTGTGTCAAAAATCCTTTCCTGCACAGCACTGTATCAAGGTCTTGCGACGATTCATTGTTGCGGATAGCTCCCACACCATTTTCGGGGTCGTTATAATCGAAACCGGCAATGTTTGCAGCTTTCCATGCGGCATCATTTATGAAAGAAGGGTGATTTCTGTAAAGAATGCTGGAATATTCATGATGAAATGTTTGTTCAAGGTACAAATCAGAATAGCCCGATGAAGTTCCATTATTGGTAAGATATAAAGCATCTTCTGAATTAGTTCCTCCATAGTCAACGTTATAAAACTCCATAGATTTAAGGAAATAAACAACCTTCAAATCATTGCGAAGGGCTGACAATGTGTATTTGCTGAGTGTTCTTATCATCACCGTTTTGCTTCGCTGCATTTCAGATGCGGCAAGCTTCTCAGCTTTTGCACTGATAGGTGCTGCTTGCCATGACCGGGGAAAAATAGAATTAGCATAAGTGAAACTGATAGTAACCCCTTTTATAGTAGTGTCAATAGAAGTGTGGCGGGAAAAAACGGAAAGGCTGACAAAAGAAAGGGCAATGCTTATGAATAATTTCATCCTGTAAATTTAAAAATAATTGGTGAAATTTATTTTTTTGCTATTATATTTGTGTGGTAATGAGAAAACAATTTAACAATACATGGTGGTGGCTTGCAACTCTGAGGGGTCTGTAATGTCATAACTATATTTGTTTAAATATATTCAGGCCCCGACAGAAATGTTCGGGGTTTTTAATTTTTTGTGAAATGAGAAAAATAGAAATTACTACAACATGTAAAAGGATGCTGGCAGATGTATTTACACCGGTTGGTATCTATCTGCGGCTGCGGGACAGGTTCCGGGATACGATACTGCTGGAGAGCACCGACCATCATTCTTCTCAAAACAGTTATTCATTTATCTGCATCAATGCAATTGGAGGAATGGAAATAAGCTCCAAGGAAAGTGTGGAGTTTAAATTGCCGGCACAAAAGCCAGAGAAAGTTATTTTGAAAGACTCCAACGAAGTGCCACAACTGCTGTGGAATTTTATGCAAAAATTTGATGTGCAAAAAAATGAAATGAAAGAGGCGAAGTTTGCACAGGGCTTATTTGGTTATACTACTTATGATGCTGTACAATTCTTTGATACAATACAACTCGAAACCCGAAATCCGAAACCCGATGCTATTCCCTTAATGAGATACAGATTGTACCAGTACGTTATTGCCATAAACCATTTCAAGGATGAATTGTTTATCTGTGAGAATAAAATAAGTGGAGTTGAAAGTGATGTGCAGTCTGTAGAGTCGTTGATAAGAAGTAAAGACGTTCCTGTTTATCCGTTCAGTGTTAAAGGGGAAGAAACTTCTAACATGAGTAATGAGGAGTATAAAGAAATGGTGAAGAAAGGAATTGCCAGCTGCCACCGGGGTGATGTTTTTCAGATTGTACTCAGCAGAAGATTTCAGCAAAAATTTATCGGCGACGAGTTTAATGTGTACAGGGCATTACGCAGCGTAAACCCTTCTCCGTATTTGTTTTTCTTTGACTATGGCGATTATAAACTCATGGGGTCATCACCCGAAGCACAATTAGTAATGAAAGAAGGCAAAGCAATTGTTCATCCCATTGCCGGAACTTATAAAAGGACGGGTGATGACGAAGCCGATAAACTGGCAACCGAACGATTATTAAGGGATGCAAAAGAAAATGCAGAGCATGTGATGTTGGTAGATTTGGCAAGAAATGATTTGAGTCGCCTGTGTGATGAAGTAGAAGTGGCACATTACAGGCAGGTGCAATATTTTTCTCATGTTATTCATTTGGTTTCAAAGGTCACGGCTGAAATAACAGATGCAACCGATAAAATAAAAATGATCGGCGATACATTCCCTGCCGGAACCTTGAGCGGTGCGCCAAAATACAAAGCTATGCAATTGATTGACGAAATTGAAAACCAGCCGCGCGGATTTTACGGAGGTGCTATCGGGCACCTGGATTTTAACGGCGATTTCAACCATGCGATCATGATTCGTTCCATCTTAAGTAAGGATAACATATTGAGTTTCCAGGCCGGTGCAGGCGTGGTAGCCGATTCTCATCCCGAAAGCGAATTGCAGGAAGTGGAAAATAAACTGGCGGCCCTGAACAAAGCGATCGAAATGACAAATACATTGTAAAGAAATTCTTAGTGAACTTAGTGGTTAAAAGAAAAAGATGAAAATATTAGTACTGGATAATTACGACTCCTTCACCTACAATCTCGTTCATTAT
>JANNCC010000105.1:0-8531 GCA_031386125.1 Chitinophagaceae bacterium
TAATAAACTTATATAAGCAGAGGCAGATATTGGCAAAAATGCGAACCAGATAAGTGAATTACTAAGTGATGTGAAAAAAGGAGTATGGGGTGAGTTGGCTACCCGTAAACCAATAGACATTTATCGCAGGAATTTGCAGAAATCCTATATCACTACTTTAACCAGCCTTATTTCATCGGGAGGGCAAACGACAACAACAGTAGGTATTACAATTACTACTTCAGGAGGATCTGATAAGTCGGATATAAAAAGCGTTGTAAGGGCACATCTGGCTGGTTTGAGGTCAGAAATAAATACAGCAGCTACTGGCGCAGCCGACCCAATGAGCAAATATCACCTGCAGGATGTATCAAAAAGAATAGACAATGCCTTGAATCCTAAAGATTAAGAAAAATTAATTCCGATATTATTTGAAAAAGGGAGACTCATAAATGAATCTTCCCTTTTTCTTTCCTTATGCCTTTGCCGTAAGGCTTATCAGCCTTATCTTTGCACTCCGTTTGAAAAAATGGTAGTTCTTCCAATCCCGATAGCTATCGGGAGAAAATTTCCTGAAGAGGTTCGACAAAGGTCTCCCTGTGGAGAATGCCTCAAAGGTGTAATATTAAATACTGGGTAACATGCCTAAAGTAAAAACAAACTCCAGTGCCAAAAAACGCTTTAAAGTGACTGGCACAGGAAAGATCATGCATCAGAAAGCATTCAAACGTCACATTCTGACGAAGAAATCCAAAAAACGTAAACGTAACATGCGGAAAGATGGCACTGTGGCGGACTCACATCTGCACTTTGTAAAACGTCTGTTGAGACTAAAATAAGCCACCGGTAGTGAACTATGAGCTACGAGACACTAACTCGAAACTCAGAACTCAGGACTCGCAACTTAATCTTATTAATAATTAAAACTAATCAGATATGCCTCGTTCAAAAAATGCAGTGGCCTCAAAAGCCCGCCGCAAAAAAATATTAAAACAAGCCAAAGGATTCTACGGCAAACGTAAAAATGTATTAACTGTTGCTAAAAACGTTGTAGAAAAAGGTATGACCTACATGTTTGTAGGCCGTAAGCTAAAGAAAAGAGAATACCGCACCTTATGGATTGCCCGTATCAATGCGGCTGTCCGTGCAGAAGGGATGACGTATTCTGTTTTCATCAACAAACTACAGCAAAAAGGTATTGAGCTGGATAGAAAAGTGCTTGCTGATCTTGCCATGAACAACCCGGAAACTTTTAAGAGCCTGGTTGATTCTGTAAAATAGTTTCCCTCTGAGCTAAAAGAAAAGTCTCTGACCGGAAGGTGAGAGACTTTTTTATTGGATGTATAATGTTACCGGCTATTATTTACCAAAGGCCTTTTTAATTTGTTCGGTTGCACAAACGCCGAGGACTTTATTAAACTCATCAGCTTTTTTTTCATCGTCCTTTACTTTATTCCATGCTTCTACCTGTTCTACGCTACATTCTTTCTGAGCTTCAGCTCGTTTGGGATCGGCTGCATCCATTGCATTAGCTTTTTTAGAACAATCGCAAACTTCCTGGCCGATTTGAGTACCGCTTTTGCTTTTGCCGCAGGCTGTTAGAAGAGAAATGGTTAAAATAAAAAGGAATACTTTTTTCATGTTAGTTATGATTTTAGTGTTGAGGGAAGTTACTTTATTTTCTATTGGGGTAGTTTTTAATTTATTTGGAAAGGTGTTCCTTTTATCAGACAGACGTTTTATTAATTAATCACCCGTCTGTATTTTTTTGAAGAAAGATTTATCCCAATAGATAACAAATGATGCTTTTTCAAAATATTCTACATTAATGCCATCACCGTTCAGTTTTATCTTCTTTGTTTTTTCTCCATCCATTCCTTCAATGGTTGATTTTGGTATCGATGATAGGGCAGCATCAATCATAATATCTTCATCCCATAGCTTTATATTATCTACTCCAAGTAAAATGGCGACCTGGTAGCTACTTTTTGTACTATCTGTTACTACCGCAGCTATATCTGGCTTGCCATCAGCATTATAATCGCCTTTGGTTATGTAAGGGTAGTTTGGGTTCTCTTTCCTCTTTGGAACAATAAAATAATCAAAAGCATCTTTTATCCATTTGGCTTCTTTATCATTAAGCACATGCCACCTGTTTCCGTATTTAGCTTTCAATGCATCGTTCACCAAAGCTTCGTCGGGGCTAACATAAGTTGGCGGTTCTTCTTCCACTGCCGGTACTGTCTTTGTCGTATCCGCTGCTTTTTTAACAGTATCTTCTGTTGTTATTTCTTTCTTTTTGGAAGAAGAATTTTCGCCGCAGGACAGCAACATTATTGCGGCAATAAAAATCAGGAGTCGCATTGGTGGTAGTTTTGGTGACAGGAAGTTAATATTTTTTACCGCATAATTTCTCCAATCATATACTTTTGTGCCGATAAAACAATTACTGGCCCAACACATTTGTTCAAAAATGACAAATTCCTACCATGACCTTGTAAAGCAAACATTTAATTTTCCGCAGGAAGGCATAGAAGTAGATGAAGGCAATCTCTATTTTAATGGCCTTGACCTGAATGCTCTGGTTGCCAAGTATGGTACACCGATGAAACTGACTTATCTCCCTAAAATCGGAATGCAGATAAAAAAGGCAAAAACAATGTTTGCCAATGCCTTTAAAAAGCATAAGTATGAAGGCAAGTATTTTTATTGTTATTGTACAAAAAGTTCGCATTTCAGTTTTGTGGTAGAAGAGGCACTGAAGAGTGATATTCATCTGGAGACTTCTTATGCATACGATATTGATATTATCAAAAAACTGTATGCCAAAAAGAAAATTACTAAGGACATTCATATTATCTGCAACGGATTTAAACAAAAAGGTTATACTCGTCGTATTGCCAGCTTATTAAATTCCGGTTTTCAAAACGTAATACCTGTATTAGACAATAAGGAAGAGCTGAAAGACTATGCTACATCCGTAAAAGTTCCATTCAAGTTGGGCATCCGGGTGGCGGCAGAAGAAGAACCTAATTTCCCTTTTTATACATCAAGACTAGGCTTCCGGGCAAAAGATATTCTGGAATTTTATGTGGACAGGATAGAAGGTTATGAAAGCAAGTTCCAGTTAAAGATGCTGCACATATTCCTGAACAAAGGTATTAAGGATGATATTTATTACTGGAGTGAATTGAATAAGGTTATCAACCTATATTGCCAGTTAAAGAAGATCTGCCCTGAACTGGATTCTATAAATATCGGTGGTGGTTTTCCCATCAAGCATTCTCTGGGTTTTGAATACGATTACCAGTTTATGATTAATGAGATAGTTCGAAATATTAAAACTGCCTGCAAGAAAGCAAAAGTGCCGATGCCAAACATTTTTACTGAGTTTGGCAGCTACACAGTGGGAGAAAGTATGGCGCATATTTACAGTGTAATAGCAGAGAAAATACAGAACGACCGGGAAACATGGTATATGATCGACTCATCTTTTATTACTACTTTGCCCGACACTTGGGGTATTGGAGAAAAATTTCTGATGCTGCCGGTAAATAAATGGGATCAGGACTATCAACGGGTGGTGCTTGGCGGTATTACCTGCGATAGCCACGACTACTACGACTCTGAAGAACATATTAATGAAGTTTTTCTTCCCAAAACAAACGGACCACTTGATCCATTATACGTTGGCTTCTTTCACACCGGAGCCTACCAGGATCAAATAAGCGGTTATGGGGGAATTAAACATTGCCTCATTCCTTCACCCAAGCATGTAATAGTGGGGCATGATAAAAATGGCAAATTGGTTGACTGGGTTTATGCAAAAGAGCAAACAGCACAGAGCATGTTGAAGATTTTGGGGTACAAGTAGCATTTAAAAAATTGATAATTCCGCCAAATTAAAAAGTCTTCTTGCCACCAAGAAGACTTTTGTGCATATAAAATTAATCATTAATTATTATCCTCTGCCTCTGTTATATCTTTTCCATTGGTCATATTCCCATTGACTATAGCTAATCCTGTGTAAATAAGATTTATCTATGAAAAACCTGTTGTCATAACCTTTCCAATAAAGAAATCCCTGCGGATTACGGTGATAATACCTTCCGTCAGAATAACGGTTCATAACAAATCCCGGAGTGGGAGTAATAATGAGAGATGCGGAACTGTAATGGCGGGGCGGGGGTGCCGGGGTGTTTCTAACTGTTCTGTCTTCCTTATGCCTGTCTTTTGTTGTCCATACTTTACTGGGTTTGCAACTGGTAACAGTTGCTGTGATTGTAATAATTAATACTGCAGAAAGGAGTTGCATTTGTTTCATAGTGTAACATTTAAAGTTTAGAAATAGTGATTGTTTTATTCGAAGTTATTATTCCCTCGATCGTTTAGTTCTTACTTCCCCGGGGTTGGCATTTTTAGCAACCGGTTCACTCTCCACAGGAATTGGTTTTGCTTCTGCAATTACAGAAGTTGTTTTTGCCTGATCATTTTTGGTAACTGAATCTGTTGTCATTGCTGCCGCTGGATAAATTTTGGCCAGCTTATCCAAAGCCAGGGTTTTGCTTACCGTATCTCTGCCCATAATAATATCAGTAGTCACCCAACCTTCTTTATTATTGTCAGCACTGTCTATTTCAAGAAACCTTAATGCTTTGACTACGGCCTGGCTCTCCTTTGCCGGAGCATCACGGGGTGCAAACAGCTTGCTGGTGTATTCCTTGCTGGCAGCGCAACTGGCTGCTATTGCCACTATCATCATCAAAACAACCGCTTGTACTATTCTTGCTGTTTGCATACCTGTTGATTTTATTTTTAGGGGAATAAAAACTTTAACGCATCTATGTTTCAATTCATTTGCCATAAAATCTTAAAATCAACTAATATGAAATACTTTTTCATAGTCTTAACAATAATGCTCTGTGGAACCAGTGCCAAAGCACAAACTGCTGAAGACTCTGTAAAGACGGTTATCAACAACCTGTTCACCGGAATGAAAAATGCAGATGCGGCTTTGCTTAAAAGCTGTTTTGCCGACAGCATGGTATTGCAAACCATTTCAAGAAACAAAGAAGGAGAGCTGGTAGTAAGAAATGAAGACCCAACCGGCTTTATAGATTTTGTAAGTAAGGAAACATCAGGTAATGCGGATGAAAGAATAATTTTTGATGTGATAAAAGTAGATGGCCCCTTGGCTATTGCATGGACGCCTTACAATTTTTATTATAAAGGCGTATTCAGTCATTGCGGGGTCAATTCATTCCAGCTGGTACGATTTAATAGGGAATGGAAAATTCAATACTTGATTGATACGAGGAGAAAACAAGGGTGTGCTGGTCAATAGACAATGATAAGTAATGTCAGAGCAAAAAAAGAAACCCCTCGTGGAAACGAAGGGTTTAAACCAAAACCAACTGCTTATGAGAAATTTTTCGAATATTTTTATTTAATCACAATTTCTGTAGGTGATGCTTTGACTACTTCTTTCTTCGGAAGGTTTAATGTCAACACACCATTGATGTAAGAAGCTTCAATTTTCGTTGCATCAATTTTTTCATTCAATGTGAAAGATCTCTTAAAAGAACGGTAGCTGTACTCCCTGCGAATTTGCTTCTCTGTTTCTTTTTTTACCTCATCTTTTTTCTCTGCTGAAATAGTCAGCAGATTCTGATCAATCTGTACTTTAAAATCTGTTTTTTCAAAACCCGGTGCTACCACTTCTAATAAATAACTCTTGTCAGTTTCTTTGACGTTGACAGGAACGAATCCCTTTCTTTCAACATTGTTAAATTCATTTTTGAATAAACCAGGCAATTCGGAAAAAAGATCGTCAACTAAATTGTTGAAGGTTCCTTCAAAAGGCTTGCTATTAAACTTTACGTTTGTCATGGTCATTTAGTTTTATTTGTTTTACAATTTGTGATACGATTTATAGTTGTCAAATGATGTACCACCTGTTTTTCAGACTTTTTTTCTGTCAATTTTGGCATAGAGCCATATAATCAAAAGACAGAATTTCCGAAAAGAGGAATTTTTGCTGTCATATTTTCTTATCGGGGGTAACTGTCACAACTCAGTAAACATTTTATGTACTTTTACATTTCATTTTAAAATATAACACATGTATCCTGAAGAAATAGTAATACCCATGAAAGAAGAGTTAACTGAAAACGGTTTTTCGGAACTTCTTTCATCTGCTGAAGTAGAATCTCAATTGGCAAAAGAAGGAACCACATTAGTAATGATTAATTCCGTTTGTGGTTGTTCTGCAGGCACAGCCAGACCAGGTGTGCTGATGGCTGTAGCTAATGCCACTCAAAAACCAACTTACCTGTCCACCAGTTTTGCCGGGTTTGATGTTGACGCTGTAAAAACATTGCGCCAGCATTTAATGCCTTACCCACCTTCTTCACCGGCCATTGCTTTATTTAAAAACGGGCAGTTGGTACATTTCATCGAACGTCATCAGATAGAAGGAAGGTCGGCACAAATGATTGCTCAAAACCTGATCGGGGCTTTTGACCAACATTGTAATTAAGAAATAGCTACGAGCCGTAAGCTACGAGTTGCGAGCCTTCAGTTTGGCTTTTGCCTTCACCACGCAAAAACTCGAAACTCGAAACTCGTAACCCTAAACTCGACACTTTCTTTAGTATATTCGCCTTCCTTAATCAACGACATGTATCCCAACCTGTATTATGCCTTTAAAGACCTGTTCGGCGTAGAGTGGACGTTTCTTCGTTTCGTTAATTCCTTCGGTTTTTTTGTGGCTATCGCTTTTATTATTTCAGCCATTGTGCTGGCTAATGAATTGCGCCGCAAAAGCAAGCAAGGTTTGTTTCAGCCTACGGAAATGCAGGTAATGGTGGGGCAGCCTGCTACTTTGCTTGACATTAGCCTTAATTTTCTTCTTGGCTTTCTACTGGGGTTTAAAATTGTAGCCTTGTTCATTATGGATAGTTCTGCTACAGATGACCCCCAGGCATTCATTTTTTCGTCACGGGGAAGCTGGCCAGCAGGTATTGCTCTCGGTTTGCTATTTGCGGGGTTAAAATGGTGGGATAAAAACAAACAAAAATTAGCTAAGCCTGAAAAAAGAACGGTTAGAATCTGGCCACATGACAGGGTGGGTGAAATAACCATCCTGGCACTTATTTTTGGCTTAATCGGAGCCAAACTTTTTGACATATTTGAGAATTGGGGTGATTTTTTAAAACGGCCTTCGGACTATATTTTTTCTGCAAGCGGTCTTACTTTTTATGGAGGGTTAATCCTTGCCGGTCTGGCTATCTGGTGGTATGCTAAAAAGCATAAAATCGGCTTTTGGCACCTGAATGATGCGATGGCTCCTACAATGATGCTGGCCTATTCATTAGGCCGGATTGGTTGCCAGGTTTCCGGAGATGGGGACTGGGGAATTCCCAATACCAGCCCAAAGCCATTTAGCTGGCTGCCGGATTGGATGTGGTCTTACACTTATCCGCATAATGTAAACGGAGAGGGGCTTACCAAAATACCCGGTTGCGAGGGTAAGTTTTGTAACGAACTGGAAGTAGGTGTCTTTCCTACCTCGTTCTATGAAATAGTAGCCTGCTTTATTCTTTTTCTTATAATATGGTCTTTAAGGAAGAAATTCAAAGTACCAGGTACACTATTTGGGTTTTACCTTATGCTTAATGGACTGGAACGTTTCTTTATTGAAAAAATAAGGGTGAATACCCGGCTGAATATCTTTGGCTTTCATCCAACCCAAGCTGAGGTTATATCCACCATTCTTTTTCTTACAGGCCTTGCTATTTGGGTGATTTTGGCACGAAAAGCAAAGCAACTGAACCCTACAACAGCAACGGCTGCTAAATTTTGATGATAGTTGCCAGATATTTTTTATTGGGGTTGCTGAGCTAAAATCCCGGCTACCCCCTGCTTTTTCGTTGTATAAATAACGTTTGGTATCGTTTGCGCAGAACTTGTGAGTAATTTTTCACGTCTAAACACTATGAGATACGGCAATTATTAGATACCTTTGCAGACAGTCGAGGACGGTAAAATACATACTCTGCAATTAACTATCCGTTTGCAACAATCCGCAAACAAAGACTGTCTATTATTCGTTGATATTTAAATTATTTAGTTATGCGGCAGCTCAAAATCGCTACCCAGATTACCAACAGGGATTCTCAGGCAGTTGAAAAGTACTTACAGGAAATTTCTAAGATCTCGATGATTACACCGGAAGAAGAGACAACTCTTGCCCAGCGTATCAAGATGTTTAACAGGAACCCGGTAGATTCTCAACGGGCTTTGGACAAACTGGTTCAGGCGAATCTTCGCTTTGTGGTATCTGTTGCAAAGCAATACCAACATCAGGGCTTGTCACTTAGTGACCTTATTAACGAGGGCAACCTCGGCTTAATTAAAGCGGCACAACGCTTTGACGAAACCAAAGGTTTCAAATTCATTTCTTATGCTGTGTGGTGGATTCGCCAATCTATACTACAGGCATTGGCAGAGCAGGGCCGTTTAGTCCGCTTGCCACAAAACAAAATTGGCAC
>JANNCC010000128.1:0-13624 GCA_031386125.1 Chitinophagaceae bacterium
GTACTTATTGACAGGAAATAAAGTTGAAAGTTTAAAATGGGGAGAAACGGAAACTTTTAAAATTTGTAGATTTGAACCTAAACGAAGAAAATTAATGGCAACCGAAATAAAATGCCCGAATTGTGGTCACCAGTTTGAGCCAAATGAATCTATCCGGGAAGAGATAAGAAAAGAAGCAAATGCGAAGGCGGAAGAATGGAAAAAGAAAAAAGAAAAAGAGTTTGCTGATGAAAAAGTAAAGCTGCAACAGCAATTGGAGGACACACTGCGCAAATCAATTGCAACCGATTTTGAAAACAGACTGAAACAAGCTGAGCAAAATAATATAGAGAATGAAGAAAAATTAAAAACTGCCCGTCAGAAGGAAGCCGAGTTTCTACGTAAAGAACAGGAATTGAAAAATAAGGAAGCGGAGATTGATTTAACTGTTCAAAAACAATTGCAAAAAGACAGAGAAAAATTAACTGAAGATATTCGAAAAATTGAAGAGCAAAAAGTAGCGGCTAAAGAAAATGATTTTTTATTAAAAATTAGAGAACTGGAAAAACAACGGGACGACCAAAAAAAGCTAGCTGATGAAATGAGGCGGAAAAATGAGCAAGGCTCTATGCAATTGCAAGGCGAAGTACAGGAACTGGCATTGGAAGAAATGCTAAAAACTTCTTTTCCATTTGATATAATAAGTGAAGTAGGTAAAGGCGTTCGAGGTGCGGATTGCATTCAAACAGTTCGCAATAATTTTGGACAGGAATGCGGTAAAATTATATTTGAAAGTAAACGAACTAACAATTTTGCAAACGATTGGATTGAAAAATTAAAAGCAGATATGCGTAGCCAGGGTGCAGATGTGGCTGTAATAGTAACCCAAGCATTACCAAAAGACATGGAACGGTTTGGTGAAAAAGATGGCATCTGGATTTGCAGCTTTGCAGAAGCAAAACCAATTGTCCAAATGTTGCGGGATGGTATTATTAAAATTTACGGCGCCTTAAAAAGCCAAGAAAACCGGGGCGACAAAATGCACTTACTGTATGATTATCTTACCAGTAGGGAATTTGCAGAACAGTGGCAGGCCATACGGGAAGGTTTTATGAGTATGAAACTTTCAATTCAAAAAGAAAGAGATGCGATGGAAAAAATGTGGAAGGCAAGAGAAAAACAATTAGAAAAAGTGTTGCTGAATGCGGCTCATGTTCGTGGTTCTATTGAAGGCATATCAGGAACAGATGTTGATTTGAATTTACTTGAAAATAGCGGCGATAACGAAGAATCATGATACCACCCAGGCAAGCACCAACCCATCAAAATGCCGGTAACTAACAATAAGATCTGTTTCATTTTTTGAAAAAAAACAATCAATAGTTTCATTTCCTTGCTGCTGTTTCAGCAATTGAATTTCTTTGCGGAAGTCAACACCGCCGTTACCATACCATTTATAAACGGCTTCTTTGGCTGACCACAGTAATGTTGGCTCATCAAAGTTCATGATAGTTGAATCATTTTCTGCACCCGGGACAAGATTAAATATTTCATGCTCCTTTGCACTTAGATACTTATACATGATACGGCCAATTTTTTCAACTGGAATTTCTATATCAATCCCCACTCTTTTATTTTTACTAACAATAGCTGCCGCATAATCACCACAATGAGAAATGGAGAAATGGTATTCTTCAGCCGGTAAAAAAGGTTTTCGGGTATCGGCAATCTCAATCAATTGATAAGGAAAGTCTGGAAAAAGGTATTGCAGCAAAAATCGACCAGCGAGGTGCTGCAGCCGCTTATGGGGATGTGTCACCTCCCGGTGCAGCGGCACATTACCTTTGAAGAATTCTTCCCTTTCTTCAATCTTCCACACCCCCAGCCGGGTGTTTTCGTTAATTTGATGTTGAAAAAAAACAGGCATTCCTCAGTTTTTCATGTTTAATTTGCCGCATTAATAAAACGAAGATAGAAAATGATACTCTCTGACACCCGGATATTGGAAGAAATAGAAAAAGGCACTATCAAAATTGTTCCTTATGACAGGGAATGTGTTGGCAGTAATTCCTACGATGTACACCTTGGCAAAACGCTGGCTACCTATAAAGAACACATGATTGATGCGAAGAAGCATAACCAGATTGATTACTTTGAAATACCTGATGAAGGCATCGTTTTATACCCTCATATTTTCTACCTCGGAGTAACAGAAGAGTACACCGAAACCCATGCCCATGTGCCTTTTTTAGAAGGTAAATCATCCACCGGTCGTTTAGGAATAGACATTCATGCAACGGCTGGAAAAGGCGATGTAGGCTTTTGTGGTAACTGGACATTAGAGATCTCTGTAAAGCAACCGGTGAAGGTTTACAAAGGAATGCCCATCGGTCAGCTTATCTATTTTCCGGTGGAAGGCGAGATTGAAGTTTCTTATGATAAGAAGAAAAATTCTAAATACAGTAATCAACCTGATAGACCAGTGGAAAGTATGATGTGGAAGAATAAATTTTAAAATAATGAAAAAACTGATTTTATTTTTTAATATACTATTTTTCACAGGTATTAGTAATTCCTTTTCACAAAAGACGTTGACGATTACCAGAGATAGTTTCAGTGTAAAATATCCTGACACCTGGACGATAGACAAAGCTGATGAAGATTATGACCCTGATGCTTTGTTCAGTCTCGACTCGCCTAAAGATGGCGGAAGTATAATGTTTATGATTTTTAGCCTGCCTATTGATCCTGATGAAATGCTGAATGCACAGGCAAAAGAAATGACTAAAGGACTAATTAAAAAGCCAACAGCCATTAAAAATTTTTCTATTTGGGGCAGCTATTCCGGAAAGGGTAAAATAATCGAAGGAAAAATTATGGGGCTTTTCAAAGGGCATATTAAACTTTTCATTTACACTGATGCTAATAAATCAATGCTTGTAATGGAGCAGCTTTATGACGCTGATGCTGAAAAACTTGCTCCCGCAATAAAATTGATTACTGATTCATTTACGTTCAAATAATGTATTCATTTATTCAACTGCCAGATTGTATAATTAAGTATCGTTGCAAAACTCACCCAACTTATATATGGCACCAGTAACCATGCAGCAGTCTTATCGATTTTCGCAAATGCAAAAATGGTTAGCAGTATAGCTATCCACATCATTACTATTTCTACCAAAGCCCATCCCGGTTGCTGCTGATTAAAAAAGATAAATGACCAGAGGAAATTCAGCACCAACTGTACTGCAAATAATGTAATAGCAGTTTTTTTCAACGCCTCACGGACATCCGATTTCCAGACAAAGAACAAGGCTACTCCCATCATTACATAGAGTGTTGTCCAAACTGGCCCAAAAATCCAATTTGGCGGATTCCAGGATGGCTTATTGATGGTTTGATACCAACTATCAACACCAGTAATAGTGAAAAAGCCAGCAGTTGCACCTATTGTTACTGGGATAACTATTGATATTATCAGTTTAACAGTATTATTCATACTACTGCAACAGGCAAAAGCACATTTTGTTTAAAGTGCTTGCAATCCAAATTTTTTGTAATAAGCAATCAACCAGGCCACCACTTCATTATAACTTCTTTTGCCAGCCGGCTGGTTATTAGCTTTTAAAAAATGGCCATAGCCCCACATAACGATTGGCTCAATCGGGTTTTTATACCGGCGATAAAAATCCCTGAATTCCTTTTGATCTTTTTTTACCTGAGGATGTGCTTTTAACTGGTATGTTTTTGCTAAAGCGGTATCTCTCCTGTACAATTCTCCGACAGAATAATTGTACATATCATAATACACTGAATACCTGAACGCATTGGAATTATAAGCCCGGCAGGCAAGAAAGCCAACAAAGTTCGCTTCGTTTTCTTTTCCATAGCCTAATTGATGAGCTATTTCATGTGCTGTCACATACGGTTCTAAAAAACGGGGAACCGTTGTGTTCACCTGCCCTTCACCTGAAAAAGGATTGTAATACCCTTGGAAACCGAGATAGTTTCCAAGGTAACTGAAGAGTGATGGCTTTATTGATTTTGGTTTGTAAGCAAGAAAAGAATATTTTTTTGCGACATCCTTGTATGCTTCCACTGCGCTGCTGAACAGCCTGCTTTTTTGGTCAAATGAATCTCTTTGTGCCTCAGTTACAAACCCCCCATAATAATTTGCCCGGTTTTGAATTACGTTGGTTAATGTATCAAGGTCTGCTACTGTATATGGTTTTACTTCCAAATCCAATTGGTAAGCAATGCCCCGCCGGTTATAATTCAATCCCCACAAAAGATTAAAAAATACATACAGAAACAAAAAAATGAAAATGACTTGCTGCAACCCCGCTACAAAATACCGGCGGTTCAGTTGTTTTTTGAACAACAGCCTGAAAAATTTGAAGACTTTGTAAAGAATAACCACTATCAGAAAGGCATAAAACAAATCACCAATGCTGAAAGAGGTCCATCCAAACAGAAATCGCTGGACTTTTGAAATAACTGGGTACACTCCCTGGCTATAGTTCTGCTCCACCCATCCCGGGTACCAGGAAGCCCACTTGATGAGGATGGTGAGAATAATCAGGAGTACCCAACTCCAGCTTTTCATGAGGTGGGCAAATAATCGGGACAGGAATTGTTGCAAAATTTCAAATTTTAAGTATCTTCAAAATCAGGCTGTTAAGCCGGGACAGATAGGCAAAAATAATCTAAAATCAGCCTTAAAATGTCCATTTGTTCCCTTACCTTTGCACACTCTTTAAAAAGTTGATAAATGAGCCGCCGCCGGGAGTTTGAGATAGCTTTTGTGTCGTTGAAACCCGGGGTTCATCATTACAGCTATTCGATTAATGATAAGTTCTTTGAGGTATTCCAAAAGCAGGACTTTCGCAACTGCAAGGCCAATGTAAAATTGATGCTTGATAAAAAAAGTAGCTTTATGTTACTCAAATTTGAGATTGGCGGAACATTGGAAGTAACCTGCGACCGTTGCAACAGTAACCTGCCATTAGAACTCTGGGATGAATTCAACATCACCGTAAAAATGGTGGAAGACCCGGAACTGATGAATGAACAGGAAGAAGACCCGGATATGTACTACATCGCACAGGGCGACAGCCATGTTGATATAGCTAACTGGATATATGAATTCATTGTCCTTACCATCCCCATGCAGAAAGCATGTGATTTTGAAAAGATGGACGGACCCGGTTGCAACCCTTCGGCACTTGATCTGCTGAAGAAAATGGAGCCTAAAAAAATTGAAATAAAAAAAGAGAATCCAATCTGGAAAGGATTGGAAAAATTTAAAGATTTAGAATAATAATAAGTGAATAGTCAGTGGTCAATAGTGAACCCACTAAAGACTAAATTGACCATTCACCATTCACAATTGACATTTTAATATTTGAGTTATGCCAAATCCCAAACGCAGACACAGTCAGCAAAGAAGTGCAAAACGCAGAACGCATTATAAAGCTACTGCTGCTACATTATCAACAGACAGCACAACAGGTGAACTGCATGTTCGTCACCGTGCACATGTAAGTGAAGGAAAGTTGTATTACAAAGGTAAAGTGGTAGCTGAAAAAGCCCCATTAAAAGCCCAATAATACTGTCTTTTACAAAGCGTATTTCTCTAATTCCAAATCCATTTGGCTAATTTGTCATACTGGTATTTGGAATTTGTTGTTTTAGAATTGATATTTATCAACGAGTATGCAGATAGGTATAGACATGATGGGCGGCGACTTTGCCCCGCTGGAAGCAGTGAAGGGTGTGCAGTTTTATCTGTCCGGCCATAAAACTCCTGCCGGTTTGGTACTGATTGGTGATAAAGAGCAGATAGAAAAGCTGGTTACAGAACATAATGTTCCGGCAGAACACATCAAAATAATTCATGCAGAGCAGGTGATTGATATGCATGAGCACCCCACCAAAGCCTTAAAAGAAAAACAAAAATCATCTATCGCTATCGGCTTTCATTTATTAGCCTCGGGCAAAATGGATGCTTTTATTAGTGCCGGAAACACCGGGGCCATGTTGGTAGGAGCATTGTTCAGCATTAAAGCATTGGAAGGAGTTATCAGGCCAGCTATTTCAAGCATTATTCCTAAAACAGATGGCGGGTCAGGATTATTGCTGGATGTGGGATTGAATGCAGATTGTAAACCAGAACAACTGAACCAGTTTGCTATTATGGGTTCTGTCTATGCACAGTTCGTTTTGGGCATTGAGAATCCCAGAGTAGGATTGATAAATATTGGCGAAGAAGAAGGGAAAGGCAATCTGCTGGCACAATCAACCTATCCTCTGCTGAAGGCAAACAAACACATCAACTTTATAGGCAATATAGAAGGCCGTGATGTACTACAAAGTAAAGCCGATGTCATGGTCTGCGAAGGCTTTACCGGCAACATCATTCTTAAAATGGCGGAGTCATTATATGAAATCAGTCATGAGAAGAAGGTCAAAGAAGAATATTTTGAACGTTTCAATTTTGAAAACTATGGCGGCACACCTGTTCTTGGTGTTGCCAAGCCGGTCATTATCGGTCATGGTATCTCAGGCGCCAAAGCCTTTATGAATATGATATATCTTGCACAAGTAATGATAGATAAAGATGTGATGCGAAAAATGAAGGAAGAACTTTCCTGATTTTACTATTGTTACTGTTAATTGATGAAAACAAACAAATACCTGAAATACCGGATAATTCACAATAACTAATGGAAAACAACATAAACCTGTTGATAATTAATGTAAAAAGTTTTGGCTAAAAAGCCCTGAGACTGTATTTTTGCAATCCCTTAAAAGGAAAGGATGATTTCGTAGCTCAGTTGGTAGAGCAATACACTTTTAATGTATGGGCCCTGGGTTCGAGTCCCAGCGGAATCACAAAAAAGCCTCCAAACGGAGGCTTTTTCATTTTCTGTACTCTCCATTTTGCACAATTTTAAAGTAGGTTTGTAGTAATAACCAATTATTCATGTCAATATATTTTAAAGACAAAGTAGTAGTAGTAACAGGTGGAACGGATGGTATTGGCAAAGCTCTTGTTGATGCGTTATTAACTATGGGTGCCAAAGTAGCCACCTGCAGCCGCAACCATGATAAGCTGTACCGGCTTCAAGCTGAATATCCTTCCGCTCATCTGCATACAATGGTGGCCGATGTAAGCAGTGAAAACGATTGCCGCCGTTTCATGGAAACCACCATCAAAACTTTTGGTGGTATAGACATACTTATCAATAACGCCGGTGTTTCTATGAGGGCATTATTGAAAGAAGCTAGTACGGAAGTCATTCACAAAGTGATGGATATTAATTTTTATGGCACGGTTAACTGCACTAAATATGCTTTAGATTCTATCATTGCCAGAAAAGGAACAATAGTCGGTGTATCATCCATAGCCGGATACAGGGGTCTGCCGGGAAGAAGCGGCTACTCTGCCAGCAAATTTGCAGTACAGGGTTGGCTTGAAGCAATCAAGACAGAGTTAATGGCTGATGGTGTGCATGTAATGTGGGTGTGTCCGGGATTTACTGCTTCTAATATCCGCTATGTCGCATTGAATAAAGATGGAATAGCACATGGAAAAACACCAATGGATGAAGGCAAAATGATGAGTGCTGAGGAATGTGCGACGCATATTTTGAATGCTATCAGGAAAAAGAAAAGAACAGTAGTAATGACATTTACAGGGAAAAGAACAGTATTTATGCAAAAATTTTTTCCAAAACTGGCTGATAAACTTACCTACAAATTTTTCTTTAAAGACGGAAAGTTGGTTAAATAAGTATGAGTTTTGCTTTAACTAAACCTTAGACCCGAAACAAAAAAAACTTTGCCTCTACTAACCCTTACATCAGACATTGGCAGCCCCGACTACTTAGTAGGTGCAGTAAAGGCGCAACTATTACAACTAAACCCCGAATTTCAAATCGTTGATATTTCGCATAATATTCCCCCTTTCAATTATCCCCAGGCTGCTTATGTATGCCAGAGTGCTATCAAAAATTTTCCTGAATTTACCTATCATCTTATCCTGGTTAATTTGTTTGAAAAAAAACCCGAGCAACTGCTACTGGCTTTTCATAAAAATCAATACCTGCTATGTGCTGATAATGGTTTGCTGACCATGATACTGGAAGAAACACCGGAAATAGTGATTGGGATACCCTTGGAAAAAACAGCTATTAAAAATACCACTCATCTTACTTCTGTAATGGGGAAAGTGGTGAACCAATTAGTAAATGGTGAATCTATACAAAGTATCGGCACTTCAGATGTAAAGTATTTAGAGAAACGCCATTTAAGACCTATTCTGGAAAATAACTCTATCGAAGGCCAGATTATTTTCATTGACAGCTTTGAAAATGTAATTGTCAACATTACACATGAGCAGTTTGAAGAACAAAGAAAAGGCAGAAGCTTCCGTATCGTTTTTAAAAGAGATGAAATGATTGATCGTATCAGCGAAAGCTATGCGGATGTTTCGGAAGGCGAAAAACTGGCCATGTTCAATAGTGCAGGCTATCTTGAAATAGCAATCAATAAAGGCAATGCCGCCGGTCTGTTTGGTCTCAAAGGTTTTTCCGAAAAACTGAGACAAGGACAGCTTTCCTACCAAACTATCAAAGTCTACTTTGAATAAGTAAAATCAGGATATTCAGGATTAAGCTGGAAAAAAGAATTGATAGCTGCTCTTGATAATATTTCCTTCCGCATCACTTCGTTTATTAATACCATAAAAGCCATAGCAAACCCCTTTATTTTACAGGCCAAAATCATAATACGATAAATTTCCTAAAACTGGCTAACCGGAACTGAAATCTACCCCTGAAACCCTATTTTTGCTTTCTTTCAATCCTTCGATAAACTCAGGATTTTTACAAGGAATAAAAAACAATTATTTAGTTTATGAACTTCAAGAAAGTCAATAACATTACCGGATGGGCGGTGTTCCTCATTGCTTTAGGCACTTATTTTCTTACCCGTGAAGCAAGAGGCAGTCTTTGGGATACTGGTGAGTTTATTGCCAGTGCCAAAGGTGTTCAGCTTCCCCACCCTCCCGGTGCTCCGTTGTTTGTGCTGTTAGGTCGTTTCTTTATCATACTGTTTGGTGATAATGGACACAGTGCCGCCAGTGCCGTAAACTTTATGAGTGCATTGGCCAGTGCCGGAACTATCTTATTCCTTTTCTGGAGTGTCACCCACTTTGCCCGCAAAATGTTTGTAAATGCCGGTGAGCAACTAAATGCTTCGCAAACATTTACTACTATGGCGGCAGGTGCTGTTGGTGCCTTAGCCTATACATTCAGTGATTCGTTCTGGTTCAGTGCTGTGGAAGGTGAAGTATATGCCTTGTCATCTTTCTTCACTGCATTAGTGTTCTGGGCAATGCTGAAATGGGAACATGCTGATGAACATGCAGGAAATGACTTGCATGCAAGGGCCAGAAGCGACCGGTGGATTGTTTTCCTTTTCTTTATGATGGGTCTTTCAATAGGTGTTCACTTGTTGAACATATTGACAATCCCTGCGATTGTAATGATTTATTACTATCGCCGCTATACTGTTTCTACCAAAGGTGCAATAGTCGCATTCCTTATCGGCTCTGTTATTACAGGGTTGGTACAATTGGCCGTTATTCAATACTCTATGAAAGGTGCCGGCCTTTTTGATATATTTTTTGTAAATACATTGAAGATGCCTTTCTTCTCTGGTTTTGCATTCTATTTTCTTGCGTTGGCTGCCCTTATTGCATGGGCTTTACGATTCAATGAAAAAAACATTACCAAAACAAAGCTCATCACCTTCTTTGTATTATTTCTCGGCTTGTCATTGCTGCCATTTATTGTAAGCCTTGGTTCAGATAGTGGAAAAATCTTTAAATTCCTGCTTGTTGGTGGCATCGCATTTTTAGTTGGGTATTTTTTAAAACCAACTGCGTTAAAGATTTTAAAACTGTCGCTGTGGTGTTATGCATTCATGATGATAGGCTACTTCATGTATTTCACCGCACTCATACGTTCCAATGCAAACCCCACGATTGATATGAACAACGTTGACAATCCAATCAACCTCGTTTATTACCTCAGTCGTGAACAATATGGCGAAGCTCCCTTATTAAGAGGACCGCATTTTGCTGCTCAATACAGAGATGCTGATGGCGATAATAAGGTGGACATGAAAGACGGTGAGATGAAATATGTAAAAGGGAAAAATAAGTATATCCCGATTGGCAGAGAAAGGAAGCCTCTCTATGAGAGTGGCGATATACAGTGGTTCCCAAGAGTGTGGGATCCAAGCAATGACCAGTATCATGCAGAGTTTTATTCCGACTGGCTTGATCTGGCACAGGATCAGCAATCGGGCAGATACGAAGCACCGTCGTATAGTGATAATATGAAGTGGTTTTTTGAGTACCAGCTCAGCCACATGTACTGGCGGTATTTTATGTGGAACTTTGCAGGCAAGCAAAACGATGTACAGGGCATGGGTAATAAAAGAGATGGCAACTGGATAACCGGGTTCTCTTTTATGGATAATAAACGGCTGGGTAATCAAAACGAATTACCCGACAGTATAAAAAACAATAAGGCGCACAACAAACTATTCATGCTTCCATTCCTGATAGGTATTGTTGGTTGTATTTATCAATTTTTCAAAAAAAGAAATGACTGGATAGTTAATTTCCTTCTCTTTTTCATGACCGGTATCGCCGTAGTACTCTACCTGAACCAGCCGGGTAACCAACCCCGTGAACGGGACTATGCTTTTGTAGGCTCGTTCTATGCTTTTGCTGTCTGGATAGGGCTGGCCGTTGTTGCTTTTGTAAAAATGGCAAAGGAAAAGGCTGACCAATTAACCTTCCAGAACATGCTGATAGGCGGAAGTATCCTTACTTTCCTTATAACGCTAATGAGCGGTGGTGGAATTATGGGAAGTATTTTCGCTACTGTATTATATGCAGCCATTACAGCAGGTGTCACTTACCTGCTCAGAGCTATTTCATCTGGCGGGCAAAATGAGAGAACACTTAATCTTGCTACTACTGTTATTTGTCTTGCCGTACCATTATTAATGGCACAGCAGGAATGGGATGACCATGACAGAAGCAGAAAGACAACTGCACCGGATATGGCGAAAGCTTATTTAGAAAGCTGCGCCCCTAATGCTATCATCTTTACTTTTGGCGATAACGACACCTATCCGCTGTGGTATGCACAGGAGGTGGAAGGTATTCGTCCGGATATCCGTGTTATTAATAACAGTTTACTCGGCATTGACTGGTATATTAACCAGCTTCGTTATAAAGTTAATAATGCTGATTCATTAGATGTTCTTTGGTCGCCTGAACAGATAGAAGGGCATAACAGGGAGTTTCTCAGGTATCGTTTACAAGGCGATGCGAATGAGTATTATGATCTGTATGATGTAATGAAAAATGTATTAGGAAAACCAAATTTTGATAAAGACACAAAAAGAGATGTTGGCTTTGGTAGTTTCCCGGTTGCAAAATTCAAAGTACCAGTAGATGTGGAACTGGCAAGAAAGTATGGTGTTGTAAATGCAACTGATAGTGTACTTTCTGAATTAAAGTTTGAAATACCACAAAACAAACTGGAAGACGGTCTTGTCCGCAGTGATTTTATTATATTGAATATCATCGCTTCCAATGCAGCCAACGGGTGGAAACGTCCGATTTATTTTACTTCACCTATGGGTGAACTTGGTTTTTCTCAATTCCTCCGCAAGGATGGCCTTTCTTACCGGCTGGTGCCAGTAGTAACCAAACAACCACAGGCAAACTGGATAACTGACCAGGCACTCAGGCAGATGCGGTTAGGTGGCACACAAATCAGGGATAACAATACCGATACGATGTACAAAAACCTGATGACAAAATATGAATTTGGTGGAGCCAATAAAAAAGGTGTCTATTTTGATGAGGAAAATCGTCGTCATATCCTTAACCTTCGGGCATTGTTTGCCGAAGCAGCAGGAAATATGGCAGACGCCGGTAAAAAAGAAGAAGCCCTGAAGTTGATTGATAAAGTAGAGAAAGGTATTGATCCGGCTAATTTGCCATACGCGTTAGTAAGTCGCTATAATAGTCATAACCAGACTGCCCTGATTTACCTGGAAGCCTGCTACAAAGCTGGTAAAGCTGATCTGGCAGAGAAGATTCGGGTTAACCTTCGTAAAGACCTCGAGCAGCAGAAAAAATATTATAACTATATCCAGACAGAAAGGCCGGAATTTTTCGGTGGGTATGAAAGATCTGAAGCCCCCATAAATGAAATAATGCTGGAAGTGCTGGGATTGATTGAGAAAAAATATGCACCGCAGGTGCAGGCAAAAACACCAACAGAAGGAAACAATCCAACTATCATTAACCAGGCTAATAAAGATTCCGGGGTTAAAAAAGATAGTAACAGATAATTTTGATTAACCCTACCTTCAAACCCTTTGCTCTGGCAAAGGGTTTTTTGTTTTAAACTTCCCGCACTTTAAGTTGTTGTTAAGTTCAACCAGCTGCAAAATATTTATCGTAAATTGTATATCCAATGAGAGGATTCCACTTCACCAAATTTGATGCGGACAGCGAAGGCAAGAGTAAGTTTGATCAGCTGCTCAGCCTTTTTATGCAGCTGCTTACTTACACCAGCGGCGATGTAGCAGAAGCTATGCAATGGATGAATGAATTGGACAAACAATACAAACTGACAGATGATGACTATGGCATGGGTGATTTTATAGATGAGCTAAAAGAAAAAGGTTATCTGTCTGATAATAATGAGCAGGGAGAAATAAGAATTACACCTAAAACAGAACAAGGCATCAGAAGAAGTAGTCTCGAAGAAATCTTTGGGAAACTTAAAAAAACAAAACAAGGCGACCATCATAGTTTCAAACCTGGGCAGGGCGATGAATTGAATCCTGATACAAGACAATTTCAGTTTGGTGATATGCTGGAGCAGATTGATTTTACTGAAAGCATCCGTAATGCGCAAATCAATCATGGCATTGACAGTTTCCGGATGCAGGAAGATGACTTAACAATACGGGAAACAGATTTCAAAGCACAAACATCTACAGTGCTTATGATTGATATTTCCCACTCGATGATTTTGTATGGCGAAGACAGGATTACTCCTGCCAAAAAAGTAGCGATGGCTTTGAGTGAGTTAATTAAAACAAGATACCCGAAAGACACATTGGACATAGTAGTGTTTGGCAATGATGCCTGGCCGATTGAAGTGAAAGACCTCCCCTATCTACAAGTCGGGCCTTATCATACCAACACAGTTGCCGGACTAGAATTAGCCATGGATATTCTGCGAAGAAGAAAAAATCCGAATAAGCAAATATTCATGATTACTGATGGCAAACCTACTTGTTTGAAAATAGGCAAGCGGTATTATAAAAACAGTTTTGGCCTTGACAGGAAAGTAGTGAACCGTTGCATCAACCTGGCAGCACAGTGCAAGAAACTGAAAATACCAATCACTACTTTTATGATTGCAACTGACCCTTACCTGCAAAAATTTGTACAGGAGTTTACAGAGATGAATAATGGAAAAGCTTTCTTTGCATCATTGGATAAGTTGGGGGCTTTTATATTTAAGGATTTTGA
>JANNCC010000147.1:0-2362 GCA_031386125.1 Chitinophagaceae bacterium
TCAGCCTTACACCACCACCACTGATATAGATGGAGAATACACACTTTTAATTCCTGTGCCCGGCATTTACTCCATCACCTGCACCGCTGCATCATTTGGAGAGGCAACACAAGCAAGTGTTGTCATTGCATTAGGTGCATCTGCCACAGTCAATTTCATATTAAGCCCTGCATAATCAATAAGTAGTTATAATAAAGAGCCGCCTCCTGAGTTTGCCAATGGGCAGGCGGCTCTTTGCTCTTCGGGGCTTGCAGTTCCAAAGCCCTTATCAAAAAAAATGATAAGGGCTTTTTTTCAGCCCCAAACAGAAGCAGATCGAAAACTAAAGTGGAGGCTAATTTTTTTGTTGAAATTTATTCGTTCAGCCCAAACTGCAGCTGATAAGCCATATGTCGAACAGGATGTATTCATCAGGCAGCATAGCAGCAAACAGGTAAATGTGCCGTTCTTCTTCTCTGTCACAATCAAAAGCAATTGTTTTTTATTGACAAATTACTGAAGCATGTCTTGCTATTTGTTGCCACTTTCCATTTTTCTTCATCCAGATATTTGTAAAACGTCTTTTGTAAACCTGCCCTGCTTTTGCACCCGGGGTATCGTTTCTTGAAACAAGTATTTCATGTCCCATTGTGATTACAATGTTTTTTTGAAATTGCATTCTTTCAATAACCTTTTCAAAAGTAGTATAGTCAATCATACCGGCTTTTTGGAGTAGCAAAACAGAATCACGGTTTCCTGTTATTTCATTTCTTGGATTGTTAACCAAAAACGCTGGTGCCCAAATTTGTTTCAGGGTAGTAGTGTCAGCATTTAAAATTGCTGTCACCCCGGCTTGTTCTAACCTTCGTATTTCAGCCTCAGTTTTAGAGTTGTCTTGTGCATTGGTAGCAAGTGTCGCAATAGTAAATGCGAGTAGAAAAATATACTTTGTCATACTGTATTATTTTTATTTAATTAGTATAGGCAATGATAAGATGAAGTAAGGTGTCGTGCTGCCCTGCAATTTTGATCCTCGTCGCAAACATTGTCAAATATAGTTTGTTGTCACCACCTCTTTCCCTGCCCGTCTTTCAAACTTAACGATTGTAAGCCGATTATCTCATCGCCCCGTCCTCATAGCTCTCGGGGCAGGGTGGAGTAGGCCCGACAAGTAAAGAAACAAGTCAATGGCCTTGAGTTACCCCTCCAAATGAATCGTAAACACAATCATCCTCGATTGTATTTTATCAAATACATTCGAGAAGCGGAGGTTCTCATCCCTTGCATGGATGTTGCGCAGCCCATTGCTGATTTTTATTTCCGGGGAGAAAATAAAACTGGGAAAATAAAAGTTGAACCCGATGCCAAACTCCGGACCGAAATCATATTTTTCAATCTTTACCAGTTCTTCTGCCCTTTTTGCACGGGCATTACTGGCCATATCTATATCCGCCTTTATGCCGAGTAATGTGTACACCCGAAAGTTACCGATGCGGTCACTCTGGAACTTTAACTGAAAAGGAAAAGATACAATGATGGATTCCACTTTTTTAGTAACGGCCGTATCTCCATCAATATCCGGATACTTGAGTTGGTAAAAAATATTCCGCTCCACAAACATCAGTTGCGGATTAAAACGTAATTGAAACCTGTCAGATAAACGGGCCGTAGCCTGAAAACCCAAAGTGATACCGCCAGAGTTGGTAGGTTCGGCTACATACACACTGTCTTGCTGTAAAAAAGTAGGGTGTAATGATGTTTGAAAACGAGCCAGGTTGATGCCGACACTCAGGCCAAAATAATAAGGCTTGCTGTCCTGGTCGGTGCGGTTCATTTCTACTTTGCTAAACTGGGCATCAGCCACCTGCGAAAGCAACAGCCCTCCGAAAAACATCAACGGAATGGATATGATTCTTAAAGAGGCTTTTGTCCGGAGTAAATGCAACATATTCCTAAGCTTAGCGGTTCAAATTCCGTATCGGAGTAGCCCACTTTTTTTAAAATGTCAGTAAATAAATGGCGGTCAGGAAAAGCATTGGCTGATTCATTCAAATAGTGATAAGCCTCTTTGTTTTGTTTGAACCAACGGGCCACTTGCGGAGCCACGAAGCCCATATACAAATTGTAAAAATTTTTAACTGCCTTACGCCGGGGTTTTGAAAATTCAAGCACCACCAAACGACCACCGGGTTTCAAAACCCGTAGCATTTCTGCCAGGCCATTTTCCAGGTTCTCAAAGTTCCGGACTCCAAATGCCACCATCACGGCATCAAACGTATTTTCAGCAAAGTTTATTGTTTCTGAATCACCAACCTGTAACTGGATTTTATCCACAAGTTGCTCTTTTTCAATCTTTTTTCTACCCAACTCCAACATTCCTTCA
>JANNCC010000152.1:0-2350 GCA_031386125.1 Chitinophagaceae bacterium
TAATAAAAAAGTAGCAGACAGTCTTAATCACATTATTGATTCTTTACAAAGCATAATCCAGGCAATACCAGAAAGGAAGAAGAGAACCAAGGATGGCGATGAGCTTATTGACAATTCACTATTCACCATTGACCAGGATGCTGATGGCGACGAACCAGCCGGACCTGCAGCCGATGCAGGAAGTGATTTGGTGCTTCGAAAATTAGAAACTGGGGAGGAGAAGATTTTTGCCAATGTGCTGGAGTATTATTTCAATAAGACCGGTGATAAGTTGCTGATCGAACAGGCAAAAAATCCTAAAGACTCATTAAGCAAAGCAATTGTACTGTTTTATGATTTAAAAGCAGGCAAATCAACTGTATTGAGTAATGGCGGGAATGATTTCAAGAACTTTTCTATGACAGATGATGGCTCCCAAATTGCTTACCTCGCAGAAAGAGATGCCCGGCCAAAAGAGTTGCAGAAGTTTTATCGCATCTGGTATTACAAAACAGGCATGGACAGCGCATCGCTGCTGGTGGATAAAAACTCGGTGGATATGCACCTGGGCATGGGCATCAGTGAATTCGGGAACCTGAACTTCAGCAAAAATGGCAAACGGTTATTTTTTGGTTCAGCACCGATACAGCCGCCTAAAGACACCAGCATTATAGAAATGGATATGCCGAAGGTTGACATCTGGCATTATAATGATGATTACTTGCAAACAGTGCAATTACTCCCTACCCGTTTACGAGCTGCACAACAAGAGAATTATCTCGCCGTGTATGATCTTGAAAAGAAAACAATACTCCGGCTGGGTGGCAAAGAGATACCGCAGGTAATACAAACGAATGAAGGCGATGGTGATTTATTTGTGGGAGTAACAGATTATGGCAAAAGAATAGAAAGTCAGTGGGTGGGTGGAACAATAAAAGATATTTATGCCATTGATGTAAATACGGGGAATAAAAAATTAGTAAAAGAAAATCTGCTGGGGCAAGTCTATCCATCTTCAACAGGGAAATACATAATGTGGTACGACAGGAAAGCCAAACATTATTTTGCATGGGACGGAGTGACAACAAGAAACATAACTGCAAAAATAAAAGTGCCTTTATATATTGAAGATTGGGATACCCCAAGCGAACCTGGTAACTATGGTGTGATGAAGTGGCAGGAAAACGATGAAGCTGTTTTTATCTATGACAGGTACGGTACATGGAAAGTTGATGCAAGGTCAAGTCAGATTCCTGTAAGCATTATTGGAAGCAGGGATAAAAAGATACAATACAGGTATGTTCAAACCGATGCCGACGAGCGGTATATAAAAAATGGTCAGCAACTAGTATTTCAAACTTTTAATGAAACAAATAAGAAAGCTGGTTTATGGCGGGGATTATATAACGGTGACAACTCAATTAGCAAACAGTTGCTGCCAATACATTCTGATGATGCGTATAGTATCAGCCAGGTAATGAAATCAAAAAATGCTGATTATTATCTATTCGCTAAGGAATCGTTTAGTGAGTCCCCGGATTTATATTACTGGCACCAAACAGACGAAGGTACTGACGGAAATAAACTATCCTCCATCAATCCCCAGCAAAAAGATTATAATTGGGGAACCGCCGAACTTTTCAAATGGAAAGCTTACAATGGTAAAGAAGCAACGGGTCTTGTTTACAAACCGGAAAATTTTGACCCAACAAAGAAGTATCCGATGATAGTTTACTTCTATGAAAAATTAAGCCAGGGCCTATATGATTACAAAGAACCGGCACCCATCCGCAGTGCTGTCAATGTGCCTTTCTTTGCCAGTCGGGGTTATATCATCTTTATGCCGGATATAGAATATACAACCGGTCATCCGGGTAAGAATGCTTACGATTATATAGTTAGCGGTTCAAGAGCATTGGTAAAAAAAGGATGGGTTGATAGTACCAATATGGCTTTGCAAGGACATAGCTGGGGCGGCTACCAGGCCGCACAGGTAGCAACGATGACGAAATTATTTAAAGCAATATGGGCTGGTGCACCTGTTGCTAACATGACAAGTGCTTATGGTGGCATACGGTGGGAGAGTGGTGTTGCACGCCAATTTCAGTATGAAAAAACACAAAGCCGTATCGGCGCAACATTGTGGGAAAAACTACCGTTGTATTTAGAAAACTCTCCGTTGTTTCATTTGACTAAAGTAACAGCACCAATGGTCATTATGGCCAATGATGCAGATGGTGCTGTTCCCTGGTATCAAGGCATTGAAATGTTTACCGGCCTCAGGAGATTAGGAAAAAAAGTGTGGATGTTCAATTATAACGGACAGGGTCAAGGATTGACACAACGACAGGATATGAAAGACTATCAAATC
>JANNCC010000154.1:0-6517 GCA_031386125.1 Chitinophagaceae bacterium
GTCTATCCACAAATCATGATGGTCCCCATGCGGTGTGTTGATGCTTTTGAAAGTTTTACCCCCATCGGTGCTGATCATAAAATCAACATTGGGACAATACACTTTGTTTTCATTCTTTGGGTCAACAAATACTTTGGTATAATACCAGGCCCGTTGCCGGATATTATTATCGCTGCTTTGTAATGTCCATGTTTCGCCGCCATCGCTGCTCGCATACAATCCACCATCTTTATTTTCCATTAAGCAATAAACCTTATCCGTGTTGGATGGAGCTACAGCCATACCTACTATTCCCCACACTCCTTTTGGTAACCCTTTCTTAGTAGAAATATTTGTCCATGATTCACCTGCATCGGTACTTTTCCACAAACCACTTCCTTCACCACCGCTTTCCATTGAATTGGGAGTACGAATTAATCGCCAGGTACCTGCATAAAATACATTAGGGTTGCCGGGTTCCATTACCAAATCACTGCAGCCGGTTTGATTGTTGACATACAAAGTCCGCTTCCATGTTTTACCTCCATCCATCGTTTTATACACTCCTCTCTCTTCATTGGGACCAAACAAATGTCCCATCGCCGCCACCCACACTATATCCGGATTTCTTGGATGAATAACAATGCGGATAATATGTCTTGCGTCTTTCAGCCCGATATTTTTCCAGCTTTTACCACCGTCTTCGCTGCGCCACATACCACCAAGCCCTTCGCTAACATTGCCCCGCATAGTGTTTTCTCCTTCGCCTACATACATCACATTCTCATCAGACGGTGCAACAGCTACTGCACCGATGGTACTGCCATAGTATTTGTCAGAAATGTTTTTCCAGTTGCTCCCACCATCAGTTGTTTTCCAAACACCACCACCCGTGGCTCCGAAGTAAAAAGTGTTTTTATTTTTATAACTACCGGAGGCTGCTCCGCTTCGTCCGCCCCGCCAGGGGCCAATAAGACGGTATTTTGCTTTTGATAATAAAACAGAGTCAGAATTTTCTGTAGCAACGGGAAGTGCAGGCTTACTCTTTTGTGCCTGTGCTGCAGTGAAAGGAATAACAAACAGGAGGAAAAGCAGTTTTCTCATAATACAGTAGTTTATGTGGTAATAAGGCTTTGAAGTTACTACTTTACCTTTACGAAAATCAAATCCCATGTCATCGTTTTCCATAAGCGGCAATCTTGTTGATGTTCACCAGCAAAGAATATATCCGGCAACTATAACAGCCGAAAACGGAAAGATAATTTCCCTTAAAGAAATGCCTTACGAGGTCGCTTCCGGTTACATCCTCCCTGGTTTTATAGATAGTCATGTACATATTGAAAGTTCGATGCTTGTTCCCTGCGAGTTTGCAAGGCTTGCTGTGGTACATGGAACTGTTGCCACCGTCAGCGACCCGCATGAAATTGCAAACGTTTGTGGCATGGAAGGTGTGGAATTCATGATTGAAAATGGAAAAACAGTTCCTTTCAAATTCAATTTTGGTGCGCCGAGTTGTGTGCCTGCTACTATTTTTGAAACAGCGGGAGCTGCATTAGACTCAAGCGATATAGAAAAACTATTACAAAGAGATGAGATAAAATACCTGAGTGAGATGATGAATTTTCCAGGTGTGTTATTTAAAGATGAAGAAGTAATGAAGAAAATAGCAGCGGCCCATCGTTTAAATAAACCAGTTGATGGGCATGCACCCGGTTTGAGAGGGGAAAAAGCAAAACAATATATTGACGCCGGCATTTATACAGATCATGAATGTTTTACTGCTGAAGAAGCACTGGATAAATTGAAATACGGCATGAAAATCCTTATCCGGGAAGGAAGTGCAGCTAAAAATTTTGACGCATTGATTGATTTGCTGAATGATTGGCCGGATATGATGATGTTTTGCAGTGATGATAAGCATCCGGATAGTTTGGCGCTGGGACATATCAACCAACTTTGTGCAAGATCAGTAGCTAAAGGCATTGATATTTTTAAGGTACTGAAAGCAGCTTGTGTAAACCCGGTGCTTCATTACAAATTAGATGTTGGACTGCTGAGAGAAGGCGACTTTGCTGATTTTATTGTGGTGAAAGATTTGGAAAAGTTTGAAGTAGTAAGAACATTTATCAATGGTGAGTTAGTGGCAGAGAATGGGAAGTCATTGATCAAAAGTCAGCAGCCGGGTGACATCAATCATTTCAACTGCGAGCCAATAAAATGGCAAAATTTGAAAATCCATCGACAACCGCACAAAGATGAAATTGACGTTATCGAAGCACTGGATGGGCAATTGATTACAAATTGGGTCAAGGTAGATATAGAAGAAGTGGTTGGAGACAATGAGTATGATCTTGTTGGCAATGAAGACTTAGATATTCTAAAAATTGTGGTTGTAAACCGTTACAAAACTTCAAATCCAGCTATATCTTTTATTAGAGGTTTCGGATTAAAATCAGGGGCCATTGCCTCTTCTGTGGCACATGATAGTCACAATATTGTCGCTGTGGGTACGGATGATGTAAGTATTACAAGGGCTATCAACTTGGTTATTGATAATAAAGGGGGTATAAGTGCAATTAATATTTTAAAAGAAATATTTCTTCCTTTACCCGTTGCCGGATTAATGAGTAATGAAGATGGTTATAAAGTGGCTGACTACTACACCACTATTGATAAAATGGCAAAAGAGGAATTGTGTTCTACACTTGCCTCACCTTTTATGACACTTTCTTTTATGGCTTTACTGGTGATACCACATTTAAAGCTGAGTGATAAGGGCTTGTTTGATGGAGACGGGTTTTGTTTTGTCAGTTAAACAATATTTTATACAAAAAAGTGCCATTTCCAATATTAATTTTTTTTTGAGTTCATATCCTGTGCAAAACTGTAGTGGTAACAATTTATTAATCTTTCTTACTTTGTAGCAAACTAACTGCTATGATAAAAAACACTACAAAGCAAAGCCTGCTTTTTCTTGCTGTTTTGCTATTCTTTACAATCAATCTTACCGCACAGGTAACCACCGCTACTATAAGTGGTGTAGTTAAAGATATTAAAGGAGTTGCTCTTGGATCAGCAACTGTAACTGTGGAATTTCCTGATGCCGGTATTAAACAAGTGTTATTAACCAAGGCCGATGGCCGCTTCACAGTTCCTAACCTTAGAGTTGGTGGCCCTTATAAAGTAACGGTAAACCATGTAAGTTATCAACAGGTTGTTACTGATAATGTTTTCCTGGAGCTGGGTCTCAACAATACAGTCGAGTTTACCATGCAGGAAACTGCAACTGAACTTACCAATGTAACTGTTGCATCAAGATCAAAGATATTTGATGATAAAAGGACCGGAGCTTCTACTAATATCAGCAACAGGCAATTAAGAACATTGCCAACCATTTCCCGTTCGGCTGATGATTTTTTACGATTGTCACCATCCGCTTCCGCAAATTATAATGGCATTTCTTTTGCAGGTCGTAATGGACAGTATAATAATTTTTCGCTTGATGGAGCAGTTTTTAATAACCCTTTTGGATTGGATGCTCCCACACCTGGTGGACAAACCAATGCACAACCGATTTCTTTAGATGCCATTGAGCAAATACAGGTAAACCTTGCTCCTTATGATGTTACCCAGGCTGGATTTACGGGAGCAGGCATTAATACAGTAACTAAATCAGGAAGTAATAGATTTTTTGGGACTGCCTACCTTTTTTACCGAAGTGAATCATTCACTGGCAAAAAAGTTTCAGGAACTAAGCTTGTTGTTCCTGACCTTAGCCAATTACAGGGCGGTTTTGCATTTGGAGGCGCCCTTAAAAAGGATAAACTGTTTTATTTTTTGAATTTTGAAACAGAACAACGAAAAGATGGAGCTTCCAGCTATGTAGCTCAAAATGCGGGTAATGTGGGTAAAACAAACACTGCAAGGGTTTTAGAATCAGACATGATAGCTGTAAGCAATATATTAAAAAACCGTTTTAATTATGTAACCGGCCCTTACCAGGGATTTACCCATGACCAGACTAATTTTAAATGGCTGGCAAAACTTGACTGGAACATCAGCCAGATTCATAAATTATCATTCACCTATAACGGATTGAATGCAAAAAAAGACAAACCTGCCCACCCCAGCGCCATTGGCCGGCGTGGCCCGGATTACACAACCTTACAATTCCAGAATTCAGGATATGAAATGGTCAATAAACTGAATTCATTTGGTACAGAGTTGAAATCAAATTTCAAAGGGAATGCCGCCAATAAACTCAGAATGGTTTATACGCTGTTCAGGGATATTCGTAATCCTTTTTCCACACCCTTCCCCGTTATCAATATTGCAAAGTTCAATACCCGTTACATTGTAGCCGGGCATGAACCATTCTCCATTAATAATGCGTTGAAACAAGATGCCATCCAGGTAACGAATGATTTCACCCTTTACAAAAAAAATCACACCATCACCATTGGCGGTTCTTATGAATCTTTCAAATTTGAAAACTCGTTCAATTTAACGGGATATGGTTTTAACATGTTTTTGGGTGATGTAGATATTCAAACTTTCAAAGACAGTGTGCCAACAGGCCGCCCATTGTGGTTTGGCGTTTTTAACCTTGATCAATTTAATACATATGCACAAAACCGGGCCATTGCAGATAAGTGGGCAATTGTGAAAATGACTGTAGGGCAATTGTCATTTTATGCGCAGGATGAACTACAGGTAAACGCAAAACTGAAGCTGATTTTTGGCCTCCGGATGGACAAACCCATGTATAACAACATATCTTTAACCACTCCTGATTTTCAGCAAGATGTGTTTGCCCCAAATGCAGGCAGTTTTCTGGGAACATTTAGTACGGGTTCTCCCACTATTTTAAATTCCGACCCATTGGTCCTGTTTGATGAAAATGGCAAACCCATAACTAATGGAAAAGGGAAAGACCTGGACAATACACAACTACCTACCACCAAGCCGTTGCTTTCTCCAAGACTTGGCTTCAACTGGGACGTAAAGGGTAACAAGACTTTGCAGCTTCGTGGTGGTACTGGTTTATTCACCGGCCGTTTCCCGTTTGTATGGATAGGGAACCATATTGGAAATCCCAGCAGTGGTTTTTATAACGCTAGCCATAAAAATTTTAAATGGCCCCAAGTATGGCGTACTAATATTGGTACAGATTTCAAAATCCCTTCAGGAACAATTTTTTCCGTTGACCTAGCCTATACCAAAGATGTAAATGCGATGATGGTTCGCAATTATAAATTGGGAACACCCACAGGTATACTGAATTCAGGTATCGGCGACAAGAGAAGCGTTTATCTTCCTGCCAACCAGGGAGCAAACAATACCTATGTATTTACAAACACCAAAGAAGGCTATCAATTTAACCTGTCATTACAAGCACAAAAAACTTTCAAGAAAGGATTATTTGCCATGGCCGCTTACAATTTTGGAGTAGCCAAAGATGCCAGTTCTATTTCTGCAGAAATTTCCAGTGATGCATTTGATAGAAACCCAATTTTAAACAATGCCAATAAAGCTATCAACTCAAATTCATTGTATGGAAACAAACACCGCTTTATTGTGGCCGCTTCCAAAACGTATAATTATGGGAAAGATAAAAAATGGGGCACTACGTTTTCTTTATTCAGTTCATGGACATCTGGAAATCCGTTTGCTTATGTCTATGGTGGTGATATTAATAATGATGGCACAGGCTCAAATGATTTACTGTATGTCCCGACTGATGCAGAAATTGATAACATGACCTTTATTCCGTTGGTGGATGTGAATGGAAACCCTCAAAATCAGGCAGCACAGCGACAGGCATACAAGTCCTTTATTGCACAGGATGAATACCTGAATGGCTTAAGAGGACAACATACAGAAAAGTATGGTGGTGTGACACCCGGCTTTAGTCAGCTTGATCTCCGCATTTTACAGGATTTGATATTGAACACAAAAACAAAACAAAGTCTTCAATTCAGCGTAGATATTGTAAACCTTGGTAACCTCATCAGCAGTAATTGGGGAGTAAGAAAGTATGCTACAACCTCCGGATATTTTCAGCCTATTTCTGCAAATTATAATAACAACGCACCAACATACCAGTTTGATCCTTCATTAAAAACCACATTCACAGATAGTCCGGATCTGATATCCCGTTGGCAGATACAAGTGGGGCTGCGTTTTAATTTTTAATTTTTCGAGCCTTCCCATTCTCAAATCCCGTCCCGATTTTTATCGGGCGGGATTTTTTTTATTATTGAACAAAATTTGAACTAATAATTAATCCCCCTTTCATTATTTTATAATACCTAACTTTCATAACCTAAAGGATTTCATGTCTCAATCCCGCCAACTCGCAGCTATCATGTTCACCGACATAGTCGGGTACACGGCTATGATGCAGCAAAACGAAGAGAAGGCTGTTGCGGTCATCAAACATTATAATGCTACTCTCGAAAAATGGGTAACTCATTTTAATGGACAGGTTTTAAATTATTATGGCGATGGAAGTTTGTGTATTTTTTCAAGTGCCACT
>JANNCC010000158.1:0-11476 GCA_031386125.1 Chitinophagaceae bacterium
GTTAAGTTTTAAGTTTTTCATTTTTTGGATTATTGGAAATTAAAAATAGGGCATTTCATTAAAATGCCAAACATTTGTGGCAGCAAAATGTAATATTGTGTGCTAACAAAATGTTAAGAATATGACCTTAAAACCATGCCCAATAAGACTTTACCTTTGTTAAACTATTAATGGAAAAGACAATAAAAGGGAAAAACCCCGCCAAATCAAAGACCGTAATTTCCGCAGAAAATATCCTTATCAAGGGCGCAAGGGTGCATAACCTGAAAAATGTGACGGTGGAAATACCCCGAAACAAGCTGATTGTAGTGACGGGAGTGTCTGGTTCGGGTAAATCATCGCTAACTATTGACACACTTTATGCAGAAGGTCAGCGCCGCTATGCGGAGAGCCTCAGTGCCTATGCCCGCCAGTTTTTGAACCGAATGAATAAGCCGGATGTGGATTACATCAAAGGGCTATGCCCCGCCATCGCCATTGAACAAAAAGTAATTACAAGGACACCCCGCAGTACTGTTGGCAGCATGACCGAGATTTATGATTACCTACGGTTACTTTTTGCAAGAATTGGTAAAACGATTTCTCCCATCTCTGGCAAAGAAGTAAAGAAGGATGATGTAACGGATGTATTGAATGCGATAACAAAGTTGAAAGAGGGAGATAAAATTTTTATCCTCGCTACTTTCAAGCAGCATAAAAACCGTGATATAAAAGAAGAGTTGAATATTTTGGTGCAGAAGGGATTCTCAAGAGTCTATAGCCGGGAAACGGGAGTCAGGAGTCAGGAGCCGGGAGTCACTCACCGCATTGAAGAGTTACTTGAATTGCCTGATAAAGAACTGAAGACTAAAAAAATTACGCATATACTCATTGACAGAATTGTAGTGAAGGATTTTGATGATGATGATAAACACCGGCTGGCAGATTCTATTGGCACTGCTTTTTATGAAGGCGAAGGCGATGTATATCTTGAAGTACAGACAACTGGCAACAAACAACTGACAACACTGCATCATTTCAACAACCGCTTTGAGCTGGATGGGATGCAATTTGAAGAACCAGTTCCCAATCTTTTTTCTTTTAATAATCCTTTTGGTGCTTGTCCTACCTGCGAAGGTTTTTCCCAGGTGCTGGGTATTGATGCTGATTTGGTTATTCCTGACAGAAGATTGAGTGTATATGATGGGGCAGTGGCACCGTGGAAAGGGGAAAAGCTGGATTGGTGGCGGCAGAATTTTGTAAAAGGGGCAAAGAAGTTTGACTTCCCGGTGCATAAGCCGATTGCCGACCTTAGTGATAAACAGTACAAGCAACTATGGCAGGGCAGTGAAGGTGTAATGGGTATCAATGATTTTTTTAAAGATGTTGAATCACAATTGTATAAAGTTCAATACCGGGTGCTGCTCAGCCGTTATCGTGGCAGAACAGAATGCCCGGATTGCAATGGCTACCGGTTAAGGAAAGAAGCATTGTATGTGAAAGTGAATGGAAAAAATATTGGTGAACTGAGTACGATGCCGGTAAGAGATTTGAAAGTTTGGTTTGATGCGTTAGGGCCCAAACTCAGCAGCCATGATAAGGAAGTGGCGAAAAGGATATTACTTGAATTGCATAACAGGCTTGATACGCTGATTAAAGTAGGATTAGGATATTTAACCTTAATACGGTTAGCCAATTCATTAAGCGGTGGAGAAAGTCAGCGGATACAACTTACAAGAAGCCTCGGTAGTAATCTTACTAACTCGTTATATATATTGGACGAACCATCTATTGGTCTTCATTCAAGAGATACAGCCAACCTGATTAAAGTATTAAAAGAGCTGAGAGATTTAGGAAACACAGTGATAGTAGTAGAACATGATGAAATGATGATGCGGGAAGCTGACCATATTATTGATATGGGGCCGCTGGCTTCTCACCTCGGCGGAGAAGTGATAGCAGAAGGGGATTATGATGCGATAACCTGGAATTCACAAAGCCTGACTGGTAAATACCTGAATGGCGATTTAAAAATTGAGCCACCAAAAACCGTTCGCAAATGGAACCGATCCATTACGGTGGAAGGAGCAAGACAACACAATCTTAAAAACATAACTGTTGAATTCCCCTTGAATGTATTGTGTGTGGTAAGCGGCGTAAGCGGAAGTGGTAAAACAACATTGGTAAAACAAATTCTTTATCCAGCCCTGCGAAAGTTGAAAGGTGAGTTCGGGGATAAGATTGGTTTTCACAAACAAATAACCGGCGATATTGACGGCATTGCCCAAATAGAAATGGTGGATCAGAATCCTATAGGTAAGTCATCAAGAAGCAACCCCGTTACTTATATTAAAGCTTATGATGAAATAAGGGACTTATATGCCAACCAGCCTCTGAGTAAGATGCGGGGATTTCAACCCAAACATTTTTCTTTTAATGTAGACGGCGGCAGATGCGACACTTGCAAAGGTGAAGGTGAACAGGTAGTGGAAATGCAGTTTCTCGCTGATGTTCATCTTACCTGCGAATCATGCGGCGGCAAAAGATTTAAAGAAGAAGTGCTGGAAGTAAAATACAAAGACAAAAATATTTTTGATGTGCTGGAGATGAGTGTGGATGAAGCAATTGGTTTTTTCTATGATGAGAAGGGTCTGTCCAAAGCTATTCAACCTTTGAGTGATGTAGGTTTAGGCTATGTAAAATTGGGTCAATCATCAGACACTTTATCGGGAGGTGAGGCGCAACGGGTAAAGCTGGCATCTTTTCTTGGTAAAGGAAGAGCCAATAATAAAATACTTTTCATTTTTGATGAACCAACTACCGGCCTGCATTTTCATGATATAAATAAATTGCTGACTTCTTTTAACGCTTTGATAGAGCAGGGCCATTCTGTGTTGGTAATAGAACACAATACTGATGTTATTAAAAGTGCTGATTGGGTGATTGACCTTGGCCCGGAGGCAGGAGATAAGGGTGGTGTATTAGTCTTTGCTGGTAAACCAGCTGATTTGAAAAAGTGCAAAGGAAGTCATACAGCGAAATATCTTTAGTTATCTCAGCTTATCGAGTGACTTTACCAGCTTTTCATCTTTTCGAATATTGCGGAAAGCCATAAAATAGCCAGCGATAATAGCGAAAGGCAGAATACAAAACAGTGCCGGAATAGCTTTTGTAAGCTTATTCATTTCTGAGATGTACAATATGACAATTACTACTGATAATAATAACCCAAGCAGGCAAAGCTTAATTTGCAGTTTACGGTCTTTGTACAGAAAAATAATAGCACCAGAAAGTATAAGGGATGCCCCGGTAACTATCAGCAACAGGAAACCGCTGCCGGCTTTTAACACTTTGTCAACTTCAACCCCTTTTTCCATTGCCTTACCAGTGGCAAACGGAAACATAAAACAAAAAAGAGCAGCTAATGCAGCGAGTAATAACCAAAGGGTTTGCTGGCGTTGAATCATGATAAATTATTTTGTTTTTACCAAGTAACGGAAAATTAAATCTTATCCCAACTCCGGATACAAAGGAAACTGCTGCATAAATTCCTGCACTTCACCTTTTACTGCTGCAATCACTGCTTCATCATCAGCATGCATCAACACTTTATCAATCATGGCGACAATCGTTTCCATATGTGCTTCTTTTATTCCTCTTGTGGTAACAGCAGGCACACCCACCCGGATGCCGGAAGTAACAAAAGGTGATTTATCATCAAAAGGCACGGCGTTTTTATTAAGGGTGATATGTGCCCTGTCCAATGTTTCCTGTGCTTTTTTCCCGGTCAGGTTTTTATTGCGGAGGTCAATCAGCATCAGGTGATTATCAGTGCCATCACTAATAAGCTTGTAATCTCTTGCCACAAATGATTTAGCCATTGCCTGTGCATTGGTAATTACCTGCTGACCATAAGCTTTGAATGAATCATCCAGTATTTCTCCAAACGAAACGGCCTTGGCTGCTATTATATGCTCCAGTGGCCCACCCTGTGTTCCGGGGAACACTGCTAAATCTAACAGCGAACTCATCAATCGCAAATTTCCTTTGGGGTCTTTCAATCCCCAGGGATTTTCAAAGTCATGTCGCAGCATGATGATGCCGCCTCTCGGCCCCCGCAATGTTTTATGTGTGGTGGAGGTAACAATATGACAATGATCAAAGGGATCATTCAATAATCCGGTGGCTATTAATCCGGCAGGATGTGCAATGTCGGCAAATACAACAGCACCTATTTCATCAGCTACTGCACGGATGCGTTTATAATCCCAATCACGGCTGTAGGCAGATGCCCCGCAGATAATCATCTTTGGTTTTTCTTTCCGGGCTGTTGCTTCCAACTGATCATAATCCACAATTCCGTCTTTTGTAACACCGTAGTGCAATGCCTGGTATGTTTTACCACTAAAATTGGCCGGGCTGCCGTGTGTAAGATGCCCGCCCATACTAAGATCAAGTCCTAAGAATTTTTCACCAGGTTTCATTACAGCCAAAAAAACTGCTCCATTAGCCTGAGCCCCGCTGTGTGGCTGCACATTTGCCCAGCTTGTATTGAAAACTTTTTTCAACCTTTCGATAGCTAATGTTTCTATTTCATCTACTACTTCACATCCTCCATAGTATCGTTTGCCGGGATAGCCTTCTGCATATTTGTTGGTGGGTACGGTACCCATTGCCTGCATTACCTGCAGCGAAGTAAAATTTTCAGAAGCTATTAACTCAATACCGTTTCTCTGCCGGTCTAATTCTTTCCTGATTAAGTCAAAAACCAAATTATCTTTTTGCATGTGGCAAAATTAAGAGAGTGGAAGGAATCAATTGCTGTAAACTGCCTATGTTTTTGTTTATTCTAAAATCCTTACTTTCGTTGGCTTTTGATTAGTTATCAAACCAACGTAGCTCAATAGATGAAAGCTATCATACCAGTAGCCGGCGCAGGCACTAAGTTGCGTCCACATAGTTACACACAGCCCAAAGCTCTCATTCCCCTTGCAGGAAAGACGGTTCTCAGTATTATTATTGACCAGCTTAAAAGTGCCGGTATTAATGAATTTGTTTTTATCGTAGGTTATCTCGGGGATAAAATACAGGATTATGTAAAAGCTAAATACCCGGATCTGACAGCTCACTATGTTCACCAGGTGGACAGACAGGGGGTGGGTCATGCCATCCGGATGACGAGGAGTATTGTAAATCAGGATGAAGTGTTTGTAGTACTCGGCGATACCATTTGTGAGTATGATGTGCAGGAAGTAGTGGACAGCCCTTTTTCCATGATTGGGGTTAGGAAGGTGGATGACCCAAGGGAATTTGGTGTTGCGGAAATTGAGGAAGATGGCTTTATCAATCATGTAGTGGAGAAACCTCAGATACCAAAGTCGAACATGGCATTGGTGGGTGTTTATAAAATCAAAGAAAGTGAGCAGATGTTTCAATGCCTGGAGAATAATATCCGGCAGGGACTTCGAAGTCACGGCGAATATAGTTTGACAGATGCACTGGATTGTATGATACAGATGGGGGCAAAATTTCAGTCTTTTAAAGTGGAGAACTGGTTTGACTGTGGCCGTAAAGAAACCATGCTGGAATCAAATGCTACACTGCTCAAAAAATTTGCTGTAAAAACGGATGCTAGCCAATTTGAAAACACGGTGATTGTTGAGCCGGTAAGTATTGCTGCCGGATGCAACATAAAAAATTCTATCATTGGGCCGAATGTATCTATCGGGGAAAACACAACGATTGATTATTCTATTGTAAAAAACTCCATCATCGGCTCGTTCTCCAATCTTTTTGATATTGTACTGGATGATTCTGTTATAGGTAGCGATACCAATCTCCGTGGTGAAACCCGGTCGCTGAATGTCGGGGATAATACTAGTATTGATTTGGGATAAATTTTTAATTAGCAAATCAGCTAATTAGCTAATTTGCTAACTATGTTCTCCAACAGAATTACCAAACTCTTCAACATTGAGTATCCCATCATCCAGGCAGGAATGATATGGACCAGTGGCTGGCGACTTACCAGTGCAGTAAGTAATGCCGGGGGTCTGGGTATTATAGGCAGCGGCTCGATGTATCCTGATGTTTTACGAGAACATATCCGTAAATGTAAAATTGCCACTACCCGACCCTTTGGTGTAAATGTGCCCCTGCTGTACCCGGATATTGATAAGCAAATTCAGATAATACTGGACGAAGGAGTTAAAATAGTTTTCACTTCAGCCGGTAACCCGAAAATATGGACAGGTATTCTAAACGAAAAGGGAATTGCCGTGGTGCATGTTGTTAGTTCTTCAAAATTTGCAACGAAGTCGGAAGAAGCCGGTTGTGACGCAGTAGTGGCAGAAGGATTTGAGGCTGGCGGACATAATGGTAGAGAAGAAACAACAACGATGGTGCTGGTACCAGCGGTAGTAAATGCCGTAAAAATTCCTGTTATTGCTGCAGGTGGAATAGCCAATGGAAGACAAATGTTGGCGGCCATGGTGCTAGGTGCAGAAGGAGTGCAGATGGGCAGCCGTTTTGTGGCAAGCGAAGAAGCCTCTTCTCATATTAATTTTAAAAAAATAGTAGTTGATTCTCAGGAAGGAGATACACAGCTAACGATGAAACAACTGACGCCGGTGCGGTTGATGAAAAACGAGTTTTTTAAAAAAGTGCAGGAAGCGGAATTAAATGGAGCAACGGCAGATGAATTAAATACGTTGTTAGGAAGGGCAAGGGCTAAAAAGGGAATGTTTGAAGGGGATTTGGCCGAAGGCGAACTGGAAATAGGGCAGGTAAGTGCCTTGTTGGATGGTATTTTACCGGCCGGGGATATCGTAAAAAATGTGTGGAAGGAGTTTATGAGCGGTTTGGCGAATCCGGTGAAAAAGCTTTAATTTTATTTACACCATCGAACAAGAGGAAATGCCGAAGGGTTATTTATCAACCATTCAAAAGAAATACAATGAAACAAAAATTTTTCATGCTGGCCATCTCCCTGTTGGGTTTCGCAGTGGCTAAAGCCAGTGATGGTGGCCCTGGTCCCGGCGATGGTAAAAAGGATGATGTGAATGGAACCGTTATCAATTCAGAAAATAAAAAGCCTTTAGAGGGAGTAACCGTTACGGCGGTACTGATTTCTAAGAAGGAAAAAATAGTAATGACGGAAGAAGACGGCGGGTATGCTTTTGATGAGTTAAAGCCGGGTACTTATAAGTTCATTTTTGAAAAAGCCGGGTTCAAAAAAATCACTAAGGAAAAAGTAGTGGTTAAAACAGATGAAGCTTTTCAGTTGAATATTGAAATGATCGAGAACAGTGATTATGAAATCATGCCTTCACCATTTCATTTTTCCAGTATGTAACCTGTCAGTTCGTTCTCAGCATATTTTATAAAAGAACAGTCTCGTCTTAGACGAGACTGTTTGTTTTTTATGGCTGTCTTTGGCTAACACACATCTTAATCCATATCAAAGTCATCATCGGTTTTTTCAATGTTGAATTTTTTATGCTTTTCCAGAAAGTTGCGGTATTTAGTGTAGGTCTGTTCTGATGCTTTTTTTCCGTTGATAAACAGCTCACCGTCTTTATGTTTCAGGGTGTAGCCTTCTTTTTTGTTGATGAGGCCATCATTATCTAATCCTTCCACAAAGGCTTTATATTCTTTTATTTCAGCCTTTGCTTTTTCAATTTCTACTTTAGCCTTTTGCATTTCCTTTTGTAATTTGGGACCTAGCTCTTTCATTTCTTCACTCAGTTTCTTCATATCAGCATCCATCTTCTTCATGTCAATATCTTTCACCTCTTCAATTTCTAATTTTATTTTATCAAAGTCCACTTTGGCCAGCGATTCCTGTACTTCTTTCTGAATTTTAGTCATGTCTATTTCTTTAATAGCATCGGCAACTTCTTTTTTTATTTTTTCAAAATCCACTTTGGCCAGCGATTCCTGTACCTCCTTTTGAATTTTGGCAAAGTCTACTTCTTTCAGAGCTTTTTCCACTTCTAATCTTATTTTATCGCCGTCTATTGTCTTCATTGCTTCTGCTACTTCTTTCTGGATTTTATGAAAATCCACATTGAAATCGGCTTTGTCAAGTTCGTCAAGCACATCATCAAGGTCACGGACTTTCTTGTCGGTTGATTTCTTTTTAGGCGTTGTGTCGTTAGCGGATTGTTTGTACTGGCCGGGAGATTGTTTCTGATCCCACGATACAAGGCCGATGGTAAGTACAATGGCGGATAAGGCTACTAATAACGGCGTGGCTTTACTGTTTGTTGGTTTCATACTTCTTGTTTTTAAATGGCTGATTATTTTGTGTCACGAAATATTTCGTATCAAATATACGAGTGAATTCGTATTTTGTTACATCTATTGTCAGATAAAGAAAATTTTAACAAAAAAGCCATCCTGTCCGGCAGGAGGGCTTTAAAATAAGCAGATAAGTAATTAGTTCTTTCTGAAAGCCCATTTCAACATTTCCTTCCAGCTTGGCTTCTTGCCATACATTAAAATGCCGGTGCGGTAAATTTTGCCGGCAAACCAGGTGGTAAAAATAAATCCGGCTACAAGCATAGTCATAGAGAGACCTAACTGCCACCACGGAACTGTGCCCGGTACACCAAAGGGTATTCTCGCCATCATAATGATAGGAGAAGTAAAAGGGATAATACTGCCCCACACTGCAATTGTGCCTGTTGGATCTTTTAATACTGCACCAATCATTGTCATAGAGAAAATGATAGGCATCATTAACGGAAAACTAAGTGATTGTGCCTCCCTCATATCTTCATTAACTGCACTACCCATGGCTGCAAAAAGAGAGGAGTAAAAGAAAAAGCCACCCATTAGGTAAAAAATGAAGAAGAAAAGAACGAGTGGTACGTTGGTACTTGTAAAAATAGTTTGAATCTGGCCAACCATACCATCAATAGAACTTGAACTGCCGATATTGCTGACATTGTATATAATTAAGATAAAACTTATCCATATTAATATTTGAGTAAAAGCTACCAACCCGATTCCAATGATCTTACCCAACATTAACTGAAATGGTTTTACAGAAGAAACAATCACCTCTGCTATCCTGTTTGTTTTTTCTTCCATTACTCCCATCATTACCTGCGAGCCATAGATCATCAGGATTATATAAATAAGAATACCGGAAAAAACTCCAATACCGGTGGCAATTCCAGAATTTGCGTTTTTATCTTTAATATTTACAGGAGAAACAGTTACTACACTTTCTTCCATAATTTTTTTCCTGCTCTCATCTATACCAAGCTTTTCATTCTTTACTCCTGTCCATATATTATTCAGTTTTTTTTGAATGGCGAAACTCGTTTCCATTCCAATAGTGCGGTTGGCTTGCAGCGTCAGATTACGCAGGCCAGTTTCCCAATTGGCATTGGCGGGAATAACCACATACCCGTCATAACCGCTTTCACTAAGTGAAGCCTTCAGGGTTGCCGGATTCATAGATATATATGACAAGATGCTGCTGCTGTCCATCTGGTTCTCCCTGTTTATTTTGTCCTGGTTAAAGTATCCTGAAGAGTCAATCACCGCAATCTTCAGGCGTTTACCTGATTTAGCTGATAAATAACCGGATCCAAAAATGAGGGCCAGGTAAAGTACCGGGAGTAAAATTGTACTCAGTATAAAAGTTTTCTTTCTCACTTTTGTGAGGTATTCCCTTTTTACGATAAGCCAGATTTTATGCATGGTGATTAGTTTGGTGGTCTAAATAAGGTTATACTTTTTGAAATTGACGAGCCGTGGGTGTTCCTTCCACCAGCTTTATAAAAATATCATTTAGCGAAGGCAGTATTTCATTAAATGAATGAATGGAAACATTTTGTTGCAGAAGGTATTGTAGCACATCATTTGGGCTGCTTCCTTCTTTTATTTTTACAATATGTGAACTCTTTTTTGTTCCAAATTTTTCAAACGGGGCATTCCCATCAGGTAAAGGCATTTGGTCTGCACCAATGCTGAAAAGGTTTTCTTTAAAATCCTGCTTTATCTGCTTTACAGTTCCGTCTAATATTTTGCTGCCCTTATTTACCAATGCAATGTGATCGCAAATTTCCTCCACCTGCTCCATGCGGTGGGTGCTGAAGATGATAGTAGCACCATTTTTTGCAAGGTTAAATATTTCATCTTTAATAAGGTTGCTGTTTACGGGATCCAGTCCACTGAAAGGTTCATCAAGAATAATTAGTTTGGGGTTATGTAAAACAGTGGTAACGAATTGCAGTTTCTGGCTCATTCCTTTGGAGAGGTCTTCCACTTTCTTATTCCACCAGCTTTCCATTTCAAATTTGATGAACCATTGTTTGATTTTGGCTAACGCATCAGCTTTGCTCAATCCTTTTAGCTGTGCCAGGTACATCGTCTGTTCGCCAATCTTCATCTTCTTATATAAGCCTCTTTCTTCCGGCATATAACCGATGTGTTCTACATCATTAATCGGGTTAAACTTTTTTCCATCAAAAATAATCTGGCCTTCATCCGGATAAAATATTCCGGTTATCATCCGGATAAGAGTGGTTTTCCCGGCACCATTTGGTCCGAGTAAACCGAATATCTGTCCTTTTTCAACAGATAAACTGATATCATCTACTGCTTTTTGAGTGTCGAAATACTTCTTAAGGTTTTGAAGTTCCAGTATGGGCATATTACTTGGTTTGTCTGCAAAAATACTTGTCTCACAGAATTGATAAGGAAAATAAGGTGAACCGGATATAGCGGGGCGTAAACTGCTTAAAACACCGGTTGAATGAGGAGGGCAATAAAACTTTCTGACATAATAATCAGGGTTTATCATTATTCATTTTATATCTGGTTGATTATGTAATGATTAAAAAATCACATCGTAAAACCACCAAGTGATTTTTCAGTTACTTATCCGTGTATTTACTATTTCAGATGTAAAAACCGCTAACTACTTTTGTAGTAGAAAATCTGTACTTCATGAAAACTTACCCCGTAATCCGTCTATTGCTATGCATGGTATTAATCACAAACTTTTGTTTTGGTCAGTCTCCAATCAATTCAGTTAGCACCGTTTCTAACATTGTTGTATCCGGCGGCACATCTGCCCAGAGTATCAGATCACATGTTAATAGTGTAAACACCGTTTTGCCCAACACAAATTATAATGTGAGCTATAATAATAACGGCAACGTAAACATCAATAGTTTCAGTCTTTCAGGCAAAACCTATGTGCGGTTTTCAAATTTTGACACAGTCATTCTCAGAAGGGCTGCCAATGCCTGGGAAACTACGGGTGGTAACAAACACCACATTTTTGTGCAAGGGGCTGCTGCTGTAGATAATGTTACTTTTAATATGCCTTTTCCTGCTGCCTATCCGCAGGTATCGGGCTTTGCTTATATGGAAAGAGTGATGAAAGATGGTTACATCAACAGGGGCAGTGATAATGTATTTAATAACGATTCGGCTTCAGACCGTACTTATAATAATATAGAGAGAGTTGATTTTG
>JANNCC010000173.1:0-11167 GCA_031386125.1 Chitinophagaceae bacterium
AAAGTTTTATTGCAAATTGAAGTGGCTTCCTTAAAATCAAAAGGTGAAGTAATAACACCGGAGGCAGAAAATAAGTTACTGAGTGAGATTAAAGGAAGATATGAAAAGCAGACATCTCCTTATTATGCAGCAGCAAGATTGTGGGTGGATGCGATAATTGACCCGGTGGATACGAGAAAAGTTATTTCGGAAGGGATACAGGCAGCGAATGGAAATGCGGAGATTGGGGAGTTGAAGACGGGTGTCTTTCAAGTATAATTTTTTGCCACTAAGACACGAAGGCACTAAGGTTTTATTACTTTGTGTCTTAGTGCTTTCGTGGCAATCTTAATTTTAGATAAAAGCAATTATTAATAATGTCAACCGCTTCAGTTACTATTTATACAGACGGCTCGGCAAGAGGCAACCCCGGCCCGGGTGGCTATGGCACCATATTAATGAGTGGGCAGCACCGCAAAGAATTATCACAGGGTTATCATCATACTACGAATAACAGAATGGAATTGATGGCAGTGATTGCCGGATTGAAAGCCTTGAAGAAAGAAGGAATGCAGGTGACTGTTTATTCCGACAGTCAGTATGTGGTGAAAGCATGGGAAGAAGGATGGTTGAAGAACTGGATAAAAACCAACTTCAAAGGCGGTAAAAAAAATCCTGATTTGTGGTGGGAGTTCTATGAGTTGTCGAAGAAGCATACTATCAAATTCAAGTGGGTAAAGGGACATACAGATAATCCATTTAATAATAGGTGTGATGAGCTAGCGACGGAAGCAGCAGATGGACATAAGCATACGTTGCTGCATGATGAGGGGTATGAAGGGACGGCGAGTTAATTTCTTATTTATGCCACTAAGGCACAAGGACATTAAGATTCCGATTTGCTTTGTGCCTCAGTGTCTTTGTGGCAAACAAAAAACAAAACCCACCAGCAAACACTGATGGGTTTCAAATTATATAGAGAATGGATTAAGCCAATGTAAGTACGGCTTTCTTCATAGTAAGGTAGTTATAAACTAAAAGTATGACCGGCAGGAATACTAAAGTAGCGATCATTGAATTTCTATAAAACGGTAGTCCGGCTTCATAGCATGTCATCAGTCCGCCAAAACTTTTTGTATACACTGCTTCTGATGCACCCATCCACACCATACAATTGGATACGAGGAAATAAACAGTTGGCGCAGCAATGGCACCGGTAAAAAGGCTTGAAAAGCTTCTGCCTTTTAACAGCAACCCAATCAATGTTGCCGCTAAGAGTATTAAATAATTTTTCCACTGGCCGCTATAGAAGCCGGCATACGGAAATAAATCTTGTGTGTATAAGAACTGTATTACAGCATCGCTGATGAATAAAGCCAGCAATGGCAACAGGAAAGACATATCCTTTTGCTTGATGATAAATCCTGCAAATAAGGCAATAGCAATTACCGGGGAGAACCCGGACCAATCCAGATCAGGCCCGAAGAAATATTTACAGGCGGTAGCCAATGCCACCAGTATAAGTGTGAAAATAATTAATCGTCCGTTGTTCTTCATAATTATGTAATTAAATATGGCGTAAAAGTAAATAAATTGAAGCAATTGAGCCGTCTAATTATCAACCATTGTGGATTGCTGTGGAAGCCCTGTAAACAGTGGATTTGGTGGCAGCAGCCAGGTAAACCAACTGACCGGGAAACAGTACGGCTGAAGGATTACCCTTTTCAAGTTTAAGAGCAATCTTATCATCATCTGCTTCGGCCACTCCTTCTGTCAGCAATAATATTTCTTCTGAAGCCGGTGTAAAAGAAATAATGCCACCGGCTTCCAGTTCAAAAACACTCAGTTGAAAGTCGGGTGCGGAGGTTTTGTATATTTTTTCCCCATCTATTTCTTCGCCGGTAATTATTTGCGGATAAGTGGCTTCGCATTTTACATGCTTCAGAAACTCTGTTACATCAATGTGCTTGGTAGTAAGGCCGCCCCGCAACACATTATCTGAATTGGCCATTATCTCCACATTCTGGCCTTCAAGGTAAGCATGTGGCACACCGGCATCCTGAAAGATGCCCTCTCCTTTTTTCAGGTGAACAAGATTGAATAAATAAATAGAAAATATACCCCGGTCAATATTGCCATCTTTTGAAAAAGTGTTGGCGGCTCTTGCTACCCAAAAATCCTCATCCTTTTTATCCGGTTCGCCTTCCTTAAATATTGTTGCAATATTATCAACCAGCGGTTGTAAAATTCTGTTCACTTCTTCCTGCGGCATTTCCATTACCTGTTTATATAAGCCTGGATAACCAGATTGATTGAATATTGGCAACAACTGCCGCAACTCAACTACATTCAACAACGTATAAACTAATTCTTCTGTTGACTTGAAACCATGCAACAACCAGAAATCGCTGAGAGCTACCATCAGTTCCGGTTTATGGTTATCATCTTTATAATTACGCTGCGGAGAATCCAGTGGAATGCCTTCTGCATTTTCCCTGGCAAATTCTTTTTCTGCAGCTGCTTTGGATGGATGCACCTGGATGGAGAGCATATCTTTTACATCCAGTACTTTAAATAAGTATGGAAAGGAGTTGGCAATAACGGAAAGCGGAGTCAGTTCGGTGCCGCCGGTATCTACCAACGAAACACCAAGGGGATGTGTACCCATCCAGTATTCTGCAAAAGGCCTGCGTTGCTTATTTTCATTTTTCAGCAACGATGGAATAAAGGAAGTGCCGCCCCAATCGTAATGTTTAATGGCCCCCTTTAAATGATAAATGCCCGGCATAAACTATTTCTTCATTAATTTGAAGTAAAGATAATACATGGCCTCGCATAATGAACTGGGAAAAGAAGGTGAAGAAATGGCAGCCCGGTGGCTAAAAGAAAATAATTTTGAGCTGCTGCATCGCAACTGGCGACATTCCTATCATGAAATTGATATAATAGCTACCAAGGGAAAGTTTTTACATTTTGTTGAAGTGAAAGCCAGAAAAGCATCTCCTTTTGGTGGTCACCCGGAAGATAGTGTGACGAAAAAGAAATTCAAGAATATACAAAAAGCTGCGGATGAATATTTATTCCTGAATCCCGGCCATCAATGGATTTCTTATGATATCCTGTCTATTACGCTGCAAAGAAATGGAGAAGCAGAGTATTTTTTTATTGAGGATATTTTTCTTTGAGGTGAATGGTGAATAAACAGCCTCCTCCTATTGACCATTGCCTATTCACCATTCACTCCCGGCTCTCTCCATCATCTTCTCCACCAATTTATATGTCGCTGGACAATATTCTACATTCTGCTTATGTATATGAACAAAGTCTTTGAACCTCTTGGATAAATGAGGAAATCCTGCACAATCAGCAGGTCTTACTTCATAAATGCTGCATTTGTTATCCTTCAAGTTTAAGAATTGACAGGGTTCCACTTTATTCAGCCAGTCACGGTCACCACCTCTTTCTTTTTTCAGCCATTTTGTTCGGAAGGCTTTCACGGTCATATTGAAATGCGCCGATATTCTTTTCATATCCTGTTGAGTGAAAGTCGGTGTCATGGTTTTGCAGCAGTTGGCACAACTAAGACAATCGGTTTCTGCCCACACTTCTTTTTCAAACATGGAGATCTGTTTATCCAGCCCTCTTGGTGCTTCTCTCTCCAACTTGGACAGGAAACGACGCATACTGTTTTTTCTATGACGGGCTTTTTGTTTGAACGAACGGAGATTAATGGGTTGTATTACAGGCATGCGCCGAAGATAAAAGAATTTTCGTACCGATGTTTGCAATGGTTATTTTTGTTACGACATCAAACTACAAAAAAATGAAATTATTTCTCGCCTTTGCCATTGCTTTAATTTTTGCTTTTTCGATGGGTAGTTGCAAGTCCTCTTCAAAGTCTCCAAAACTCTTTTGCGATACCACCTGTTTAAAAGATACCCTGAAGTTCGCCGGAGAGCATAAGATGAAGCCCATCGTTTATCTCACAGCTAATAATTGTAACGGCGATAGTTTAATATGGAGCTACGATGGCATGGAATCCAACCGCAAGACCAAGTTTGATTATCCGGATGCCAAACTTAATAAGGATTTTGTCCGCTGTGTCTTTAAAGACATTGACTTTGCTTATATATTATTTAACGACTGTGCCACAGGCCGTGGTTTTCAAATAAAATTACCGTTTGATAAAAAGCAAAGTTTTACGATGAAAACAAGCGGTATTAATAACATTGACCCTAAATTTTCTATCACCGACAACCTGCTGGCCTACACCGACCGGGGCAACATTTATTTAGAAGAAATAGCCACCGGTAAAAAAGCCATGATGACCTTTGGTGAAAAATTAGACATTGACTATGATGCCATACATGAACATATTGATTCTGTCAACATCACCAATTCAAGAATATGGGTGAAAGTGAAAATTAAAGACAGTTGGAAAGAGCTGGAGAAAAAAATCACACTTGAATAATGTGGGATTCTTACAAAAAGGGGTTCAAAGCATATTTACAGTTAGAAAAATCTTTGTCGGACAATTCTGTGCAGGCATACCTGCGGGATATAGAATTGCTAACCCAACATTTACTGGAGAAAAAATCATTAAAAACCCCTGCTGAACTTACGCTGAAAAATTTGCAGGAGTTCATCAAATGGATAACTGAACTTGGGATGATGGCTTCCTCGCAATCAAGAATTATTTCCGGTCTGCGGGCATTTTACAAATACTGCTTGTTGGAACAGATTTCCAAAACAGACCCTACTACATTGCTGGAAGCACCTAAATTAAAAAGAGCTTTACCCGATACGCTGAGTTTTGACGAGATAGAAAACATGATTCAGCAGATTGACCTGAGTAAAGCAGAAGGTGGCCGCAATAAAGCCATTTTAGAAACTATGTATAGCTGTGGCTTGCGGGTAAGTGAAGTAGTGAATCTTAAAATATCACAGTTATATCTTGATGTAGGCTTTATAAGAGTTATCGGCAAAGGCGATAAAGAAAGATTAGTGCCGGTTGGCAGCAGTGCCATCAAGTATATCAGTATTTATAAGAAAGACATCCGGGTACATCATGAAGTAAAGAAAGGCAGCGAGGATGTTCTTTTTCTCAACAACCGGGGAAGTAAATTATCAAGGGTGATGATTTTTTACATCATCAAAGACCTGGCATTAAAAGCGGGGATAAAAAAAACTGTTTCGCCGCATACTTTCCGGCATTCTTTTGCCACACACTTAGTGGAAGGTGGTGCAGACTTGAGAGCTGTACAGGAAATGCTGGGTCATGTCAGCATCACCACTACAGAAATCTATACACACCTTGACCGGGAGTTTTTGAGGAAAATACTGGAGCAATATCATCCTTCATTTAAATAAAAAACTCTTCCTGCCGGGCAGGAAGAGCTTCGGTATACTCAATTTTTTCTATTGTGTCACAGTAAATGCCCTTTCCAGTCGAGCCGGCGTGTATGCATTATTGAACTCGATATAAGAAGATAGTGTAATGGTTTTGTCGATATATTGATTACTCAGTAAAACTAAAGCAACCATAAAAGGCGTGCCAACCAGTTCCTCTGGTACCGTTGCATCTACTGTACCAACATCTCTATATGAAATAAGTTTGTACGTTTCGATTGGCTGTCCGGTAGCATCATCTATGGTACTGAGTGTTGCAGTAACTGGAATTTCATTCGCAACATCTGGTGAAAGGAGGATATAAAAAACAGCAACTTGTCCTGAACTAATTGCAGCTCCATTATCTCCCAGCTCCATTTCCTCAGGTTGATTAATAAAAGGATAAAACTTTGACAATTGCGAAGAGAAAATGGGGCCGGAAGACTGGTTTGACGGGTTCATTTTAGCAAATTTTGCATTTGTAACTTTTTCGTTTGCAACCAGGTCGCTTGCTGACTTGGAGCAAGAAGATAAAGTAAGTACAATGCAGGCAATCATGCCGGGGTGGAAGAGATTTTTCATGTGGTACTGTTTTAAAAGATTAAAAATAATAGCTTAAAATTACTCTAAGCTGCCATTCCCACAAGAGTAATCGGCACATGTAAATCTTCAAAAATAAAAACGATTATTACGGTAGAAACAAATGGAATTTATCCCTCATTAATAAGATACACTTAAGGAGATATTAGTGTTTATTGTATAATAACTTTCTCAGTAAATTTCTTTCCCGTTTTTCTATTTACAAGTACCATAAAATAATTACCGGCCGCTACGGTGGGAACTTCCATATTTAACAATCTTGCTTCCGCATCTATCCATATCTCTTTTTGATGAACCACTTGCCCGGATTGATTTAAAATCTGTAGCTGATAATATCCTTCTTCCAGTTTTTTGAAACTTAAATTCAGGGGAGCTCCTGATTGAACGGGATTCGGATAAATGAGAAGATTATTCTCTTCTCCAGGAAAATTTATCTCTTTACTTGTTACACTGTCTATCTTTTCTATAACAGATATAGTTTGCCCTTTTACAAAAGAAACTCCACCCATGATACGACTGCAACGTATTACTCCCAATGCAGACACAACAACTTCCTGCAAAACCACATTTGCCTTCAACTGTACAACTAATTTTCCAGCAGCATATTCTTCCTCTCCTGCTATTACTTTCCTGTTTTCATATCCTGTTGATGAAAAAACTAAAGCCTTTCCTTTGCTTAACCAGCTTTTTTTAATTTTAAAGTAACCATTCTCATCAGTCATCAGTCCTTCACCAGATTTACCTGTTTCAATACTTGCATAAGGCACAGGCTGGTTATTTTCATCCACTACTATTCCTTCTATTTCGTTTTTATTTATATAAAGAGGTGCTAATACTGCTCCCATTATTTCTTTTGAACAAATGGGTTCGGTTACCGGCACAATAACTGTATCCACAGCAATCTTTACATTCAAACCTCCTTTAATTGTTTGTACTGCTTCTTTAACAGGTTTCACAATTGTATCTCCCATAAACGGTTTAATATTTTGTGGCCTTGCTACCATACCCATCATTTTATAATCGTCATAAACTGGTCTCCGGGTTGTATCCTTACCAGATACTTTATTCACTTTTATCTCTCCCTGTGTTTTACTGGCCGACACTTTCATTGAAACTAAAAAAGCAGGTAGAGCAATCTGGAAAAAATATTTTACCCACGGAATCCTCTTTCTTGGTATTTCAATGGGGCGATCCAACTGGTCGGTCATAAACCGTCCGCACACAGAACCTGTGGAAGGCTTTTTGAAAAACTCAGCCACCTGCCGGTCACTCATATCGCTAAAGTCCACTACTTGTTTCTGGCAGGAGCCGCAGTATTTTCCTTTTTCAACAGGTGTCATACCGTCCCAGCTCTCATGACAGGGTTCGGCGATAGTGAGTTGGATTTTTTTACTCATAAATTCAGTTTTTAGTTAACATCCTGATTAAAAAAAGGGGCCAGTAAAAACCAGCCCCGTATCACTAACCGGCTGTTAAATGATTAGCCATTTTTCTTCTGATGCTGCTGCATCGAGAATTGCATATCGTTATGAATAGAAAGTATTAACAAACAGGTGGCGGTGCAAAAAACCGGGCTGGTAATGCAGTGGTGGCCGTTCCAGCTACCATCAGTATTCTGAATATTTACCAGTTTTCCGGTGGTGGCATCATACCATTTCTTCCAGTCGTCACCGCCCTGCATCAGCAGGCTTTCACCTGTCATCAGGAAACTCATAAACTCTTCACCGCCATTATTACCAAAGCCAGCCAGCACATCATCCCGCTGCGCCTGAGCTTGTGATGATTTGTTGATGGAATAAGCTGTCATTAACTCTTTAGCATCGGTTGTCGCTACCCCGGCATCTCTCAGATTTTGTTCGGTCACTGTTTCATCTTTTATTTTTCCTTCCCGTTTTGCTTTTTCTACAATGTCTTTTGCTCTTCTTGATTCCTTGGCACTGGCTCTGGTAGTACTAGACAAACCATAAAGCATTACACCGGCAGCTTTATCTGTAACTACTGAATTGGTACTTGCATCAAAGTTGCCGTTCTGGTATTTATAACCTCTGGCCAAAACAGCAGAATCAACTTTCCGGCCTACCTCTTCTGCACTCTCGAGTGCATTATTAGCCAAAGCCGATTGCAACACCGGTGCCCAGCCACCATCTCTCCAGCTGCCATCTTTATCCTGCCCCTGTTGAATTCTTGACACACATTTATCCAATGCTTTTTCAATTCTTTTTTTTATGGCTTCGTCATTCAGGTTGTAGCGGAGTATGTTGGTAAAAAACTGGGCAGTCAGTATCACATCAATATTCCTTCCCAGTTTTATTTGTGGTTGTGTGTTGGTGAGTGTGGTTAGGTAAGGCTGTTTATCGGGACAGTCTTCCGTTATTTTTAATAAAAAATCCAGCGACTTTTTTAAATTTTTTGAATACTCCCCATTATCAAGGGTATTGTCCGTTCTTAGTAGTGCCATAGCCACCAGCGCAGTGGTTGCGGGGTCACTCGTTACAGCATGAGGGTCTTTTATATCCTGTCTTGAATGTGTGCCTGCACCCCAACCACCATCAGGTGCCTGTGCTTTACCCATCCAGTCCAATCCTTTTTTAACAGAAAGCTCTACTGTTTCGGGAGTTTTAAAGATGCTGATCAGTCGCCCTTCTTGACTGGTATCTGTACCAATAATTGTTTTCATAATACAGACGTGGTTCAGTGCCGGATTGCTACAACACCTGACAACCTTCTTTTCAGTTTTATCATTTTTAAAGTTGGTAGTAGCCAACAAGCCTACAACGGCAAAAGCCGATACTGATAGCAGTACGCCGTGCCTGCGGGCAGACGGGTTTCTTTTTTTAAATAAAAATTTCATGGCATTTTGTTTTAAGATTTAATAAAAGAATTGCCAGCCGGATAGAGAATATTGAACAGACGAATAAGGAATAAAGAACAGACGAAGTGGTGAAGATTCTTTGATCTTACGGGTTTACTTCATCATTCAACACTCCTTGTTCATCTGTTCAATATTCATCGTGAACTTATTTCTTCTTTCTTTGATGCAGGCTTTCCCTTAGCCAGCATTTGTGCACTTTCTACCAATCGTACAAACTCTGAACGATAACCTTCTTCATCGCTACCTTTTGCTTTGCGGGCAAGGCCAAGCACATTATCAAAGGATGATGTTGATTTGAATTCTGAATTGCGTAGCAGCATACCAAACTGTGCTACTGATGCAGCAAAACGGAAGTTGTCTGATGTGCTGGCAATGGAAATTTGCTTATCCTTTACAGGATGTTCAATCAGCTTGCTTACATCACCATCGGGTTCTTTGTATCGGAACTTCACAGTCAGTATCTCATCGGTATTAGATGGTTTGCTTAACGGTTCAATATTTTTCTGGTACTTTAATGAGTCAACTCCTTTTAGGAAATCACTTTTCACTCCCACAGGAATTACTTCATACAGAGCCGTTACGGTGTGACCACTGCCCAATTCACCAGCATCTTTTTTATCGTCATTGAAATCTTCTTTAGCCAACATCCTGTTTTCGTAACCAATCAGGCGGTAGCCCTGCACTTTAGCTGGATTAAATTCAACCTGTAACTTCACGTCTTTAGCAATTGTGAAAAGTGTGCCACCGAATTCATTAACCAATACTTTTTTTGCTTCGCTGATGCCATCTATGTAAGCATGGTTACCATTCCCCTTATCAGCCAGTTGCTGCATTTTACTATCCTGGTAGTTGCCCATGCCATAGCCCAATACAGTCAGGAACACTCCGCTTTTTCTTTCCTGTTCCACCATTGTCACTAATTCATCATTGCTGCTAACACCAACATTAAAATCGCCATCGGTGCAAAGTATAACACGGTTGTTACCCCCTTTTACAAAATTTTCTTTCGCTGTTTTGTAAGCTAATTTTATTCCTGCACCACCGGCTGTAGAACCACCAGCTTCCAGGTTATCTATTGCACCCTTGATTTTCGTTTTATCTGAACCATTTGTTGGGGACAATACTAACCCGGCCGCACCCGCATACACTATTATGGTAACTTTATCCTGCTGACGAAGCTGGTCAACCAGCATTTTGAGAGAAGATTTTACCAATGGAAGACGTAATGGCCCACTCATAGAGCCGGAAACATCAATCAGAAAAACAAGGTTAGAGGCAGGAAGATTATCAGTAGATATTTTTTCGCCCTGCAAGCCAATCAGCACCAGCTTATGGTCTTTGTTCCAGGGAGCATCAGAAATTTCTGTGTTGATAGAGAACGGGTCTTTACCAGTTGGTTGCGGATAGGTGTAATGAAAATAGTTAATCATTTCTTCAATACGAACTGCACCGGCGGGGGGCAACTGTCCCTGGTTTAAAAAACGACGGACATTACTATATGATGCTGCATCCACATCAATAGAGAAAGTAGAAAGTGGATTATCTTTTACTTTTAAAAATTTATTTTCATTGATATTATCATATCCTTCCCGGCTAAATTCTTCCTCATCCTGATCTAAGCCATAATAACCTGTTGATGGGGCAACCTTTAACTGACCGGTGGCAATACCCCGGTTGTAAGCTTCCATTGTTTTTATTTTTCGTCCATCGTGGGGTCTGATAACAACTACTTCCTGTGTAGCGGCATTGGCCGTTTTCAGTGTTACATTAATAACTGAACGACCGCTAATGTTTTCCTGAACAGAAATATAACCAACTGAAGAAAAGACCAGCGTCCCGGATGATTTAGAAACAGTGAGATGGTAAACGCCTTTGGCATCTGACATAGTACCTTGTGTGCCACCTTTAACTGATATACTGACCGACGGTAACGGTGAGCCTTTGTCGTCAGTTATAGTACCGGTGATGGTGTGAGATTTGATGGGACGGAAAGCCAGCATTATTAAAATAAGCGGCGTAAGGAGGATAAGTATTCGTTTCATAAAATGGTGTTTAGATACCCTGATGCAGGCATTTTGGGGATTGCATAAAAGGTCTCATAAATTTTAATTCATTAATTTTAACCGTTGGCTTTTATAAAGAACATATCCCATTCATCACTAACCGATAAGGAACTGGTAGCACTGTACAAAGAATCGGGTGATATGACTGTACTCGGTGAACTATATCAGCGGTATATGGAACTGGTATATGGTGTGTGCCTGAAATATTTTAAGGAGCCGGAAACTGCCAAAGACAGTGTGATGCAGATTTTTGAAGAATTGGTAC
>JANNCC010000176.1:0-7273 GCA_031386125.1 Chitinophagaceae bacterium
CACCACCCGGTTTTCTTTTCTTTTCCCAGAAAGAGGAGTTACAGCCAACTAGTAAAACATATTCAAACTCTAAACCTTTAGAACCGTGGGCCGTCATTAGGTTTATACCTTTATCGCTGCCACTTACTTGTACTAATGGTAATTTTATTTCTTCTTTTTCCATCATCTCAATCAGATTGACAAAGCCCTGAAGATGTAATGATGGGGTACGATGTGTCTCCTCTTTTACAAAATCAAACAAGCCGGTCAGTATTTGCAACTGCCAGTGTTTATCGGTGCTTTGCATAATTGTGCTGAGTACTCCACTTTCCCGGATAATGTTTTCAAACAAATGCTGTAAAGTGGCGTTGGATACATCAGCAATTAATTTTTCTATTATTGCCGATGCTTTTTTCAATCCTTGGTGTAGGCCAGTGCTGAATAAATCTTTGGCCGGAAGGTTTGCTTTTTCAAATAGCAACTGACGAATGGAAGTCTTATCCTCTTTATATCTTTTCTCTGCCACTTCCATGGTTAGCTTCGCAATTTCTATTGGCGGAATGGCAAACCACTCAAAGTGTAATAGTTCGAACAGTATTTCATCGCCGCTGTAGGAAATATCATGTTCTGAAGCGAGATACTTTAATACCAGCACTATCTTTTGTGCCAATGGTAGTTCTAAAATATTCAAGTGCCGTTTGCTATATACCGGTATGTTCAGCAGTTTGAAATATTGCGCCAGTTCTTCGCCGTATTTATTTTCTTTATAAATAATACCAATTCTTCCAGGAGAAACATTTTGTAATAATAACTCCTGCACCTGTTTGGTAATGCCAATCATCTCCTGCCGTTGGGTGTCATACTCACGGATAAAAGGTTTATTGGTTAATTAGTTTATTGGTAGAGAGCAAGTCCTTGCTTAAGCCATCAATCTTTCTTACCAATCGTTCATCATTGCGGTTAATGAGTGTTTTGGAAACATCTAATATTGGTTGCGTAGAACGATAGTTGTTGGTTAATACGACTGTCAGTAAATCTTCTTTGTAGTGATTGGCGAAGTCCAGCATATTCTCTACGTTTGCTCCCTGAAAACGGTAGATACTCTGGTCATCATCACCCACTACAAACACATTCGGTTTGTCCCAATAACTGATTAAAAGTTCTACCAGCTTATTTTGTGTGCCGCTGGTATCCTGGTATTCATCCACAAGTATATATTGATATTTTTCCTGGTAGTTGGCTAATAGATTTTTATTTTCTTCAAAGGCGTTGATGACCCAATTAATCATATCATCAAAATCATAGCGGTTCTTTTTGCGCATCAGTTGCTGAAAGCGGTCAAACTCGCCAACGGCAGCCCTAAGCTTCTCCATTCGCTCCGTTGCTTCTTCAATCTTTTCTTTCTTTAAGTCGCCGGCATTAAACTCTTTGTATTTTCTTTTATAAATAAATTCATCTCTTGTTGGTAAGTCAGCCAAGTATTCATCTATCTTTTCATTGATGAATTCAGCAGTCCATCCTTCTTTCTTCATATTGCTGAACAACGATTGAAGATTATTCACTTCAAAATATACATCGCCCCGGTATCTTTTCAATGCATGGCCTTTTGGAAAGGAATCTATCAGTTCTTTGTAGAGTTGAATTTTTTCTAAATCAGAAACAGGGTCGAGAACAGTTTTTTCAAACAGCGATAAATTTTCCTGAATCACATCATTGCAAAAAGCATGAAAGGTGTAAATGTTTACTTTGTAAGCATCTGGCCCGATGAATTGTAACAATCTTTTTCGCATCGCCACCACACCAGCATCCGTATAAGTAAGGCAAAGAATATTTTCCGGCTGTGCATCCGTTTCTAATAATATTTTTCCGATACGGCTGGCAAGAATTTGCGTTTTACCAGTACCGGGTCCTGCAATAACCATTACGGGGCCTTCGATGGTATCAACCGCCAGCCGCTGTTTTTCATTCAGCCGTTCGTATTCTTCTTTGAATTTCTTTTCTAATCTATCTTTATTAAATGACATCGTTTAACGAACTTTTCTGTTTGAAAATGGTTATTCAAACGAATTTAAACCAATAATCTCCATGGCAGCACATTCCATCAAAACAGTACAGAAAATTCCCATTTCATTAGAGAAAGCCTGGGATTTCTTTTCAAACCCAGCGAATTTGCAGGCTATTACACCTGACAATATGGGCTTTAAAGTAATTTCCAAACATCATGGCGACACGATGTATGCGGGGCAGATTATTGAGTACACTGTAAAGCCAGTTCTTAATATTTCGCTGTACTGGATGACGGAGATAACACAGGTAAAGGACAATCAATATTTTATTGACGAACAGCGATTTGGCCCTTATTCACTCTGGCATCATCAGCATCATTTCAAAGCCATTGAGGGCGGTGTGGAAATGACGGATATTGTTCATTATAAAAATCCTCTTGGCATACTTGGCCGCCTGGCCAATACATTTTTTGTAAAGAAAAAACTGGATACTATCTTTAATTTCAGGTATCAAAAGGTAGAAGAGTTGTTTGGCCGGTGGGAAGGTTGATTTTATTAAATTTAATAAGACAACTTTTACTACTGCAACATCATCCCGAACCGGCTACCGTAGCATTTTGATTAAGATTGTATCAAACACACTATGTATGGTTGGTAAAAGCTGGATTCTTTCTGTACTGTTTACTTTTTTCATTTGTACACTTTGTAAGGGGCAATTGATTCCTGTTTATTCCTTTCAGCAAGATGATACCTTGCTAAAAAGCAAATATTACAATGAAGCACTGCAAAAAAAGAAAACGCTGATTGACGGCCTTCAGAAGGATAATATCAAAGAGTACAAGCAGGCGTATAAAAATATGTTTGAAGTAGTAGAAAACCTGTTAATAAGCCCACGTTCTGTTACAGAAAAAGTGGCAGACAATTATATAAAATCGGTAGTTGCTAAAATTATTAATGCAAATCCTGACCTGAAAGGACTGGATGTAAGAGTCGTATTCTCCCGGGATATGGCGCCGAATGCCTATAGTATAGGTGATGGCACCATCGCATTTAATGCAGGGCTTTTTGTTTTCCTAAATAACGAGGCTGAAATGGCTTTTGTAATTTGCCATGAACTTGCTCACTACTATCTTCAGCACAGTAAAAAAAATATCGACCGGCAAGTTGAAATAATCAATAGTGACAGCTTAAAAAAAGAAATTAAGCGGTTGTCGAAACAAGAGTACAGGGTGGGGGAACAATTTGAAAAATTACTTAAATCATTTGTATTTGATGTGAGGAAACATAGCCGTGACAAGGAAGAAGAAGCAGACAGAGTAGGGTTACGGTTTATAAAAAACACCGGGTATAGTGGTAATGGATTTGTTACCAGCATGCGATTATTGGACAAGATAGATGATACAGCACTCTTTACTTCGCTTAACCTGCAACAAGTCTTGTCTTTTCCCGGATACCCCTTTAAGGAAAGATGGATAAAAAAAGAATCGGTTATTTTTGGTGCCATCAATTCGGACGAAGCATCCGGGCTTACTAAAAAAGAAAGAGATTCTCTGAAAACCCACCCGGATTGCTCCAAAAGAATTATGCTGCTGGCTGATTCAGCAGCGGCCATAAATGGTAAATATTTCCAGGTAGATGAACAACTGTTTAAAGAACTGAAACTGGAATTTATTCCTGAAATAGTGGAGGAGGTTTACAAAAGTGGAAACATCAGCTTCAACCTTTATCTTAGCCTTCAAATGCTGCAGGATGGTAAACATACACCGCTTGCTATTTATTCAATTGCACGGGATTTTAATTTAATCTACAAGCATCAGAAAGAACATGAAATGGGTTTGATTATAGATTCCGAAAATAAAAGATCGGCTGAAGGCTATAACATATTGATACGAATGCTTTACAAAATGCGGCTGAATGAAATTGCAGAAATCAATTATAGCTTTTGCACTAAATATCAGGAACAGATGAAAAACTATGAAGGATTTGTCGGAGAATTAGAAAAGGCAACAAAAAATATGCTTGCTCATAAATAAATAATAAAAACAAATTAATAATGAAAAGACTACTATTCCCGATTGCATTATTGCTTACCGTTTTAACTGTTACTGCTCAAAAGATGACCGTTGAAAATGTTTATAAAGCTTCTCCACGGAATGCAGCTGCTATTAAGCAGGGAACTGATGTGAAAGGGTATTACTTCTTTTTTATCAGTGATAAAATAGACAAAAAAACAAATGAATACACACTCCGCATTACTGATAACACCCTGAAGGTACTCAAAGACGTAAAGTTTCAGGATTCAAAACATGTGTATATTCTTGAATCTTCTTTTAATGGGACCGACCTGATTTTTCTTTTTTATAATAATGATGAAAATACTTTTGAATACCAGGTGTATGGTACTGATGGAAAGAAAAAGTACACCTACAACCGGCAGCTCAGCAAAAAGGATGAGAGATTTCTTGAATCTACATATCTGGCAATGGATGATGATGAGGAAACATACAAAGGCTTGTACCCGATAGAAGGTTCTGCCTTTATTTCAGTGATGCCCAGCAGAGAAGACAAAGACTATACGTTTGAGGTGGATTTTTTTTCTACTGAAAAACGTAAACAATGGACATACACCCCTACGGAAGGCGGCAAAAAATTTATTGGTGATTACCTGGGATATTACAAAGGTGTAGTCTACATAGAAGTGCTCCGGTATGGTGGTGCTTTTGACCAGAAGCCTGATTCTTATATATTGGGCCTGAGCCTTGAAACAGGAAAAAAACTTTTTGAAAAACCAACCGACAGTAAGTTTCGATTTTATCCGGCCAGTTTATCATTGGTAAATGATGGCAAAGCATATATCTATGGCGAATATTTTGATGCTGATGCTAATATTATGAAAGACAAATCAAAAGGGTTTGCTTTCTGGGGTGTAGATGAAAAAGGAGTCATCACAAGTGAAAAATATTTATCCTGGGATATAGAAATGGCAAAATACCTGGACGTAACTTCAAAAGGAAAGATTGCCGATTTTGGTTTTATGTACCTGCACCAGTTTGTACAAACTGCTGATGGAAAAATTTATGCCATCGGCGAAGGCTATAAAAAAGTAGCCAGTGCCCTGGGTATAGCTTCAGCCATTTTAACAAGGGGTAGGGGAGGTGCCAGTATGACCAAAGCAAAAATTACGGATATGATGGTGCTAACGTTTGACCAGGATTTTAATATTAAAGGAGCTAAAGTATATGAGAAGAACTCAAATAATATTGAACTTCCCAGTGGTTATGATTTTATGAGTACTCCAATATTGGGTAAACTATTAAAATACTATTTTGGTGGGTTTGATTATGCTTACACACAAGTGAACAATGATTTTACTTCTTTTTCCGTTTATTACAGCGATTTTGTAAAGGAAAAAGGCAGCTATAAAGGAGGTACATTTAATTCTATTACTTATGCAGATGGAAAATTTACCACTGATAGGATCAATACCAAGTCAGATGCAAAATTCTCTGCTGTTTATCCCAGCCAGCAAGGTCAGGTGCTGATTATGGATTATTATAAAAAAGATAAACGCCTTGAAATGCATATTGAGAAAATGAATTAAAAAAGTATTTAAATAAAAAAAGGTTGACAGTATTAGACTGTCAACCTTTTTTTATTTACCAGCTATTAATCTTATCCCGGCATTCTGGAAATATATTTTTCAATCTGTTTTATCTGATCAACAATTTGTTCTGTCTTTGGCTTTAATGCTTTACACTTTCTGAAAAAATCTTTGGCAGCCCGGAATTCTCTTTTATTCATCATAAGACTGCACATCTGTAAATATGCCGCGGCTTCATTTTCTTTATCCGGTAATCCTTTGCGGATAGCACCACGGATATAGCTCTCTGCCTGTTTCATGTCATTTTTCTGCATCATCAACATACCCATTTGCAACATACTGGCTCCTTCTGCCTCTTTCATCGGCATGCCCAGATCCAAACCTTTCTTCATACTTTTTTCTGCGCCATCAGAATCCTGTTTCATCATTGCAATATTTCCTTTCAATGTATAATACACAGAACGGATTGGTTTGTACAACAGGTTAGGAAACTTGATAGAAGCCAATACTTTTTCAGCACCGTCCATATCTCCTTCTTCCATATAAGTCTGTATCAGCCTTAGCGGACCAAAGAAAAAGTGTCCTAGTATCAGTATAACACCAACAAGATATAAAGGGAATGCCGGCCAGAAACTGGCAGAAAAATTTACATAAATACCTAACGCAATAAGCACTACTCCAACCCAGAGGCGGTATTTAATCAACAGGTTATAAAACTTCATAGCTTCTTATTAAAGGATTGCAAAGATAAGCGGACAGTGAAATTGCCGGCTCACAATTTTTTGTAATCGCAGGTGTTTGCTTAAATCAGCATCTGCCAGCAAGTTAGCAATGTTTAGTAGCAGCACTAAAACTGGAAATAGATAAAGGAACTGCTGCTTTCCTGGCTTAGTATCAACAATAATAAAATAACAGCCCAGATAATTCCCATTATCCACCAGGGAAGTTTATAGGCAGCACTGAGAATAGTTGTATTCCTCATAAACCAATGAAACAACATCATTAATGTAATGATAACTGCCACTTTGATGATGGCCAGTGTGGTCAGCAGGGCGTTGCCCCCGTTTCCTATTCCAAACATAGACCCTAACATGTTCCAGGCGGTAGAAAAATCTGCCGCCCTGAAAAATACCCAGGTCACATTCACTAAAAAGAAAGTTAGAAGAGCCAGTAAAAAATTTTTACCTGTTTTATTTAATGGAACGCCGGCTTTTACTACTGTGGCAGTTATATCTCCGGTAGTTGAAACTGGCAGAATAGTTTTTGTTTTCAGGTCTTTAAAAAATTTCTCCACCCATAAATAAAATCCATGCAGCCCTCCCCACACAACAAAGGTCCAGTTGGCGCCATGCCAAAGACCACCAAGCAGCATCGTAATCATCAGGTTAAAATAAGTTCTGATTTTTCCTTTCTTATTTCCGCCCAGCGGTATATATAAATAATCCCGCAGCCAGGCAGATAAAGTGATATGCCATCTTCGCCAGAAATCGGAAAATCCAATGGCGGCATAGGGGTATAAAAAATTTTGTGGCAATATAAAACCAAGACAGGCAGCCGCACCAATGGCGCAGGTGGAGTATCCGGCAAAATCAAAAAATATCTGGCCGGAAAAAGCCAGTACACCCATCCATGCATCCAATGCAGGCAATTGTCCAGAAGTGCTGAAAACAGCATCAGCAGAGGCTGA
>JANNCC010000187.1:0-2389 GCA_031386125.1 Chitinophagaceae bacterium
AAAAAAAGAAAAGATTTTACGACTTACGAGACAATTTTATTTTGGTAGTGGAACACCGTAAGGATGGTTTTAAACAAGGTTTCCGCCGCAAATTACCACTAACTAATACCCAGAACAAAGCAGAAGAGGAAGTGCTGGAAGCGGTGCAATTTTTTTGGAAAGAATACAGGTATGATAATGGGATGTGAAACTGGATCTTTTTTTCTTACTCCTGCTATGCAAAATAAAAATCTCATCGTCAGATTCTTATTTCTTACTGATCTTATACATTTTACCAGAGTCAGTAATCGCATATAGCATGCCATCAACATAAGCTACATCCCGAAACCGTTCGTTTTTATCTGCCAGTAACCGTTCTTCTCCCATCACTTTATTATTTACAATCACAAGCCGGGCTATATGCTGACTGCTGAGTCCGCTAATGAACAGGTTATTTTTCCATTCGGGTATAGCATTCCCGGTATAGAAAACCATCCCACTTGGAGACAGAACCGGATCCCAGTAATATACCGGTTGTTCCATCCCGGGTTTCTGTTGTGTAGCATCACCGATTTCATCACCACCATATTCAATGCCATAGGTGATAACAGGCCACCCATAATTTCTACCCGGTTTTATAATATTGACTTCATCACCACCACGGGGGCCAAATTCAGCTTCCCATAATTCTCCTGTCACAGGATGTATGTCCATACTTTGTGCATTGCGTATGCCATAGGCATATATTTCCGGCATGGCATTTTTTTGCTGCAGAAATGGATTGCCCGGAGCCGGTTTGCCCTCTTTTGTAATTTTAAAAATCTTTCCTAATCCTGAACTCAGCAATTGTGCTTGTGACCTGCCTTCCGAAACAGATCTTTCCCCGGTGCTTACGAAAAGATTTCCACTCTTATCAAACAGGAGTCTTGATCCAAAATGCAGCCCACTGCTTAATGCAGGAGTGGCACGAAAAATGACCATAGGATTTTGAATTTTTGATACAGCTTCATCCAACTGGCCTTTAGCTACTGCCATCAGGTTTCCTGCCCCGTATTTTTCAGCATATGACCAATAAATAGTTTTGTTTTTTGTAAAACCTGGATCAAGTGCCACGTCGAGTAATCCACCTTGTCCACCAGCATCAACTGCAGGAAAGCCGGTAATCTTTTTCACTAAAGTCCCACCGGCATCATGTATTTGCATGTACCCGTTTTTTATGGTGACCAGTAATCTTCCATCGGGTAGTGGAATAACAGCCCAGGGGTTTCCCAATTTCTCCGCAATTTTTTCTACTTTATATGGTGTTGCAGTTTTTACTCTGCCAATTCTTGTTTGTCCCTTGAATGCGGGTTTATAAGTTGCATTTGATTTTTTAGTTTCTACCGGTGGTAAATTACTGGTGTCGCCCCCACTATAGATTGGTGAAGCATTGTTGTTTGAGCATCCCAATGTGTGGGTTAGTACCACGATGGCAGATAAATAAAAAATAATTCTCCGCTGCATAGTTTTCAGTTTTTGAATCATAAAAGTAAAACAAATTCTTTTCCTCTTGGAAAATATATCAACTACTATGCCTCCTTTTTCGACGGTGGCTGGAATCATAATTGGGCTTTTATATACAGGTCCATATCATTGAGTCATTTGCAAATTGGAAAAGCAGTTAAAAAAGGGTATAAACCTGTGCAGGTATTTCTTACAGAAAAGGTTGGCAATATATTGATAGGTGTAAAAAATAAAAATGTATTTCACCGAATAGAATATTATTACTCTCTGGCCCGGGGCTTTGGATTTTTTTCGTTTTGAAACTCTTATTACAAATGGAAGCTATTGGGCTGATTAACTTATCTTAGCAATAAACGATTTATGACCATCAGTAACAAACTTCGCCTTGATAATAAAGTGGCCATTATAACCGGCGCCAGTAAAGGCATTGGCAAAGCCATTGCAAGGGCACTGGGGCAGCAGGGCGCAAAGATTGTAATTGCCAGCCGCAAGCAGGAAGCAGTGGATGAAACCGCAAAAGAATTTTTATCCGAAGGAATAGAAGCCATTGGCATCGCAGCACATATGGGTGATATGGTACAAATAAAAAATTTGGTTGAGAAAACCATTAAACATTTTGGCGGAATAGATATTATTGTAAATAATGCAGCTACTAATCCAACCTTTGGGCCAATAGCAGAAACGGATAATACTGTGTTTGATAAAATAATGGAAGTAAATGTAAAAGGTACTTTGGAGTTGTGCAGACTAGCTTATCCTGTTTTGAAACAAAGAAATGGCGGTTCGATAATAAACATTAGTAGTATTGAAGGCATTACACCAGGAACAGGTTTAGGAATATACAGCGTAAGCAAAGCGGCATTAATTGCATTAACAAAAGTATTGGCAAAGGAATGGGGTGCAGATA
>JANNCC010000190.1:0-10894 GCA_031386125.1 Chitinophagaceae bacterium
GTTGAGCCAAGATTCTCTGCTCTTGCTATAACCAAAGTAGTATGTGTATTAAATACGACACCCACCCCAGCTGCATCAGATTGAGATGAAGAATTGCCACCGTTAGGTCCCATCATAGATATAAACATGAACTTATAATCCGGTGTAAAAGTTATACCTGTTGGCTCACAGCGTACGGGTGTTGTAGCAAAGATTTTAACTTGCGGAACTGCTTGTGTATGCGTTGGCCCTACTACCCAGATATGGTTCCGGTCTGACGCAACGATGGCATCTTGCAAAACCCATAAGTTTCCATCACCGTCAAATGCCAGATTATCATTTCCCTGCCCCCAGGGTTCGGGAGCTATGCCACCCGGACCATCCACATCGTAGCTATTAATAGTTGGGTATGTACTATTTCCAACAAACACTTCCAGTCCGCTTATATCTGTGGCAGTGCCAAAGGTGCCATTATCTGTAAACCGATAAACTTTTCCTTCATTTTTTGCAGCAAAATATATTTTACCATCCGGCCCAATCTCTACATCTTCTATACCATTAAAATTGTAAGCTCCTGCTGCTGTACTAAGAGAAGGTGTTGTGTTTCTCTGAGTAATTGTTGAATTGGCAACTACTCTCCAGGTTCCATTACCCAAACCTGCTGTTGTTTGTAAAACATAAAGTGTACCGCTACTAAAATTACCAATGGTGTTGGGTATAAATTTATATAGGTAACCAGTAGTAGCATCATCTACCCCGGTATATAAAATACTGTTATCGCTTTTTATAGTGGCATTTTCATGTTTTCCACGTCCTATTGCCCATAATCTGTCTGGCACTCCAATCCCGTCCTGATTAATAACAGTTCTGGTAGCCGGATTTATTTCAATAAGCCAACCCCTGTCTTCATAACTGTCACCATTGGCATCCCCGGATGTTATATCTTCTTCACATACAATGATGGTATTATTTGGAGTAACTGTTCCTGAACAAAACCTTGATGTATTTCCAAAAGTTGCAGATGTAAGAAAATTTACATTACCCCCGTTATTAACAACCCATGTATGACTGCCATAGTTATAGGATAATTCAAGTATTGCACATCCGGCTGGTGTGGTTTCATTGCTTATAGATAAATACCCGTTTCTACTGCTCCCACCTATAGGAACATAACCTGTAAAATCGGTATTAGAGCCGAGTATGCCGCCTAATGATAAAGCATCACCAGATTTTATAATTCGTTGAAACTTATGACTGGAAGGAATAACAAGATTTTGCGTTTGAGCAGTTGGAATAACGGTAGTAAACGTTCCAATAGATTGAGTTAAGACTGTTTTTGAAAAAGAAAACACTATAAACAAAAGTGTAATCCTTTTTGATTGTAAAGGTAGTTTCATAAGATAGGGTTTCGATAAAACTATTTACTATTGCAGCAAATAAGTCTTTCACCTGCAAATAAAGGAGGATTTCCTGTTAAAGCCTAAATATTGGCAGGAGTTTATTTGTCATTTAAGAGGATTTACTTAAATAACTATCAGTATTGGACTCTAATAAACCCATCTGTTTTATACACCACTGCATTACTAGTATTTGATTAGTAAATGAAATTGAAGTCGAAATTGAATTTTTTAACAACTACACAGGAAGGGTTTAATACCTGCGGAAATAATATTATGTTTTGTAAAAAGCTGACATATAAAAAAGCCTCCCCATTTCAGGGAAGGCTTTTGCAGTAATCACCTGCAAAAATAACCAGCTACCGAGTTTAATTCATTTATTGCTTAAGCACTTTTACAGTAGTTCTTGTATTATTCATGTCAAAATTGAGGAGATACATCCCGGCAGGTATTCCCGATAAGCTATTAATTGTGAATGTTCCTGTTCCGGCACTTGCTATTAGTTCTTCTTTTCTTATGAAACGTCCCTGTATGTCAAGCAGGTTCAGTTGTAATTTACCCGTTTGTGCAACTGTGTAACGTACAGTGAGTGAACTCCTGAACGGATTTCCAAGCACTTCATACTTTCCTTTGCTACTAATTTTTATCAGCACAATTTCAGAATACATGTATGTACCATCAAGATTTACAGACCTGATACGATAATAATAATTAGGTGCCGGACTGTTGCCGATAAAATCCGCTGCTGTATAAGTAGTCTGTGTTTGTCGGTTCCCTGGAGTTACCTGTTTTATTGTTTGGTAGTTAAATCCATCAGTGCTACGCTGCACTTCATACCGGGATAAATTACTTTCCTGGTCAACGATCCATGTAAGATTATTTGTAGTACCCTGATTTTCGCCAGTAAACGAATTGAAATGTACCGGCAATACTACAAACCCATCCCATTTTGCTGTTTCAAAAATGCCTTTACCATGTGTGGCAGCTCTTATTTTATTACCCGGAGTAAGGGCTAAGTCCATAACATAAGTAGCATCCCAGAAGCCATTATTGAAATCATACCAATTAGCACCCCTGTCATTACTTACATATACGCCAAAATCACAACCGGCATACAATACCTGTGGGTTGGACGGGTCTATAAGCAGGGTATTAAAGGGCATATTTGGCAAGCCACTTCCCCGGGGTGACCAATTGGCACCACCATCGCCTGTTACATAGACATGTGTAGTACCAAAACCTCCCAATGTAGCAAACACACTATCATCATTAGTTGGGCTAACTGCAAAATCGGTTACGATACGATCAGGCAGACCTGTTGAGAATGTATTGAATAGACCTCCGGCATTTGTACTCTTCCTTACGTTGGCAGGCGGATTATAATAAAGAGCATCTGTTAAAAGATTCTGAGCAAATGGTGATACAGATACGTATAATTTATCAGGATTAGAATACGATACCCCAATTGCAATAGCAGGTTTATGAAGGTTTTCAATGTAGCTGGCACCCGGAGGAGTTCCATTACCGCTGAACGATGCCCCACCATCGCTACTGACATGAATATTATCCGAACCTACATACCAACGGTTATTATTTGATGGAGCCACTACCACCGGCGAGCAGAAAGCTGTACGATCATCGTATCCATTGGGAATATTACCCAAATAATCCATCACCGAGGTCGGGAAAGTAGCACCACCATCTGTTGATCTGTTAACTCCCCTTGTATCATTTGAAGCAAGAACAATATTTTCGTTGTCGGGTTTGAAAGAACAGGTGGTACCATCTCCTCCAATTTCTTTTGCCCAACCTGTTCCATTGTAACGAATCACACCATTATCCTGCAAACCTCCCAGGGTTAAATTAGCTGAAACCTGCGATTGTGCAATCGTAGGATAGAATTGTTGTGCATATAATCCCCCGTTGCAGGAAACAAAAGTCATTCCCGTGGCAGGGCTTGCATCTGCATTAGTAGTTCTGAACACACCACCATCAGTTGCCCAATAAGCTGTAGTCGTACTTCCGGGTACAAATTGTACTTCATGTACATCGTCATGCACATATCCTGTTGTGCCTTCCTGGCTTCCGTCTATAAGAAAAGCTGAACTGCCAGAACCGGTGGCTATATTGGAAACCGTACCGGTTGTTCCTCCGGCACCGGACATTACAAGGACATGTTTTTTTACACCGAACATAAAAATCTTATTAGTACTTCCGGGATAAGCAGTAACACCATGTGCAAACCATGATTGCCATTTGGCATGGGTGGAATTGCTTACTGCAGACCAGTTTACTCCAAAATTGTCTGAACGGTACACTTCTGTTTCATTGTAAGTGCCATCATTATTGTTATCACCAACACCAACACTGGCAATGATAGTATTAGTTCCTAAAATGGTAAAGTTAGCAGACCCCTTGTATTGGGCTGGTGTGGGAAATCCTCCTGCTGTAACCTGTGTAAATGAAGTGCCGCTGTTTGTTGACCGCCACACTCCTTTAGGGTTATTGGTTACATTGCCTGCAGCAATTACAATTTGTGTTACATCAGAAGGGTTGATAACAATATCACTGCAATAGGTACCGGTCCATATTTTGTTCCATGTTGCGCCATTATCAGTTGATTTATACAACCCATCAGTAGCACAGGCAAAAACAGTTCCAGCAATAGTTGGATGAAATTTTATTTTCTGAATACCGAATAAATCAGATTGATTTTTAATCAGAACCTGTGTCCAGTTTGTTCCGGCATTTGTACTCATTAGAAGACCAACGCCATAAGTTCCCCTTGCCTTCCATGCATTGCGGCCTATGTTCGAAATCTGGTCAGATGAATACGGCGTACTGGTATAAGTTTCTGTTCTGTACACTTCTCCTGTACCGGCTAAAATAATATTAGTATCAGTAGGATGATAAACAATACTGGCTGCACCCAGCACATGAAACCCTGTTTGTACTCTTTGCCATGCCGAAGCACCAATGCCAGATACGTAGGTTTTCCAAATGCCGCCACCCGCACTACCTGCAAAAATGGTTCGTTGGCCACCAGCATTTAGCTGAGGATTAATAGCCAATGAAAGAATACGACCACCGAATGCTTTTGGCCCAACATGTGTCCAGTTACCCATTCCTTCAGTACGGTAATGTCCATGATTAAATGGGCTATTTTTTTTTAGTTCCTGAAATTCCTGCCAGGCGGCAGAATATTTGCCTGTCATATTACTGGCATCAGGGTAGCCTTTTGCCTGAAACCATGAACTTAATTGTTTGTCGGCTCCGTTCTCCTCCTCTTCTTCCTCTTCGTTTTTGAATTCTTCATTTTTACTTCCGTGTGATGAGCAGGAAGTAAGAAAAGCAGATGAATAAAGCATTATAAATGCAGAAACTGCAAATATCAGAAATTGGTTTTTCATACATTGGATTTAGTAGCGGTTATTGAATATTGCTCGTTATAGCTGAACAAATTGCTTTTGTACAGCCAGTGATAAAAAATTTTAATAAATTGATTTGCCGATTACAAGTTTGTTGTTAATGATTTGCTGGCCAGCTATAATCCTAACGATATACATACCATCAGGCAACTGGTCAAGATTGTTTAAGACAAGAGAATTCTCTCCGGCTTTTAAATCATATTTTCCTGTTCGTAGTTTTCTTCCCTGCATATCATGAATTACAACGATTGCATCAGTATTAGTGCTGCTGCTGAGATACAAGGTTGTGCTATTCTTTGCCGGATTCGGCATAATGGAAACCTGGTACAGCACATCGTTAATTTGTATATTTCTTATTTCGCTGTAGCGTAAAAGGCCCGGGTTAAGGTCAGTAAGTTTTAGCCTGTAAAAAGATTGTCCTTTTAATGCCTGCAAATCATTGAATACATATTCATTTGTACCAGTCTGGCTATTTCCTTTTGCATTTACAAATCCTATTGATGACCAGTTAATACCATCTTGGCTTCTTTCAATACCAAACCCGGCCAGTTCTTCCTCATTGACTGTTCTCCAGTTTAATCTTGCAGTAGTGTTGTTTACTGCTTTTACATCAAATGAAAGCATGTTTACAGCTAAAGGAAAATTGTCTACCAGTACCCTGTAATCCTCCACTTCACCATTATTAAAATATCCAGTTGGATTAGCTGTTCCCATACTATTTGATGCTGATGTTAACCGGATGCGTAAAAAAGTATAGTTACCATTAGCTATCGGTGAAGAAATCCCCGACCAATACAGAAAAACATTCTGAACGACAGGAGATGAGCTAACCGTTATAGGAGTGATGGCTTCACTGGCATCATAGTCGCCATCTCCGTTATAATCAAACCAGGCAACAATTGTTGCGTTAGAACCGGTATTATTGTAAACCCTTGCCTGCACAAGGTATTGGCCGAATGATTTGTCAAATACGGATACATAAGTCAGTCCGTCATTATCATCATTTCCATCTCCGGTAGCATCCGTAGAAGTCTGTTTGCTCCATTCCCAATCCCAGTCATTTGTAAATACTTGTCCGAGAAAAAGGGCGGTATCTTTTTCATGAAGTGCCGGAGATAATGCAACGGGGTCATACGTTGACGGAGCATCGCCAAAATCTGCTTTAGGCCGAAATGCCTCAGTGGCATCGCCAGCACCTGCCACCCAAGGAACAGAACCTGAAGAAGCTATAATTCTCATTTTGGGAGAACCCAAGACATTTGTTCCGTTATATGTAGTAATAGAATCATGAAGCCATACAAGATTACCATTCCATTGTTGTGCCACCTGTCTTGGTTTATTAGCTGTAAAAAGGCCTGGATAAGTATTTGTAACGGCGCAGGTCTGCATATTGAAAATATTATAGTTACCTAATGCTGCACCGCCTTGTGCATTATAGTCGTATAGAATACCATCTTTAATCGTAATATCACCCCAATCATGAATAGAAGTACCTCCCCCATTATCACCAGGGGTGCCAAATGCCTGGCTGGCCTGTAAAGGATTACCTGAAGCATCAAAATCAATTCGCCAAATCATCGCTTCTCTACCTGAATTGCTGGATGAATTTTTCCCTTCTGCACCCAGAAACAATGAACCATTATAGAAAGCCGCACCGCCGGTTTCAAGCCCCTGACTGAAAGTAGGAATATTAAAAGGTGCATTATTTACATTGGCAATAATCTCTGCCATTGTCTCTGTATTAAAATCATATTTTCTCAGATATTTCACAGAGTCCGGGTTACCGGCTGGGGTACACCTTTCTAACCCATCAATACTATAATAGACTATCTTGTTGTAAGGGTCGTAGGCAACATTATTGATTTCTCTAACCCTCGGTGTATTATCTGTGTACAATGAAACAGCTCTCCCAGTCGCAGGATCAACCATGTAAATAGTGTTGAGATCATGTACAGCGAGTATATAAGCTGGTTGACCGGTAAAAGGCTCCGACACCTGGTAATAGTTAGTTGGAAAATTTCTATAAATACATGCCTGAATATCAGACAGCCAGAAATTGCCTGCTGTCCCACTGATAACAATTGTTACAATTGTGACCGGACCTGCAACAGCCACATTAAGGGTGGCTACGTTGCTTGTATTGGCTTGTGCAACGGCAGGGGCTGTTGCCACATTTCCCACAATTACAAGATTTCCTCCGGCGGGTTTAGTAAGAACAGGTGCACGGGGAGTAGCTCCTTCAAAAGCTGTAATAGTAGCCACCTGGGCATTGTCAATGTCGTACAAAGAAAACTGAACATTCGATACAGCGGTATCAAACGTAAGGGTAATTGTTCCATTAGCGTTATACGAAACATCTGCTCCTATCCCGAATGAACCTGCTTCGCCAGTATGAGTTGTATTTTCTCCCAAGATCGCCGCTGTTAAAAAATTTGTTCCAACAGTTACACGGTTAGTACCGATAGTAAAACGTTGTGTTTGCACCATATTGGCAAACATACCCGCAGTAATATAGGTGGAATATCCGGCAGAGTTTCTTTCCAGGTAATCAAGGTAATCCCAGTTGACGTTGGCGTTGGTACATTGTGCTTCAGACCTATTAACTGAAGCAAAAGCCAACAGTAAGGTAAAGAAGATTGGTACGCTGATTAATCGTTTTAACATAGGATGGATTTTATTGTTTCCACAGGTACGGATAATTTATAGGGTCGTTATGTCTGTCGGGTTATTATCTGCTGCCAGCGAAGCATCAAAGTTTTACTCTATATAGAAGTCTTCAAAAACAATAAAACTGTGATGCTTGTTTGCGTAAAGCTCTAATCTTAACCTGGCTGCATAAGGGTTTATCTGTAGATGGTTTTAATCATTAATATTGGTTTTATCAGAAAACACTTACGGTTTCCTAATGCTAAAGTCAGAGTTTTTACTTAGAAATACAACCATATCGTAAAGATTCAAACAGAATAAAGTACTAGTACACGGTGCTATCGTAAAGAGCACAACTCCTTACAGGGTTTTTACTGAAAAACAAGCTTTCAGGAGGCAGAAGCCAGAAATCATTATTTTTACTTTCAATCTTTTTATCATGAGTCAATCAAAACCAGTAATTGGTATGTCCTGCGGCGACCTGAATGGTATCGGTATAGAATTAATCATTAAAACTTTTTCTGACAGCCGCATACTGGATCATTGTACACCTGTCATCTTTTCATCTAATAAAGCCATCAATTTTTACCGAAAATCTATTCCTGAAGTCAATTTTATTTATCAGAACATTAAAGAGTTCAGCCGCATCGGCCAACGGCAGATAAACCTGTTCAACTGCTGGGAAGAAGAAGTGGCTATTAACCCCGGTGAACTGACTGATACAGGAGGCAAATATGCAGTGCTGTCGTTACAAACTGCTGTAGCTGCCCTGAAACAAAAACAAATTGACGGGCTGGTAACAGCGCCAATACATAAAAAAAATGTGCAGTCAGCTGATTTTAATTTTACCGGCCATACACCATACCTGAAAAGTATGTTTGGTGTAAATGATGTGGTGATGATGCTGTGTGCCGGCAACTTCCGGGTAGGATTGGTTACTGAACATGTGCCGGTTGCCGAAGTGGCCCAGCACATTACTAAAGAAAAAATTATCAGTAAGCTCAACATCATTCACAAAAGCCTGCAAAAAGATTTTGGTATTGACAAACCCCGCATAGCTGTGCTCGGATTAAATCCTCATGCGGGAGATGAAGGGCTGATTGGCAGTGAAGAAGAAGCCATTATCAAACCTGCCATTAAAGAGGCAAAGAATAATAATATGCTGGTAGTGGGTCCTTATAGCGCAGATGCTTTCTTTGCCCGTCGCAGTTTTGACCGGTTTGATGCTGTGCTTGCCATGTATCATGACCAGGGGCTGATTCCTTTTAAAGCATTGGCAATCGGCGAAGGTGTAAACTACACAGCAGGTCTTCCCGCAGTAAGAACATCTCCGGATCATGGAGTGGCTTTTGATATTGCGGGAAAAGATAAAGCTGATACTTCTTCGTTTGTAACCGCCGTGTTTGAGTGTATTAATATTATCAACAGGCGTAATGAATATGAAGAGAACCGGAAAAACCCATTGAAGAAAATAACACCGACCATTCTGGCAAATGCAAAAGATGAGATAATAGATGAAGCGTAAAAAATTATATCCTTACTTGAAAACTGAATCCGGCACCCCTTTATTAATGATGTAATTGGAGTAGCTAATCTCCACTTTTCCTTTTTTATCTTTCAATTTGTCAGCAGGTTGCTCTTTTTTGCTGCCATCGTCATAATCAAAAGTGATGCCTTTTGGTAATTTATAATCCTTAGTGTTGAATGTAAAGATCACTTTATCCGCCAGACCATATTCAGCATACTTGCCATAGGTCATCTCCAGTTCATACGTACCGTTTTCTTTGGTAGTTGTTTTTGCTTTCCTTATCAGGGATTGTGCTTCATCTATATAAAGTGTTGAAAGAACAACCTCAGAGTTTTCATCCTTTGGCAGCAGTTTGATGATACGGAGGTTGGTTTTAGCCTCCTTTCCCATATCAATCATATCAAAACCGGCTGTGTTCACAAAAATATTGCTGAGATTAATATTGACTGACCCCTTTGGTATGAATGAAATACCGCTTTCGTTATTAATGCGGAGCTTGTTAGGTTTTTTATAATATACTTTCACATTAGCAATTGGGGCTTTGATAAAGATGACATTGGTCTTCATTTTCCCTTTTGCTTCGTAGTCATTTACTTTGTCAAGTTTCGCCTTTACATTCTTAATAATATCTTCTGCTGTTTGTGCATTTGCAAACACCATAGTACCCAGCGATAATACCAGTAATAAAATCTTGATCATCACATTATAGTTTAAGTAAGAATATCTTTTCTTTTAAAAACCCATATGGCACTGCCTACAAATCCGGCAATATAAATAACCAGTATGCTTAAGCTTCGCAAAATCGCCGGCAGGTTTTGAATGGTTCCATCAATTGTTCTGTTGTCAGCATCTGCCTGCACATAAAAAAAACCTTTCCAGGCCACCATGTGAGTGGTAAAGAGATAAGGCTTTACTGTTTTATCATAAATAGGAATATTAAATTCCGACAAAATGGTTAGTACGATTACAATACTCATGGTGGCAATGATAGGGCCAATGGAATTCTCTGCAAATACACTCAACAAAAAGGCAAGAGCAGATACAGTGGTTAAAGCTACAGCGGCATAGCCAAATGCTGCCATATACCTCCACAACACATCATAGCTGTTCATTTGTTCAATAACTTCCGAACGAAATATCACTAATGAATTAGTACCAAAGATTAGCATACTGCCAAATAATGCCAATACAGCAAGCCAAATCAATAACAACAGTGTGTAGATAATGGAAGCCATGAATTTTACCAGCATGTATTGTGTCCGGCTTACTGGCTTTGTCAGCGACAATCGTAATGTGCCCATATTAGCTTCACCAGCTATTGCATCTCCGGCTATTAATGCTACGAGCAGCGGCATTTGTATCAAAAGGATATTGAGAATGGCAAAGCAGATAAAATAACCATTCAGCAATTTTGTTTTAAAATCGTCTGTCACTTCAAACGAGTCGCTTACATTGTTTAACATTAAATCAAGATAGGTTTTGCCATCAAACTTCATTCCTATCTGAAACAATAAAACGACAGCGGTAATGGCCCCGAAAGCTATATAAGTCCGTGGCCGTTTGAATATTTTAAATAGCTCAATTCTTAATAGTTTCCACATGTGGATGTCCTGTTAATGATAAAAAATAATCTTCTAATGAATGTTTGGAATGGAAGGATAAAACATTCACATTCATCTGCACCAGCTCTTTCAACACTGCAGGTATTTCGTTGCGGTGCAATTTCAATAATATACAATCGTTTCTTTTTCCCTGCACCACTCTTTTTAAACCAGATTGCTGTAATTGTTCAAATGTTGCTACATTATCCATCGTTTTTAACTCTACCAATGTCTCTGCCGGGTCAAACAGTTCATTCACCTTCCCTTCCACTACTTTCTTCCCTTTATCAATAATTATCATGGAGTCTGCTATCA
>JANNCC010000241.1:0-4401 GCA_031386125.1 Chitinophagaceae bacterium
TATTTTTTTGGAGAAGGGATACCAACCCATGGAATTCTTTTAAAGCATTTTCCTGAATATCATCCCAATTTTCTTTTTGGAATTTGTTATTAACAGCTGTTTCGGCATTGAAGCCGAAATTGACAGGCTCTATCAGTAAAAGGTGGGATGTGGCTTGCATTTTTAATTCATCATCAGCACATTCACACTTCGTTGCAGAATATTAAAGGCTATTTCTGCCATCAGATTTTCTTTATCCAAGGTGGGATTTACCTCTGCTATTTCAAAACAGCAGATCTTCCGGTTCTGCATAAATTTGCTTATAAGGTCTTCTGCTTCCCTTTCTTTGAGGCCATTACTTACAGGTGTGCCGGTTCCTTTGGAGATGGAAGAATCAAGGCTGTCTACATCAAAAGATATATAAATATCTGTGCAATCGGCTAGGTAGCGAAGTACAGCCCTTACCACATTTTCAGCACCTTTGTTCCGTACTTCTTTGGAAGTAATTACTTTCATGTTATACTTCTCTATTAGGTGCCTTTCCTCTTTTTCATAATCCCGGAGTGAAATAAACACTACATCTTCGGGCAAAACCTTTGGTGCAATTTTGCCGATATTTTTGAGATAGTTCCAGTGCTTTGCTGTTTCATCATCCACATCATGCACAGCACAATCTTCATTATTTTCATTAATAGATATGGCCATTGGCATTCCATGCACATTGCCTGATGGAGTGGTATAAGGAGTGTGCATGTCAGCATGGGCATCAATCCATATCACCCCCAGTTTGCTTTTGGGTTTCGCCATTTTAATACCTGCAATGGTGGCTCCTGCTGTACTATGGTCGCCGCTGATGATAACTGGGAAGAAATTATTCTTCAGCGAATCACTAACAGCTTTGGTTACTTTTTCATAGATAGAGACAACACCTTTTATGCGTTTGGCATACGGTGATTCTATTGGTTCATATAATAATTTATTTTCTGAAGAAATTTTTTCGGAAGGAAAATGGATAAAAAAATTACTCATAAAATCCAGTGCAGCAATTTTTATAGCTTCAATGCCAAGACTGGCGCCACGGGTGCCAGCACCAATTTCTGAAGGTACTTCTATCAGTTTTATATTCTTCATAAAGACAATTGTTAATGAAATAATTTGGCAAAAAAAGCCGGTAAAAGAAATGGGCAGCTAAGTAAATGAGTGTGTTGCCAGATTAATCCGGAATATAAAAGTTTGCCGGGAGTGATTGCTCAGCAAATGTGTAAATACGGCTCAACTTTTTGGAATAATGTCGCATAAAGGAAATGGGAACAAAGCTAAACATTTGTTCCCGTCAAGTCAAGTTATGTAGTCAATCTATTTTTCCTTACTCATGCAGCGCCAAAACAGGTATAGAACTGTGATAGATAAGTCTTTTTGTATGACTTTTTATAAACAACTTGGAGAAAAGAGATCGTTCTTTATGTATTATAATAATAAAGTCCACCTCTTTGTCCTGTGCAAACTGGTTTATAGCTTCATCCACATCCTGAAGGCCAAGGAAATAAAATTCAGTAATAAAATCATTGAATAGTTCTTTCAGTTTTGCTTTTTCTGCCTGGTATTCTTCTGTTAATGCAACATAGTGTTCGCTGTCCACATTCATGATGTGGAGGTTAGGATGAAAAGTTTTTAAAACCTTTTTAATCGGTACAGTGGGGGTATTAGACTGTACATTCTTAAAATCAGATGTCAGCAACACATTTTTTATATCCTGATAAGTGGCTTCAGCGGGTATAATGAGTACCGGGCAAATTTTTTGTTCCACCATCTTCAGGGTATTACTGCCAATAAAAGTCTGACCCATGGCAGAGCGGCCAGTGATACCCATAATAATTAAGTCTGCGTGGCGATGACGAGCCAGTTTTTCTAATTCGGTAATAAAATCTGAACCTTCCTCAGCAAAGGTTTCAATTTTAACGATACCGGAATCTCTTAAATGTGTTTTTAATTGTTCAAGTTTTTGATTGGCTTCTTCTGCCTGTGATGCTTTATCATATACATGATGAAGAACCATATTTACTCCGTAATGCCCGGTGAGCAACTGTACGGCATAACGGGCAGCATTTAATGAAGTGTCGGAAAAGTCAACAGGAACTATAACAGTTTGCATATAAAATATTTTAAAATTATTTTTTTATATATCGAAATGCAAATGTACGAAGAATTGCTGCTGTAATGAAGTGCAGGCAGGCAGCCTGTTATTCATGTGCTGCAAGGATGGGAATACGGCTATGGTAAGCCAGCCTTTTGGTATGGGTAGATTTAAATAATGATACCGCATTACTCTGGTGCTTCGGGATTGTTATTAATACATCAATATTGTAGTCTTTTACAAAATTGTCCACGGCCTGGTAAAAATCATTCATGGTAAGGAAATAGAACTCCGTTTTGAAGGATTTGAACATTTCCCTGAATACTACCTTCCCCTGTTCTATTTCTTCTGTAAGTGATACGTAATGTTCCGGGTTCACATTTACAATATGAAGCATAGGATTAAATATTTCAAGCACAGAGCTGATTAATACTGATGGGGTAGTGGCTTCCACATCTTTAAAGTCGGAAGTAAATACAACATTGTTAATACCCTTGTAGGCCGCATCCGGGGGAATAATCATAACAGGCAAAAGGTTTTTATCAACCAACTTCAGCGTATTGCTGCCAAACATAGCCTGTCTTACCTCTGATTTTCCAGTAATTCCCATTACGATTAATGTAGCCCTGCTGGTATGGGCAAGACAGGCAATGTTTTCAATAAGATCACCACCCATTTCATTTTCATATTCCACCTGTACAACACCTTTTTCGAGGAATTCTTTTTTCAAACTTTCCTGGTAGCCAACCACTACATCATAATCATCTTCGCTTTCATAATTGTTATATAAAATAGCTACAGCATCCTTTTTGCCGGCCAGCATTTGTGCAGTAAAACGAGCCGCATTCAATGAAGTTTCTGAAAAATCAACGGGTACAATAACTCGGTGCATATAATTTTTATTTTTGCTTACCCTGCTTTGAGAGAAGTATATTTTGCTTCTGTGGGTTAAATTTACAGGATTTGAGATGGAATTCTTTAAAATTTTATACAACTACCTTTTATTCTATGCTAAAGGAAAGACTGTTAAAGAAAAAAAAATTGATACCCCCCCAAAAGTTAAACGACTTTAATCGTATTCTTTTTTTACAACAAAGGCTGTACGTTTGATAAAATCATTATTATGAGAAAAAAATTATTTTTTTCAATACTAGCCTTATTGACTTGCTTCCATCTTTCTGCACAAGTTGAAAAAGGGCAATTCTATGGAGAAGCTACTTTTGGCAAACGAATAGTGAAATTCAACACTAATACTATGCAGTCATCATTTTCAGTTGGCCTAAGTGAGCATAGTACCCTCGGCGTTTTTTATAATTACACAAGATCTAAATCTACCCCTTCAATTTTTTCAAATGGATACTTCGTAAGCCAGGGAGTTGGGGTTTCGTATAATTATTATCGCTATCTCAAAAATAGCCGGAAATGGGGCTGGTATATCAACGGCTCATTTGCTGCAAACCAAACAAGTGTTTATGATAAATCAGCCGGGTCTTCGATTTTGAACAATCGCTATTCTCAAAGAGAATTGAGTTTTACTCCGGGCATATTCTTTAAACCATCACAACGGGTAATGCTCTGTGCTAATATCGGAGGGGTTTCCTTACTCAACAGCCGGTATGATTTTATTACTCCCCGTTCTTCATTTGCCAGCCAGTTGAATGTTGGTATCAGGATAAAAATCGGCGGCCAGAGCGAAAAGAAAAAAAGACATCCCTGAGGGTTTATCTTTTTAAAAAGGCCTTTACTTATTTAACAGCCCTTTCGGCTATTTTCTAATGGGGGGATTGCCAGTAACACTAATTTGCAGCCTTCTCAAGGAAAGGTTTAATGGTAAAGGGTTTGTTTCTACAGGCTCTTTTTTATTTCCCACCTAATAAATAGACTCAAATGTCTGCTGCTGCTCCAGCCTCGAAAAAGATGGCTGACTACCACATAGCAATGACAATTGCTGCACATATTCCCGGAAGGTGCCGGATTTAAAATGATGATTAGCTACTGACTCCCGTTTAAAACTTTTAATATGGACAAAGTTGCAGGCATTGTTATAATCAGCATAGCACTGACTGCGCATGCCACCGGGACCATGCTTGTACAAAGCATCAAAATAAAGGTCAATTACTTTTTGTGCAGATTGCTGCCGGCCTTGTGGCACAGTGAAGAACATTACATACCTTACCATAAAGCATTACGTTTTGGTTTAACTCTGCCAATAGTAATATGGCAGGAGTTAAATAAATAATGCTGCTTGAAACGCTTTAAAACCAAAGCGGAATTGGCCTTGGGCTTTG
>JANNCC010000303.1:0-3958 GCA_031386125.1 Chitinophagaceae bacterium
CTCTAATACAATACGTTCAACTTCTTCACTCTCCCATTTCTCTTCAATTCTTTCCATCTTCATCACCTCCTGCATTATCGCCTCCTGCTTCTGCCCTCTTTGCAGAGCTTCCGAATACCGGATATACGGACTGAATGTCACCTGTGAATAAGCAGGTATCCATTTATCAGGATATTTTTCATGCAGCCTCGCTTCTATCTTTTTTTGTAGTAAAAATTTCGGGTCGGCAGTTCTGTCCCGCATTTCGGTAAAATTATTTACGGCGAGGTCTGCAATGGCATCTGCATCTGGTTTACGCAGTGTTTGATATTCTTTCAGTATAGCTTTCCAATCGTCACCGTTCTTTTCAATCAATTCATCCAATATTCTGCAATCTTCAAAACCGCAGTTCATGCCTTGTCCGAAGAAAGGAACAATGGCATGAGCCGCATCACCAATCAACGCAAATTTATCCTCCCGTATCCAAGGGAAACATTTCACTGTTACTAATGAAGATGTGGGATTGTTAAAAAATTCATTTATGTAGCCTGGCATCAACTTCACTGCATCAGGAAAGGTTTTTTCAAAAAAGGCTTTTACTTTTTCTTCTGTAACCAATTTAGAAAACGAAGATTCTCCTTCAAATGGAAAGAACAGTGTACAGGTAAAACTCTTATCCAAATTGGGCAATGCAATCAGCATATAATCTTTACGAGGCCAAATATGTAAGGCATTTACTTCCATGGCGAATTCTCCTTCACTTGTCGGAGGAATCGTCAACTCCTTATAACCACAATCAATATAATACTGCTGATAATCGAATTTGTCGTGTCGTAATTGGTGTTGCATTCTTGCTGCAGAGAAAGCTCCGTCTGCACCAAAAACAATATCAGCTTTCGATGATGGTACTTTTTTACCACCTGTATTCTCAAATTCCATTACATCCTTTTCCCAATCCAGATTAGTGCATTTTTCATTAAAGAAAATTTCAACACTATTTTCTTCTGCAATATCCATCAACCGCTTGTTCAATTCACCTCTCGATACAGAATTGATAAACTGTCCCTCTTTTCCATAGGGCTGAAAAGCCGTTGTTCCATCCTGATTATGAATGAAACGGCCATGCATTGGAATGGAGATTTTTTTTATCTCTTCTGCTAAGCCAACTCTTTCTAATGCCAGTAAGCCTCTGTCACTTAACGCCAGATTGATAGAACGTCCGGCTGCCACTTTCTCCTTTCGCATATCGTTGCGACGTTCATATACTTTTACCTTGTGTCCTCTTTTTGCTAAATAGATAGACAGCAATGAACCAACAAGGCCTGCACCGACGATTGTAATTTCCTTCTTCATAAACCCCAACCCCTAAAGGGGCTTTTTAGTCATTCAATTCCGAAGTTTCATTCAATTATTGAAGAGACAATATTTCCAAACTTATAAATATCCTCAAACGAATTATACAATGGCACAGGCGCAATACGAATCACATTTGGTTCTCTCCAATCAGCAATCACTCCGTGCTTTGTTAATTCATTAAATATTTCTTTCCCGTTTTTCAACATCAGCATAGAAACCTGACAGCCTCTCTCTTTTTCGTTCCTCGGTGTAATGATTTCAATAATTCTTTCCTGCGACTTTGAATTACAATCATCAATTATAAATAATAAATAATCCAACAACTTCTTTCCCTTTTCATGCAATCTTTCCATTCCAGCTTCTTCAAAAATATCCAGTGATGCCTTATGTGCCGCCATGCTTAATACCGGTGCGTTGCTCAACTGCCAGCCTTCTGCTGTTGGTATTGGTTCAAATCCCTTTCCCATTCTGAAACGGGTTTCCTTTTTATAGCCCCACCAACCGGCAAATCTTGGCAAGTCAGTATTTGTCACATGCTTTTCATTGATATAAACTCCTGCTACTCCGCCGGGACCGCTGTTCAAATACTTATACGAACACCAGCAAGCAAAATCAATGTTCCAATCATGTAATTGCAATTCTGCATTTCCGGCTGCATGTGCTAAGTCAAATCCTGCATAAGCACCAACTGCATGTGCTGCTTCTGTTATTGCTCTCATATCAAACAATTGACCGGTGTAATAGTTGACCCCGCCGAATAAAACTACTGCTACACTGTTACCATGTTGTTTTATTGTTGAAAGTATATCTTCTATACGCAATATGTACTCCCCTTCTCTGGGCGAAACTTCAATCACGGCATCAGCAGGATTAAACCCATGATACTTTGCCTGTGTTTCAAAGGCATACTGATCAGAAGGGAATGCTTTTGCTTCGCAAATTATTTTATAACGTTGTTTTGTCGGACGATAAAAACTAACCATCAGTAAATGCAAATTCACTGTCAGTTGATTCATCACCACCACTTCATTTTCTTTGCACCCAACAATCTTTGATAATTGCCTCGGGAAAATTTCATGGTAAGGCATCCACGGATTTTTTGCCTGAAAATGCCCTTCTACACCGAGCTTTGCCCAATCGTCTAACTCCTGTTGCACATAGTTGGAAGTTGTTTTGGCTTGAAGGCCGAGAGAGTTGCCTGTGAGATAGATGCAGTCTTTCCCATTGTGTTGGGGAATGAAAAATTTTTCTCTGAAATCTTTCAGTGAGTCGTTGGCATCTAGCTCTTTTGCACACTCCAATGTATTCTGAAAATTCATATTAGTCTATTGTGGCTATAACTTTTAGTTCAATTGCAATAGGTGTTGGCAGGCTCTTTACTTCTACAGTTGTCCTGCATGCCTGCACGGAAGTAAAATATTCTGCATACACCTTATTATAAACCGGAAAATCTTTTTTCATACTAGTAAGAAACACTGTCACATCAATTATTTTATCCCAACTGCTGCCGCTGGCTTCCAGCACTACTTTTATATTGGCGAAAACAGCATGACATTCAGCTTCAATATCGTACTTCACAATATTCCCTTGACTATCTAATTCCAATCCCGGAATAGAATTGTCTTGGGGGTTTCTCGGACCGATGCCGGAGAGAAAAAGCAAGTTGCCAACTTTTCTTGCATGTGGGTATGCACCGAGTGGTGTTGAAGCTTTATCTGTATAAATTATTTCAGACATACACTTTTAAGTTTTGGTCTATTCGATTAATTAAATCTCTAAAAGTATCTAATCCTTTAAATGATGCTTTGGTTGGATTAAATTTTGAACCAATCCAACACAAAAGAATACCTGAACTAAAAAGGAGAACAATTATCCAAATTAAATTAGAAAGCCAAATCGAAGCAATCATAGTTAAAAAGCCGATTACAAATAGACTTGTTCCAACCCTGTAAAAAATATTAGCTTTATATTCAACTGGTGGCAACGTAAAAGGACTTATTTTATTAGTTTCTACTGTTAGAAGTCCTAAATTATTTTTGGCGAACGGCTCAAGAGGAGAAGATGGTTTTATTTTTTTTGTATCTATTCCTTTTAGAGCAAATCTATTCATCAAATGCTTAAATATTGCAGCGGTTTGGCAATCCGAACCAAACAATTTAACAGGTCTTATCAAAGGTTTTGTTGCATTTTCAGAAATAAAGCCACAGACATCCCCGAGAGTTTTTAATTTTTCTGGCAATAATATAGAAAGCCATTTGTCTTGGGGGAAATCTAATTCAAAAAAATAATTAAAATAATCCGACAACTTGAAAGGTTCCTGTAGGTCACAAATATTTCTCCATTCTGCAATTGTTGTGCTAAAATTTAAGTTCTCACCCAACTCTACTTCAGGGTCAAATTGCTGTTGTTGCAGATAATTTGCTTTAAATATTGCAAGCACTTCGTCAGGAGTATATCTATTAATTTTTTCCATCCAGAATATAACTGATGGAATAAGTATTTAGATCAAGAATTTTTAAATTGAATGGTTTATTGAAAAGCTTTTGATCGAGTCTCCGCCAATCGCAATTGATATCGAAATAAGCAAACTTGTCTACCTCTTCTGTTTTAACACGGCCCACCA
>JANNCC010000344.1:0-1782 GCA_031386125.1 Chitinophagaceae bacterium
CACTGGGGCAGCAGGGCGCAAAGATTGTAATAGCCAGCCGCAAACAGGAAGCAGTGGATGAAACAGCAAAAGAATTTTTGGCCGAAGGAATTGAAGCCATTGGTATTGCGGCACACATGGGAGATATGGGGCAGATAAAAAACATGGTAGAGCAAACAGTAAAACATTTTGGTGGAATAGATATTATAGTTAATAATGCAGCTACCAACCCAAGCTTTGGACCAATCGCTGAAACGGATAATAATGTGTTTGATAAAATAATGGAAGTAAATGTAAAAGGTCCGCTGGAATTATGCAGACTGGTTTATCCAATTATGAAACAAAGGGGAGGAGGTTCTGTAATAAACATCAGTAGTATTGAAGGCATTACACCAGGAACAGGTTTAGGAATATACAGCGTAAGCAAAGCGGCATTAATTGCATTAACAAAAGTATTGGCAAAGGAATGGGGTGCAGATAAGATAAGAGCCAATGTGATTTGTCCTGGCTTAGTAAAAACTAAATTCAGCGAAGCATTAACGGCAAACGAAAAGATTTTAAAACATGTGCTGGCCAGACAGGCATTGACTCAATTAGCCGAACCGGAAGATATAGCAGGTCTGGCTTTGTTTCTGGCATCAGAAGCTTCATCATTTTGTTCCGGCGGAGTATATACAGCCGATGGAGGATATACAATTTAATTTTATGGTAAACATTTTTGCAAGCGAACGATTAAAAGAAATTTATCCACGGGTAAAAAAATTTGTTGAGCAGGAATTGTATCCCATCGAAATGGAATTACTGCACATGCCTTTTAATAATGCAGCTATAATTTTGCAGGAGAAAAGAGTAAAAGCAAAACAACAAGGTTTATGGGCTCCCTACTTAAACAAAGAAGATGGGGGACTTGGATTAACCATGATCGAATTTGCTCAGGTAAGTGAACGGATGGCTACAACTCCTTTCGGCCATTATGTTTTTAATTGCCAGGCTCCGGATATCGGCAATATAGAATTGATGCACAAACATGCTTCATCCATTTTGAAAGAAAAATACCTGCAACCCTTAATGAAGGGTGAGATAAGAAGTTGTTTTTCAATGACAGAACCGGAGTATGCAGGAAGTAACCCGGTGAATATGGGGACAACAGCGGTATTAGAAGGCGATGAATATATTATTAACGGACATAAATGGTTTACTACTGCAGCCGATGGCTCAAACTTTGCTATCGTGATGGCCAATACAAACAGCAATGCATCTCCGTATGAAAGAGCAAGTATGATCATTATTCCAACGGATACAAAAGGTTTTCATTTGAAAAGAAATATTTCAGTAATGGGAGAGGCAGGTGAAGGTTATCTCAGTCATGGTGAAATTGTTTATACCAATTGCAGGGTGCCGGCATCCAATTTAATCGGTAAAGAAGGAGCAGGGTTTTTATTGGCACAGGAACGTTTAGGCCCGGGCCGGATACATCACTGTATGCGCTGGATAGGAATTTGTGAAAGAGCTTTTCAAATGATGTGTAAAAGAGCCGTGGAAAGGGATATGGGTGATGGTACAACGCTGGCACAAAAACAAACCATTCAAAACTGGATTGCCGAAAGCCATGCAGAGATAAATGCGGCAAGATTTATGGTATTGCATGCTGCACATAAAATGGATGCAGAAGGAAGCAAGGCGACGAAGAATGAAATATCTACCATTAAATTTTTTGTAGCTGATATATTAATGAAGGTATTGGACAGAGCCATTCAAACACATGGTGCTTTGGGCATCACTGATGATACACTTCTATCTTTT
>JANNCC010000351.1:0-1597 GCA_031386125.1 Chitinophagaceae bacterium
AAAAGATAAAGTTGTAAAAATTGCCAATCACGGAATTGGTTTACCCATATATGATCCGGAGAATGATGAACGAGTAGTGTATGAAAAAGATATTGCAGAACTAAGGATGTTTTTAAAAAAATCAATTCCGGCGCTTGCAGATGATCCAATTGTTTATACCCGCCGCTGTTGTTATACAGATACTTTAGATGGCCATTTCTGGATAGACAATCATCCTGAAATAAAAGGATTGACAATTGGGTCAGGGGGTAGCGGGCATGGTTTTAAAATGGGACCGGTAATTGGTGAAATGATTGCTACTGTAGCAGAAGGCGGTAATCATAAATGGAGTTCAAGATACAGGTGGCGGCATATTGATGATAAAATAAAAATTCAGGAAGAAGCAAGATGTAAAAAATAAAAATTACAAAAAGTAAAACCCGCCATAAAAAGCGGGTTTTACTTTTTATTAAAATAAGTTTTTAGAAATTATATCTCAAACCAAACTGTACCTGCCACCGGCTAAGTAAATCCGGGCTATCAACAAAAGTTGACTTTTGTGAAGGATCAAACTGGTAAATTGGAGCATTGTTATTGTATGATACTGACAACGGTTGAAAATAACCGGAAGTCGTTGCATATTTTCTTACTCCCCATTCGTTGCTGATAAGGTTGCCAAGATTTACCACATCTATACTAAACTGTAGTCCTTGTCTTGTCTTTGCATTCAATATCAAATCCTGTAGTATACGGAGATCAATCTGGCTGTACCCGGGAGTTTCACCACCATATTTTTCTGTATAGTGCCCTCTTAAACCACTCAGGTAATCATCCTGTGCAATAAATGCTTTGAATGCCTGCCTTTGTGTTGCCTGATTTTGAAGTACTCCATTTACGTCGAGTAATGGCGTGAAAATCATATTATCAACTTCAGCATCTGTAGGCACATACAATAAATCGTTTGAACCTGTACCATCATTATTTATATCGCCACCATATACATATGCAAACCGGTTGCCCGATGTCCATGAACCGAACAATGAAATAGTTGTTCCCCATTTTTTATCCCTTCCGTAATCATATCTTTTTGAAGCTACAATAATGAAGCGATGCTTATTACCGTAAAGTGAATTTGAGTTAATGGCTTTATTGGCATTATTCAGAATCGGGTTTCTGTCAAACGCATCGCTGGATATTTCTGCAGATATAGAACTTGCATCTTTTGCTATACCAAAATTATAGGCTGCCATAGCATAAAATCCTTTTTTAAAAGTTTGCTGAGCCTGAAATGAAAGATTGAACTGGTAACCTTCTTTTGTGTTTGTAAATACATACGTATTCACTGCTCCCTGGTTCGCTGCCAGGTAAACATTTCTTTTATCCCCGATTCCTGAGTTCAACACACCTGTTGGTGTTCCTAATTTATAATTGCGAACCATCATAGCCTTTACATCTTTTGTGTAAGCAAGGTCAACAGAGAAAATAGTTCCTGCCGGAATTTTAAAATCAGTTCCTATATTGGTACGCCATACCTGCGGCAATTTAAAATTTTTATCTGTTGCATTATAAAAAACACTTGAGGGGTTGCCGATATGATTGCCTATCCATACAAATGGAA
>JANNCC010000369.1:0-3079 GCA_031386125.1 Chitinophagaceae bacterium
GTCATCATCCATCAGCAAAGCACTGAAACCAATATCGCAACGGATATACGGTTCTATCACCGCTGCATTGCGGTAGCGTACAGCATTAGGAATATTGTACGGCATATTACTTCCATACAATAAGTTGAGATACATTTTAAAATTTTTGTTGGTGGGCAGGTAATCAGAAAAATACATACCGAATGTAATGCGGCGGTCAGACGGGCGGCGCAACCAACCTACATCAAAATTTACACTGTCCACCACCACCTGGTCGGTACTTTGTGCGGTTATAAAATCTCCGGCTGCATTTTTATAACGGTAGTAATGGTCGCCGGTAATGTCTTCGGCAGTTTTCATAATGCCGAGGCTTATCCAGCTTTCAGCATCAGGAACTAATTCGCCATGCAGCCGCATTTCAATACCTGCCGCATAAGCTTTTGCATTGTTCTCACCAAGGTAGCGGACACGGACATTGTCCACATCATACGGCACCGCATCGGTCATGTTTTTATAATAGAGTTCTGTTGTCCACCGCATCGGTCTGTCGCCGAGGCCAATAAAATTATAATCAAACCCGGCTACACCCTGCCAGCTTTTTTGCGATTTAAGATTGGTGTTCACCGTTCCGTTATATCTTCTAAGCTCCCGGTAAAATGGTGGCTGATGATAAGCACCGGCTGCTACACGAAAAATAATATCTTTCTTCCAGTTCGGTTTCCAACTGGCACCAATGCGGGGAGAAATCAATAATTCTTTATTAAGTGAATTATAATTGAATCGAACACCGGCTGTTAAGGTAGCGGAGTGGCTTGAGTCTTTTCCAAGCAAAATATTATCCTGTATATAACCGGAAAATTTATTGATGTCAAGGTCAGCAGTTGATTTAAGTACTTTATTTAACCGAAGCATATTGGGCTGATACGGCAGTGCATAACCGGCCGAATCCTGGAATTCCCATTCATTCAGTTTGTCGGCAATTTTTGTTTTATCGTAAGCCAATCCCCATTGAAAAGCATGTTTGCCCTGGTCGTAGTTTCCTTTATGCGACAAATTCCAGTTTTCTATGTTCAGGGAATTTCTTGAATAATTCTGGTAAACACCTGCACCCAACGGATTGACAATTAAACCGTACGTAGCATTGCGTTTGTCAAAATCCCTTTCACCAAATAAATAAGCCCCGGTGATGTCAAGATTTTCCTTTTCATCATTTATAAACCGGGAGGCCATCCATTTTAGCTTCAATTTTTTGCTGCCCTGGTTGGTTAATGAGAAACCAAGCATATTGGTTTGGTACTCATCTTTCTCCCGGCCATCAAAAGCAATATCAACACCGATGGTAGCACTGAAAAAAGGTGAGAATACGGAAGTAGTTAACTGGCTGGATTGCGGTATCAGGGTAAATTTTGTTTGCGACATATTACTTAGCAATTCAGCCTGCCATTTAGGATTGAACTGGTAAGTAAGCAATGCCTGAAAATCGGCTGATGACGGAACGTAATTGCCTTTGGTTTCCTGGCTGCTCAATAAATTTTTATTGCTGCGGTTGCGAACACCGAGCAGGTAAGTAAATTTTGAATTTTTATTGGTGCCCTCAAACTGTAATCCCTGTTCCAATATGCCGATGTAGGCAGAGCCGCCGAATTGCCTTGGTTTTTTATATTGAATATCCAGTACGCTGCTGAGTTTATCACCATACTTTGCCTGGAAACCGCCGGTATAGAAACTGATATTGCGAACCATTTCCGGGTTGATGAAACTTAAGCCTTCCTGTTGTCCGCTTCTTACTAAATAAGGACGAAACACTTCAAAGTCGTTTACATAAATAAGGTTCTCATCATAACTGCCACCACGAACGGAGTATTGCGAAGTGAGCTCATTATTAGACCCCACAAATATTTTAATCAGGCTTTCAACACCCGTTACTGCCGAAGGAAGGTTGAGGATGGTTTTTGGATTGGGTTTTATTAAACCGGCTTCCCTTCTGTCCCGTTGGTCGGTTATCACTACTTCCTGTAGTGTTGTTGATCCTTTTTCTAAACGTATGCTTATCGTTTCTTCTTCATTCTCATTCAGCAGAAAATTTTTCTGTTCTGATTTACGGCCGGTATAAGTAAAGACTAAGGCAAATGCTTTTTCGGCAGCCACTTTTATTCTGAAATAACCGGAGTCGTTGGTAGTGATGCCTTTTGATTGTCCAAGTATGACTACAGAAACATTCGCCAGCGGATTTTCGTTATCGTCCACCACCTTACCGGAAACATAAGCTGATTTTTTTTGAGAGAAAGCAATGGCAGTAAGCAAAATGCAGAAAGCAGTTAGAAGTATTTGGCGGCAGAATATTTTCATAAGAGAATCTCGTTCAAGATACGATTTTTTTAAACCGCAGAGATGCAGAGGCGCAGAGAAATACAATTAGAGCTAAAAGAGGCTGCGTCTCTCAGTCTTTGCCGTAATGAATGTATTAAAGCAACTTTAGTTGCGCAATTGTTGCTATCGGGTCAGCCGATTTAAAAACAGTATTGCCTGCCACCAGCACATTAGCTCCGGCAGCAAGAATGGAAGATGCATTTTCCAATGTAACACCACCATCAATTTCAATATGCACCTTCAAACCCCTTTCATCAATCATTTTGCGGAGTTGTTTTATTTTGTCTAATGTATAGGGAATAAACTTTTGTCCACCGAAGCCGGGGTTTACACTCATCATACATACAAGATCAATGTCGGCCAGTACATCACTCAACTCTGATACAGGGGTATGGGGATTGATGGCAACACCAGCTTTCATGCCCAGCGATTTTATCTGCTGAATGTTTCTATGTAAATGTGTACAGGCTTCGATGTGTATAGAAAGATTATCGGCACCGGCATTTTTAAATTGCTCTGCATAGTTGCCGGGTTCTTCTATCATCAGGTGTACATCGCAAACTTTAGTCGTTGCTTTTCTGAAAACTTCCACCAACATTGGTCCAAAAGTAATGTTGGGAACAAAGCGGCCAACAGGAAGGCTTAAGTTTCATCAACCCGGAAATGGTTCGCAATATCAGTTTCTATACCGGCGGTTTCCAGGCAAAGTATGGTGATAAACTCAGCAGCG
>JANNCC010000374.1:0-2128 GCA_031386125.1 Chitinophagaceae bacterium
GGAAGCATTAGTAGAAATTTTAGAAAAGAAAAGATTCATCACCTGCCACTCTTATGTGCAAAGCGAAATAAATATGGCGATGCAGGTAGCCAATAAAATGGGTTACACGGTAAACACATTTACCCATATCCTGGAAGGTTATAAAGTAGCCGATAAAATGCTGAAGCATGGTTCTTATGTTTCCACCTTCTCTGATTGGTGGGCTTACAAAATGGAAGTAGAAGATGCTATACCTTATAATGCAGCTATTATGCAGAAAGTGGGATTGACAGTTGCTATTAACAGTGATGATGCTGAAATGGCGAGACGACTAAATCAGGAAGCAGGCAAAATAGTAAAGTATGGCGGTGTAACAGAAGAAGAAGCATTGAAAATGGTTACATTGAACCCTGCTAAAATGCTGCATGTAGATAGCAAGGTAGGTAGCCTCAAGGTTGGTAAAGATGGTGATGTAGTTTTGTGGAGCGATAACCCATTGAGTATTTACGCAAAATCTTTATATACTATTGTTGATGGAACTGTTTATTTCGACAGGAAAAAGGATGAGCAAATGCAAAAAGAGGTGGATGCAGAACGTCTTCGCTTAGTAAGGAAAATGAATGGCGAAAAAAGAAGCGGTGCTCCAACCATTCCGGCACAACCAAGTTACCAGATAATGCATACTTGCAGCGACCATGGACATAGTCATGGTTTACTGGTAATTGATTCAGATGATATTAATAACGACTAAAATTTTTGATATGAAAAAAATATTTTTATCAATACTAATGCTGGGAACTATTCTTTCGGCTAATTCCCAGTCCAATGTACTTCCGGCTGCTGTGCAAAAGACAGTGATTGCCATTAAGAACGCAACAGTACACACCGGAGAAGGAACGGTGATTGAGAATGCAACTATTGTAATTGAAAATGGGAAAATAACGGCTGTAGGCAAGGATGTAAAAGTACCTGCCGGAGCAGAAGTTACTGATGCTGCGGGCAAACATGTATATCCCGGTCTTGTACTTCCTACGAGCAATCTTGGACTTATAGAATTAAGTTCTATAAAAGCATCGAACGATACAAAGGAAATTGGGGACATGAATCCCAATATCCGTTCTATTGTTGCGTACAATACGGATTCAAAAGTTATCAATACACTTCGTTCTAACGGCATCCTTGCAGCTAATGTAATACCGCAGGGAGATTTTCTGGCGGGTTCATCATCTATTGTACAGTTAGATGCATGGAATTGGGAAGACGCAGCCCTTCAAATGGATGGAGGGATGCATTTATATATGCCTACACTAATGCCAAGGCCAAATTTTGGTCGCTTTGGCCCTATGCCCGGTGGCCCTAATGCAGGTGCCGCATTACCCGACCCTGTAAAAGAAGGTCTGGAGAAAATCGAAAAACTAAAATCTTTTTTCAAGGAAGCAAAAGCTTATCAGGCAGCAGGTGGTAATGAAACAAACCTGAAGTTTGAAGCAGTGAAAAATCTTTTTACTAAAAAACAAAAATTCTATGTGCATGCCAACACGGTAAGACAAATGCTGGTGGCGCTGGATTTTGTAAAAGAGTTTGGATTTGATGTGGTGATCGTTGGCGCAAGTGAGGGCTGGCAGATGGCTGATTTATTGAAACAACACAATGTGTCCGTCATCTTAAATCAGTTGCACAGTCTTCCTACCGGGGAGGATGACGATGTGGATCAGCCTTATAAAACAGCGGCTGCGTTGCAAAAAGCAGGAGTGTTATTTGCTTTGTCTGATGATGATTCGCAAAACCGTGGACGAAACCTGGCATTTAATGCCGGCACCGCTGCTGCTTATGGTCTTACAAAAGAACAGGCATTGGCTGCTATCACATCAAGTGCGGCAAAGATCATGGGAGCAGATAAGATTGGGAGTATTGCAGTGGGAAAAGACGCAAATATTATCATTAGCTCAGGCGATATATTAGACATGCGGACTAATAATGTTACCGATGCCTTTATACAGGGCCGGAAAATAAACCTGGATGACAAGCAAAAGCAATTGAATGAACGTTACGAGGAGAAGTATAACATTAAGCCGAAGAAAGGATTCTAATAAACAAGTAAGTTGTAAAAGAAAACCTGTCCCGTTTTAAACGGGACAGGTTTTTTAAT
>JANNCC010000388.1:0-10736 GCA_031386125.1 Chitinophagaceae bacterium
AATTTTTAAAAACAGGTGATATCGTTGTCAATACCGGCAGTACACCGGTTCCATTGCATCTTCCAACAAATGTTTTGAAAATTACAACGGTTGATTAACGGCTTATTGCAATTTTCATTAAATGATATTTATAAAGCGAAAAGTTGGAAAAAATCCTGCCTTTCACTTTATGCTAATCTAATAGTAATGTTTTTTATAATTTTTTAATCATCACATTTCTGAACCAGACCGTATTGCCATGATCCTGCAGAGCAATCTTTCCTTTTTTATACGTTGCAAAATCGGGCATCTTAGCAAATTTGCTTCCTGCCACTAATTTTTTCCAACTATCATCCCATAAAGTAGTGGAAACAACATTCTCGCCATTGAGATAGAAATCCAGTTTGCTGTTCACACATTTTATTTCTGCAAAATTCCACTCTTCGTATTTTTTTACAGTTTCCTTTGATGAAGAAATTAAATCGTATAAATCACCGGCACGGTGCTTATTAATTTTTGCATCGGCATGGCCGTCGTTATCAAGTACCTGCATTTCGGGTGCAGTTTCCCACGGCCACTTATATTTGGCACTATTCTCATGCACATAAAACATGACACCGCTGTTACCATCTTTAGCTATTTTCCATTCTAATTTAAGATGAAAATTTTCAAACTCTTCATCTGTAACAATATCACCTCCGTCTTTTATTTGCCAGTTTTCCTTTACTGTTGTATCAAGATAAAAAGTGCCGTCCGCAATTTTCCAGGCACTGCCCACCGGCTTGCCCCCGTATTTGTGCCAGCCTTTCATGCTTTGTCCATCAAACAATAATTGCCAGCCATCTGCTTTTTGTTCTTCTGTTAATGTGTTGGGCAGCATTTCTGTTTTTTGTTTAGCAGTATCTTCACTGGTTGTGTTTGTTGTAGAATTACTGTTACAACTGGCAGTAGCAACCGTTATCAAAACGGCTGTAAAAAATTTCAGCATCCTTTTTATTTTTTAAGTAATAAAATATATTTAGCCATCGCTTCAGCATCTTCCTGGGAAATACCTGCATGTGGTGTCATTAGTGTTTCGCCCCACACTCCGTTTCCACCAGTAATAATTTTACCAGCCAGGTATTTAACGGATGTATCTGCACCGGCATATTTATTGGCAATATCACGGTAACTAGGCCCGGTCAGCATTTCATCTATTTTATGACAGGTAAGGCAATCACTTTGACCAACCAATGCAAGGCCTTTTTCATAATCAGGATTAGCAGAATTGTCTGTAGTTGTTTCCTTTTTATCCGCATCTGGTTTAGAGTCGCCATCTGCCTTCTTATCTTTTCCACCGCAGGACACAAGTGCTGCTGCCACCAACATTGATAAAACAATTTTTCTCATATATTGATTTTTATGTGTGAAATATACAACTAAAAATAGTTCTAATCCAACCCTAATAATCGCCTGTTGCTTTTTTCATCTGTACTACCGCCTGCAAAATCATCAAACGCCTTTTCCGTTACCTTAATAATATGCTGCTGAATAAATGCGGCTCCCTCTGTGGCGCCGTCTTCCGCATTTTTTATACAGCACTCCCATTCCATCACCGCCCAGCCTTTGTAATCATATTGTGCCAGTTTACTGAAAATAGATTTAAAATCTACTTGACCATCTCCCGGTGAACGGTAACGGCCAGCCCTGTTGAGCCAACTCTGGTATCCGCCAAAAGTTCCTTGTTTTCCCGTTGCATTAAACTCAGCATCTTTAACATGAAAAGCTTTTATCCGTTCATGATAAAAATCTATGTACTGCAAATAATCTAATTGTTGCAATACAAAATGAGATGGATCGTATAAGAGGCAAGCCCTCGGATGATTGTTTACTTTTTTCAAAAACATTTCATAAGTGATGCCATCAAACAAATCTTCGCCCGGGTGTATTTCATAGCAAACATCCACGCCGCATTCATCAAAATAGTTAAGGATGGGTAGCCAGCGTCTGCCTAATTCTTTAAACCCCTCTTCCACCAAACCTGCCGGCCGCTGCGGCCACGGGTGAAAAAGATGCCATAATAATGAACCACTGAAAGTGGCGTGGGCATTCAATCCTAAATTTTGCGAAGCTTTGGCAGCGTACTTAACCTGCTGCACTGCCCATTCCGTTCTTGCAACATTATTTCCCCGCACCTGCGCAGGTGCAAAGCCATCCCACATTGCATCAAAGGCAGGATTTACGGCCACCATTTGTCCCTGCATATGTGTAGAAAGTTCTGTAATCTCAAGCCCGCAATCGTTAACGATGCCTTTTATTTCATCAGCATAGGTTTTACTTTCTGCTGCTTTTTGTAAATCAATAAACCTGGCGTCAAGGGTGGGAATTTGAACACCTTTAAATCCTGTGGCCTCTGCCCACAGGCAAATTGATTTCAAATTGTTAAAGGGTGCTGCTTCACCAGCAAACTGCGCAAGAAATATTCCGGGTCCTTTGATTGTTGTCATTGAAAACTTATTGTTGAAAATTTCATATCTCAAACTTAGTCCACTTCTCGTTACTCTTTCCACTCTTCACCACATTTTCTATAAAAGCCATCCCTCTTATACCTTCATGTACCGATGGAAAATCCAGCCACTCCTCTTTTGGTTGTTCATTATTTATTTTTGCCTGTAGTGTTAATGCAAAATTCCGGTAAAGATTAGCAAATGCTTCCAGATACCCTTCCGGATGGCCTGCTGGTGTACGGCAATTGTGACTTGCAAATGAATTCAGGTAGCTGGTACCAGCCCGGTAAATTTCTGTCGGCCTGTCTAACCATTTTATAAGTAATGTATTTGCATCTTCCTGCTTCCATTCAATGGATCCTTTTTCTCCATACACCCTTATTTTAATATTGTTTTCTTCTCCGGCAGCAATCTGTGTAGCCATCAATACCCCGGTTGCACCGTTATTAAATTTCAACAGTACAGCGCCATCATCATCCAGCATCCTTCCTTCCACCACAATATTTAGTTGGGCACACATCCCCGTTACTTCAAGGCCAGTTACATACTCCGCTAAATTAAAAGCATGTGTTCCTATATCTCCCATAGCACCCGCAGCACCACTTTTTTTCGGGTCTGTTCTCCACGAAGCTTGAGCCTGCCCGGTCTTTTCTAAAAAAGTACTTAACCATCCCTGCGGGTATTCTACAAACACTTTCCTGATTTCTCCCAATACCCCTGATTTCAAAAATTGTTTTGCCTGCTTCACCATCGGGTAGCCGGTGTAGGTATGACAAAGCAAAAGCAACAAACCTGTTTCATCTGCTTTTTTCTTTAGCTGTAGTGCTTCCGTCAGCGAAAAAGTAATGGGCTTTTCTATTACTACGTTAAAGCCATTTTCAAGGGCTTTCATCGCAGGGTCAAAATGAACAAAATTCGGTGTAACAATAGTTATGAAATCAAGTCGCTTTCCGGATGGCATAGCAGCTTCTTTTTCCAGCATTATATTATAATCGGTATAAATGCGGCTTTCATCCAGATATAAACTGCGGCCGGAGTCTGCGGCCATTTCAGGGTTTATACTCAGTGCACCGGCTACTAATTCAATCTGACCATCCATGTTCATTGCCAGCCGGTGTATAGCCCCGATAAAAGCATCTTTACCACCACCAATCATTCCCATCCTTAATTTTCTTGATGCCATTGCAAACGTTTGAGGTTAATATTTAGTGCTTTAAAATGTGTAACCAGCACATAAAACTGTGCTTAAAAATAGTACATTTAATTTTTAATGATTGTTTTTTCAAAATTGACCGTTCACAAACAGGCTTGCTTATGAAATCAACTATCCGTGTGCAGCTTTCTACCATGATGTTCCTTAATTTTTTTATCTGGGGCATCTGGTTCGTAACAATGGGTACTTATTTAACTAAAGGGAATATTGGTGCGACAGGGGGACAAACAGGTCTTGCTTACGGAACACAATGCCTTGGAGCTATTATCGCACCTTTTATTGTCGGGATGATTGCCGACCGTTTTTTTGCCGCACAAAAAATTTTAGGAATCTTACATATTGCTGGTGCTGGTTTACTTTATTATATCTCATCACAAACCAGTTTTGGCTCTTTTTATTCTTTACTACTTATCTATATGATCATTTACATGCCCACCCTTGCATTAGTAAATGCCATTGCATTAAAACAAATAACCAATGCAGAAAAGCAGTTTTCCGGGCTGCGGGTGTGGGGCACAATAGGTTGGATTATTGCAGGTTTAATAATTGGGTGGATGGCCTGGGAAAAAGATCCCTCCTCTCTTGGTATCACCTATAAAGTTGCTGCAATTGTTTCCGCTGCATTTGGTATTTTTTGTTTCTTTCTGCCGAATACACCTCCTCCAAAGGCGGGTCAAAACGTTTCAATCGGTGAAGTGCTGGGGCTCGATGCTTTAAAAATTCTGAAAAATAAAAACTACCTTATCTTTTTTGTTGCTTCAATTCTTATTTGTATTCCACTTGCATTTTATTATGGGCAGGCAAATCAATTTTTAAATGAAGCCGGTATGCAAAGCGCAGCAGCAAAAATGACACTGGGCCAAATGAGTGAGACCTTATTTCTTTTTCTAATGCCTTTGTTCTTTGCCAGGTTTGGCACTAAACAAATGTTGCTGATTGGAATGATAGCATGGGTCATACGATATTTTCTATTTGCGTATGGCGACACCGGTTCAGGCATCTGGATGTTATATGCGGGCATAATACTACACGGTATATGTTATGATTTTTTCTTTGTAACCGGTCAGATATACACTGATAATATGGCCGGCCCAAGGGTTCGTTCGGCCGCACAAGGATTAATAACCCTGGCCACCTATGGGGTAGGAATGTATATTGGATTTTATATAGCTGGTAAATATGTTGACAGCCATAAAGTCGGAGAATCAATGCATAATTGGAAAACTATCTGGATGTTCCCGGCTTTATTTGCGGCTGGGGTGTCGTTAATGTTTTTTGTATTGTTTAAAAACGAAAAGAAAAAACTGGCAGCCGTTTGATTATGAAAAGAAGAACAGCTTTAAAAACGTTAGTAAGCAGTGCAGCCGGTCTGGCAGTTACCGGCAAATTGTCTGCAGCAATATCGGAAGAAGAAATGCCAGGGCTAAAAGGGAACATCAATCATTCTGTTTGTCAATGGACATATTCATTTCTTACCCTTGAGGAATTATGTGTGCTGGTAAAAAAAGTGGGGTTTGCTGCCATTGATTTAATTGGGCCGAAAGACTGGCCTCTGCTTAAAAAACATGGTATAGATTCATCTATGTGCAACGGTGCCCAGATAAACCTTGTGAAAGGATGGAATGACAAGCAGTATCATGAAACACTGATAAAAAACTATATCGAACATATTGACCTGGTAGCAAAAGCAGGTTATAAAAATCTTATTTGCTTTAGCGGCAACCGCAATGGCATGGATGATGAAGTAGGGATGAAGAATTGTGCAGAAGGATTAAAAAAAATAATGGCATTGGCCGAACAAAAAGGCGTTGTCATTCAAATGGAATTATTCAACAGCAAGGTTGACCATAAAGATTACATGTGTGATAAAAGTGCCTGGGGCATTGAACTATGTAAACGGATTGGTTCTCCGAATTTCAAATTGTTGTATGACATTTATCACATGCAGATAAATGAAGGCGATGTAATAAGAACCATTGCTGACAGTCACCAGTACTTTGGACATTACCACACTGCCGGTGTGCCCGGAAGACATGAAATTGATTCCTCGCAGGAATTATTTTACCCCGCCATAATGAAAGCCATTGTAACTACGGGATATAAAGGATATGTGGCGCAGGAGTTCATCCCTACCGGAAAGGAAGGAGCGGATAAAATTGCCGCCTTAAAAAAAGCAATAAAAATTTGTGATATATAATTTGTTTAATAAAATCTCATACCCCGGAGATTATTAATAGTAGAACGATTTTTAACCCCCCTTCAGGGGATGGGGGCAAATAATTAATTATGGCTGATAATACTTACGACGCAATTGTAATTGGCTCCGGCATCAGTGGTGGTTGGGCTGCTAAAGAACTTACCGAAAAGGGTCTTAAAGTGCTGATGCTGGAAAGGGGTCGCAACATAGAACACATAAAAGACTATGTAAATGCGAATAAAGAAGTTTGGGAATTTCCCCACCGTAACAGCCGAACGCAGCAAATGATTAAAGATTATCCTGTTCTTAAAAGGGACTATCCACTGAATGAAGAAACTTTCGGCATGTGGGCCAATGAAAAGGAATCGCCTTACACTGAAGTAAAAAGGTTTGACTGGTACCGTGGCTATCATGTAGGTGGCCGTTCATTAATGTGGGGCCGTCAAAGTTATCGCTGGAACAAGTGGGACTTTGAAGCCAATGATAAAGAAGGAGTAGCTGTTGACTGGCCCATCCGTTATGATGATGTGGCACCTTGGTATAGCTATGCAGAAAAATTTGCAGGCATACAGGGCAGTAAAGATGGTTTAGAAGTATTACCCGATGGTGACTTTATGCCGGCTATGGAACTAAACTGTGCGGAAAAAGAAGTGAAGAAAAGAATGGAAGCTTTTTATAAAGGCACAAGACATTTAATAATTGGCCGCAGCGCAAATATTACAGAACCACTTCAGGCAAGAACTAATTGCCAGTACCGCAACCGATGCTGGAGAGGTTGTCCTTTCGGTGCTTACTTCAGTACACAATCTTCCACCTTACCAGCGGCCATGAAGACGGGCAACCTTACCCTTCGTCCTTTTTCTATTGTTACAAAAATTTTATATAATAAAGACACTAAGAAAGCAACGGGTGTAGAAATAGTAGATGCAGAAACAAATAAGACCTATGAGTTCAAATCAAAAATTGTTTTTGTATGTGCATCTGCATTAAACTCAACCTGGGTATTAATGAACTCGGCCACCGATGTGTGGGAAGGCGGATTGGGCAGTAGCAGCGGAGAGTTAGGACATAATGTAATGGATCATCATTTCAGAACCGGTGCCGGCGGCACGGTAGAAGGCTTCGGTGATAAATATGAATATGGCCGCAGACCAACAGGTATTTATATTCCCCGCTATAGAAATATTTATAATGATAAAAGGGATTATCTGCGTGGCTTTGGTTACCAGGGTGGTGCAGGTCGTGGCCGTGGTGTTGATATTGCTGAGTTTACCATCGGCGCTGATTTAAAAGAAGCCATGAGCATTCCAAAAGACGAATGGCATTTTAGTATTACTGCCTTTGGCGAAATGCTGCCCGACCATAGCAACAAAATATATTTAGATAAAGACAATAAAGATAAATGGGGTCTGCCTGTTCTTACATTTGATGTGGAGACAAAAGAGAACGAACGAAAGATGCGGATTGATATGATGAATGATGCGAAAGAAATGCTGGAAGCAGCAGGGTTAAAAGACGTAAAAGCCAGCGATAGCGGCTACACAGTAGGCATGGGCATACATGAAATGGGCACTGCCCGCATGGGAAGAGATCCGAAAACCTCTGTACTGAATGGTAACAACCAGGTATGGGATGCACTAAATGTATTTGTAACAGATGGAGCCTGTATGACATCGGCATCTTGTGTAAACCCATCATTAACCTACATGGCATTAACTGCAAGAGCCGCAGATTATGCAGTAAATGAATTGAAAAAAGGAAATTTGTAAGAATAATTCAACTTTAAACTTTTCATATGGATCGCAGAGAACTTTTAAAAATGATTGCCTTACTCACCGGCGGTGTTGTAATCGGCGGCGAAGTTTTTTTGACTGGTTGTAAAACTGCTGGTAAAGCCGATGCAGGTTTCACCACAGCCAATATTGCCTTGCTGGATGAAGTAGGTGAAATTATCATTCCCACCACCGCCACACCGGGTGCCAAAGCAACGCAGATTGGTGAATTTATGAAAACAATTGTTACAGATTGTTACACAGCTAAACAGCAAACTGCTTTTACCAACGGTATCGCTTCACTGGATGAAGCCTGTAAAAAAATGAACAGTAAAAATTTTATGGACTGCACCCCCCAGCAACGGCATGATTTTTTGGTGAGCCTTGAAAAAGAAGCCAAAGACTTCAATACAAAAAGAGATACAGAAGACAAACCGAAAAGGGAAATTCATGAACAAACGAATGCCAAACTGGCCTGGAAAGAGCAAAAGGAATTTGAAGGCAGCCCATCTCATTATTATACCATGATGAAGCAACTGACATTGTGGGGTTACTTTACTTCCAAGCCTGGAGCTACGCAGCAATTAAGAAACCTACCGGTACCCGGAAAGTATGACGGTGCATTCCCTTATAAAAAAGGCGACAAAGCATTCTCCTAAAACAAATTGAACGTATGCAACAAAGCAGAAGAAAATTTTTACAGCTGACAGGAGCCACCGCAGCCGGGCTTACGTTAACAGGTTTATCAGGCAATTCTTTGTTTGCCGGCAATGATGAAAGAAGAAAAATAAAAAACTTCGGCCTGCAACTATATACCCTCCGTGATGTATTGCCACTAGATCCGAAAGGCATATTGAAACAAGTAGCTTCTTTTGGTTATAAGCAAATAGAAAGCTATGAAGGAAAAGACAGTATGTTTTGGGGTATGTCTCCTGCAGATTTTAAAAAATACATGGATGACCTGGGTATGAAAATAGTTGCCAGCCATAGCGATATGAATAAGGATTTTGAAAAGAAAGCTGCTGATGCGGCTTCTATCGGGATGAAGTATCTTATTTGCCCCTGGGTAGGCCCGCAAAAAACAATGGACGACTTTAAAAAACTGGCAGATACTTTTAATAAAAAAGGTGAGATATGCAGAAAGAACGGAATCCGTTTTGCCTATCACAATCATGATTATAGTTTTAAACCATTAGAAGGGCAATTACCACAAGATGTAATGATGAATAATACAGACACATCGCTGGTTGATTTTGAAATGGATATTTATTGGGTGGTAACTGCAGGACAAGACCCTGAAGCATGGTTTAAGAAATATCCCAACCGCTTCCGGCTATGCCATGTAAAAGACAGAAGTAAAACTCCTGTTGAAAATAACAGTAATAATTCTGTTGATGTAGGAACGGGGGTTATTGATTTTGCTAAAATATTAAAGACCGCCAGGAAAAATAGTATGGAATATTTTATAGTAGAGCAGGAAGCATATCCCAATGGCACTCCGCTTGAAGCGGTGAAAGTGAATGCAGGGTATATGAAGGGGGTGAGAATTTAATTAAACCATTAAGGGAGTGAATTTCGCAAAGCCCTGACTTCATCGGGGCTTATTGCATTATTTGCATAGCTCTCCCCAGAATCTTTAAACGCATTATGCACAAATCCCATCTTACTCGTCTCCTTCTCTCTCAATGAAGAATGAAACTCCTCACAACCCGTTTTCTCAGCCAGCATTTTTATATTTTCTTTCCGTACACTGCTACCAGGCATAATAATAATTCGTTCACCGGCTTTCTTATTTAATTCAGCAACTAATTCTATACCATCCGCCACAGAGGGTTGTTGCCCGGAGGTCAAAATTCTTTCGCAGCCGATTTCTATTAATTGTTCCATCGCTTCAAACGGGTTTTTGCACCTGTCAAATGCCCGGTGAAAAGTAACGCCAAGAGGATAAGCAGCTTCAACTAACGCAGCAGTTCTCACTACATCAATCGTTCCATCCATGTTCAATAAGCCAATCACTATCCCCTCACAACCCAATTGCTGGCAGAGTTTCACATCCTGCAGCATTATTTCAAACTCCTCTTTGGTATATAAAAAATCACCGCCCCTTGGCCGTATAATTGGATACAGAGAAACGGTAAATGCTTCCCGGCATTGTTTAATTGTACCATAAGAAGGAGTTGTTCCGCCTTCAGCAAGATTGGCGCAAAGTTCTATCCTGTCTGCTCCTCCTTCCACCGCTGATTTGGTGGTAGAAAAATCGGAGGTAGCAATTTCAATGATGTATTTTGTTTTCTCCATCACTTATTACATTATACTTCTTGCTGTAATTAATTTCTCCATTTCATTTGTTTTGATAGCATATTGAAATCCTTTATGAATTGAATAAGCTCCTGCCTGTCCTTTTTTGTTTACCGCTAAAAAAGCCACTTGTATATCTTTTGACTTCGCCCCCTTTATTCTCACTATTCTTTCAATAATTTTTTTACAAGCAGCTTCAGGAGATAATCCTTGCCGCATGAGCTCAACTACTGAATGTGAACCGGCAACCCGTATTACATCTTCTCCCTGCCCGGTAGCGGTACAAGCACCCACTTCATTATCTACAAACAAACCGGCACCGATAATGGGTGAGTCGCCAAGACGACCCCGCATTTTAAATCCAGCACCGCTGGTAGTGCAGCTACCACTAAAGTTTCCATTCGTATCCATGGCCACCATACCAATCGTATCATGGTTCCATTCGCCATTCTCTAACTTATATGGAGCAAACGGGCCATGTCCTTGTTTACTTTCCACATTTATAGCTGGCGGTTTGTATTCAGAAGTCTTCAACCAGTTCTCATAATTCCTTTGTGCATCCGGAGAAAGTTTTTGTTCTTCCAGCGGAAATCCTTCTGCCACGGCAAATTGTTGTGCGCCGCTGCCAACTAACATCACATGCGGTGTTTTTTCCATCACCCTTCTGGCAACAGCTATAGGATGTTTTATTCTTTCTAAAAAAGCAACACTGCATGTGATGTTAGTTGGCAGCGGCGCACAACAATTTGCCGTGGCAGAAGGATTTCCGCTGGAAGAACAAAAACTTTCTC
>JANNCC010000034.1:0-10420 GCA_031386125.1 Chitinophagaceae bacterium
AGCCTTTTTTACCAGTTCATTTATTTTTTGTACGGCTTCTTCTTTATTAGCTAATTGTGTCCGATGGGTTTGAGATTTTACCTGCAAATAACCATCGGTACTTATTCTGTTTAATAGTTTCTCTTTTAATAAAATTTTCTGTTCATCCGTCAGCAATGCGGATGAATCAATATGAAAGGAAGCGATAACTGCGGTTTCAACCTTATTTACATTCTGCCCGCCTTTGCCGCCGCTGCGGGTAGTTTGAAAAAACATTTCTTTAGTTACGTCAATCATTTGCCAGCTATTACATTTGTAAAACAAAATTACGGACAATGCGGGCAGTTATTCAAAGAGTATCCAAAGCCAGTGTAACTATTGATGGTAAAATTCATTCACAGATCGGGAGGGGATTATTAGTGTTGTTGGGTATTGAAGATGCAGACACAGCGGAAGACATTGAATGGCTTTCCGGTAAGATCGTCAACCTCCGCATTTTTGATGATGCAGGTGGTGTGATGAATGAGTCGGTAATTGATAAGAAAGGCGACATCATACTCGTCAGCCAGTTCACTTTACATGCTTCCACTAAAAAGGGCAACCGTCCTTCTTATATTAAAGCCAGCAAACCAGAAATTGCTGTTCCGCAGTATGAAAAAATGATTCAACAACTTTCTGCTGGTTTAGGAAAGCAAATCGGAACTGGTGTTTTTGGCGCTGATATGAAAGTGGATTTATTGAATGATGGTCCTGTTACGATTGTGATTGATACTAAGAACAAGGAGTGACCTATTCACTATTCACCACTCACTATTGTATCCCTATCTTTTCCGTATAAATTTTACCATTTTCCAATCCAATCATCAGGAAAAAGGTTTTTTGATTCACCGGCATGTTCAACATAAAAGAACTGTTGTTGATTTCTCTTTGCTCGACTACCCGGTAGCCGCTGGTGGTCCATAGCATCACATTTTTTATGTTACGGGTACTTTTAATGGTGATTTGCCTGCCCGACGTCAGAAGCTTATATGGTTTAATCTCTTTTACTGCCGTTTCATTACTTGCTGGTTGTGCCTGTGAAGCAATAACCACAACGGACAAGGATGCAACGGCCAGTAGTCTGCGGACAGCATTCATCATAGAATACAATTAATCTTTTAAAGGAATTGGTTTGAGTTTCTAAGGAACGGGAAGTTCCAAACGACAAGAATCATGCTATATTGCAATACACTTTCTAAAATATTTGTTATGACATTACAACAAGCCCAGCAAAATGTGGATGGATGGATAAAAACAGTGGGTGTTCGTTACTTTAGCGAACTGACCAATATGGCAATATTGACCGAAGAAGTAGGAGAGTTAGCAAGCATCATGGCCCGTAAGTATGGTGACCAGAGTTTTAAAGAAAGCGATAAGGATAAAAATATGGCTGATGAAATGGCGGATGTGTTGTGGGTGTTGATTTGCCTGGCCAATCAAACCGGTGTTGACTTAACAGCAGCGTTGGAGAAAAATTTTGAAAAAAAGAATAGCAGGGATGGAGAGAGACATCAGAATAATGAGAAATTGAAATAACGATTCCGGCTAATTTTTCACCCCCCCTTAAATCTTTGTTCTGCATTATCTTTACGGCCTATGGCAAACGATTCGAATAAATTTCAGGCAATTATCTCTCATTGTAAAGAGTATGGTTTTATTTTCCCCAGCAGTGAAATATATGACGGGCTGCAGGCTGTGTATGACTATGGCCAGATGGGTAGTGAACTGAAAAAAAATATCAAAGACTACTGGTGGAAAAGCATGACTCAGTTGCAGGATAATATTGTCGGCATAGATGCGGCAATATTTATGCACCCCACCACCTGGAAAGCATCCGGCCACGTTGATAATTTTAACGACCCGATGATTGATAACAAAGACAGCAAGAAACGTTACCGGGTTGACCATTTAATAGAAGGCCATGCCGAAGCATTAAAAACTGAAGGAAAAGAAAAAGAAGCAGATGAACTGATTGCTGCAATGGAAGCATTAATTGCCAAAGATGACTTTGCTGGATTGAAAAAGTTGATAGAAGATAATAAAATAAAATGTGCCGTTAGTGGTACTTGCAACTGGACAGACATTCGCCAGTTCAACCTGATGTTCTCCACCGAGTTTGGTTCTACTGCTTCAAGCGATGGTGAGGATAATAAAATTTACCTGCGTCCGGAAACAGCACAAGGTATTTTTGTTAATTTTTTAAATGTGCAGAAAAGCGGACGGATGAAAGTGCCGTTTGGTATTGCACAGATCGGAAAAGCATTCCGAAATGAAATTGTGGCAAGGCAATTTATTTTTCGTATGAGGGAGTTTGAGCAAATGGAAATGCAGTTCTTCATTCGCCCTGGCACACAAAAAGAATGGTATGAGAAATGGAAAGCAATAAGATTAGAATGGCACAAGAGCCTCGGAATGCCAGCAGAAAAATACCGTTACCATGACCATGTAAAATTAGCTCACTATGCAGATGCGGCCTGCGATATAGAATTTGAATTTCCAATCGGCTTTAAAGAGTTAGAAGGAATTCATTCAAGAACTGATTTTGATTTGAAACAACACCAGGAATATAGCAAGAAGAAACAACAGTATTTTGATAATGATGTTGACCCGGCTACCGGTAAGCCCTATGGCAATTACATTCCTTATGTGATTGAAACTTCAATTGGTTTGGACAGAATGTTTTTGGCCGTAATGAGCCAGGCTTATGAAGAACAAGATTTAACTAAGGACGATAAACCAGATAGCCGTGTAGTATTAAAATTTCCGGCTAAACTTGCCCCGATTAAATTAGCTATATTACCATTGACTAAAAAAGATGGCTTACCAGAAATAGCAGAGCAAATTATCAACGATTGTAAATCGTCTTTCCGTTGCTTCTACGAAGAGAAAGATTCGATCGGAAAAAGATACAGGAGGATGGATGCATTAGGAACTCCTTTCTGTGTAACTGTTGACCATCAAACAAAAGAAGATAACACTGTTACTATCCGTCATCGGGATTCGATGGAACAGGAGAGGGTGGCGATAGACAAGTTGAAGGAAATTGTATTAAAAGCAATTGCATAAAACAAAAGCCGTCTCGCCTCAGGCGAGACGGCTTTTTAATTTCTTATACTCCAAACTGCTGCAAGTGATGGTCTAAATGTTTCCAGGTTCCCTTACTCCACTCTTCCTTCGTTAATTTTCCAAAGAAAGGGTGCGGTGCATCCGACATGGTGGTTTCTGAAAAACTACTAATCATCTGAATCAACCCCTCTTTTTCTTTTTCAAAATCTTTTGGGTCGTTCATTATAAAAGATTTATCGGTAGGTAGGTTTCTTTTGAAGGGGTTATTATTGAAAAGCTGTTTTTTAAACAACGGCCCGATAAGGCTAAGAAAAAAATTTCTTTTTAGTGAATGTTTTCCAACAGCAACACCCAACGGCATCTGGCAATGTGCCAGCATTTGTCCCACATCCATTTTGCCCCATTGACGTTGAGATTGAGGTGTTAACTTATTAATGCGTTCAATGATTTCCTGTTTTGCTGCCGGGTCAAATAAATTCTTTACTTCCATTGTTCATTTTATTTTTCAAAATAAGGTATTTCATCATTACTGACTGCTTGCTGCTCTTGCCAGTAAGCTAAAGTTACGATGTGACCATCTTTCGTTTTCAGCATTCTGCCAAAAATTGCATTGATGGTATTGAAAGTGTAATCAGTAACACCAACGGTGAATGTTTCTGGGGCTGGCGATGGGGGCGGGGGCGGTGCAACAACTTCGCCTTCTTTTGGTGCAGGTGCAGGAGCGGCTTTTGTGGAAGGAGTAGGAATAGCTATAACTGTATAACCATTGTATTCCAGCAAGTCTTTAATAAACGCAAAGCGTTCCGGCTTTACATTCTTCTCCACGATGCCACATTTAACACCGTCTAGTTCTTCAAATTCATGATTTTTATTAAGAGCCATGATGTAATTAACTTAATGATTGAATATAATCGTAAATCCAACTTAGCAAACCAATTAATACTATGCTAACTCCGCAAATAATCAAAGCCAGTTTTACTGATAATCCGATTTTTATTTTTTCCACCGGATTTTCGTTCTTATCCATAAAGACAGCCCTGATAACCCGTAAATAATAATAAAGGGATACAATCATGTTTAATGCAGCAATGATAATAAACCAATAAGCACCTTTTGATGCACCAGCAGTAATCAGAAATAACTTACCAAAGAAACCTGCTGTCGGGGGAATACCCGCCAATGAGAATAAAGCCAATGCCAGAATCCAACTGAGGAATGGATTTGTTTTATACAATCCCTTGTAATCATCAATATTTTCTTTGCCAGTATGTTCGGCAATAACAGATGCTACTCCAAATGCAGCAAGGTTAGAGAACACATAAATTAAAATGAAATAAACAACCGAAGTAGTTCCTGCATTGCCACCATTACTAATTCCAACAAGAATAAAACCAACTTGTGCAATTGAAGAAAAAGCAAGGAAACGTTTAATGTTTTGCTGGCGCAATGCAAATAAATTACCAATCACCATGGTAGCAATTGCCAGTATTACCAGCATGGTGTACCAGGTTTCCTGCATCGGCTGAAATACTTTGTACAGCGTTGTAATAAAAATAAAAGCTACTGAGCCTTTTGATATTACAGAAAGAAAGGAAGTAGTTGCAATTGGCGAACCTTCATACACATCTGCCGTCCATAAATGGAATGGAATAATAGATAATTTAAATGCAAATGCCGTGAACAGGAATACAAATGCCAGTATCTGCAGCGGTGAATTATCTAACTGCCCGGGTATTTCAGCAAAACTGATAGTACCAGTGGCGCCGTACAATAATGAAATACCAAATAATAAAATGCCGGAAGAGAATGCAGAGGATAGAATCATCTTCATAGCTCCTTCGGAAGAACTCTTTTTCTCCAAATCAAAATTGGCCATTGCTGCTACAGGGATGGTAGCCAGTTCAAGCGATAAATAAAATATCAGCAGGTTGCCGCTGGAGATCATCAGGAACATGCCGAGCAGAGCTGAGAGCATCAGCATGAAAAACTCCGGAAGGTGCTGGCTTTTCTTTAACCAATCTGCACAGAGCAATGAAATAAGATAAACACCCAGGCTTAAGATATTCTTCTGAAAAACAATCAGTGAACTGGTATGAAACATATCGCCGAACAAACTACCTTCTTTGTTGAAAAAGAAGCCAGCAATAAAATTTACCAGCAATAAAACCTGCACCAATGAAAGCAAAGACTCATTCTTCATGCCCTTGCCGATTTTTATAAACAGCAACAGGAAGATGATGGCAGTTATTGCCAGCTCATTTTTCATCAATGTGAGAAATTCATTCATCCGGTCAATTTTATTTTCCAGCAATTTTATTCATTATCTCTTCAGCCGCAGGCCGCAACAAATCGTTCAACCAGCCCGGCGCAATACCTATGGCTAAGATTCCACCTACTAATAGTATTGCCGCCAGTTTTTCATTCCATGCTGCGTCTTTCAATTGTAAATAGCTTTCGTTTTTTATTGGCCCCATGGCCGTATTGCCAATAGCCCGTAGAATATAAACGGCCGTCACCACTATTGACATAGCAGCAGCGATGGTAGCAATGCGATGAAACGCATCATCATTTTGCCAGGAACCCATAAAGACTGTCATCTCCGCTACAAAGCCACTTAATCCCGGCAGGCCTAAAGAACAAAGTCCAACGATAAAAAATATAGTAGTGATAAATGGCATTACTTTCATCAGCCCCCCCATTTCATTCACCATCCGGGTATGTGTTCTATCGTAAATCATTCCAATAACGGCGAAGAAAAGGGCTGTCATCAAACCATGTGACACCATCTGCATCAATGCTCCGGTAATGGCTGTTTGTGTTAGCATACCAATACCCAACAAACTGAAACCGACATGGCTTACCGATGAATAGGCGTTAATGTATTTTAAATCCTTCTGCATCATTGTAGCGAAGGCTCCATATAAAATAGCAATGGCAGAAAGAACGATAATGATGTCAGCATATTCTTTTGCTCCTTCGGGCAATAAATAAGTAGCGACCCGTAAACAACCATAGCCTCCCAGCTTCATGGAGATACCAGCAAGGAACATAGAACCAGCTGTTGGTGCAGAAGAGTGACCATCAGGTACCCATGTATGTAGCGGAAACAAGGCTGTAAATACTCCGAAACCTAAAAACAGTAGTGGGAATATTATGTGCTGGGCATCATTTGGAATACTTGTCTTTGATAAAGTCATTATATCGAAACTATGCCCGGCTGTAAAGTACAAGCCAAGAATCCCAACCAGGATCAGTGCAGAGCCACCCATGAGCATCAAAGCCAATTTGTTTGCACTGTATTCTTTTTTGCCGCTTCCCCATATACCAATCAATAAATATTTCGGTATGACTGAGACTTCCAGGAAGAAGAAAAGGACAAACAAATCAAGAGAGATAAAAAACCCAAAAGCACCAAGAGCCAGCAATATCAGCAGGAAATAAAACTCTTTGGTCATCTTCTCAATATTCCATGATACCAATACACCGGCAATAAGGACAAAGGAAGTAAGTAAAATCATAGCGACTGAGATACCATCAACTCCAAAATGAAAATTGATATTCAGCGAAGAAAATAATTTGTAATTCTGTTCAAATAACATTTGTGTTGCGTTGCCAGCTGCTCTTTCATTGTTGAAAGCAAGCAATAAGGCAAATGCCAATCCCAGTTGCACAACAGATCCCCCCAATGAAATCCATTTCACCTGTTGCTTATTGCGGGAAAGCAATACAGCAACCGCAGTCAGTAAAGGAGCTCCTATTAGTAATAAAAGATTCATCAATTCTTATTTATCAAAATGTCCTATCTCAAAATATAAATGAACAGCGTTGCCAAAACAATAACACCTGCTAAAAAATAGATAGCATATTGCTGCACTTTTCCTGATTGTACTTTTTTAATGCCTTCTGATACTGCCTGTGTCGCAGAGCCAGTCAGGTTCACCATACCATCAACTACATTTCTATCAAACCAGGCAGCCGGTCTTCCAATCAGGTTGAACAAAACCTTTTTGGTAATGAACAAGTATATCTCATCAATATAAAATTTATGATAAGCTGCCTTGTATAATCCGCTGAATGAAGTAGCCAGTTTATCCGGCTTGTTATTTTGTTTTTTATACAACCACATGGCGGTAAAAATTCCTGCAAGACCTAATGCCACCGGAGCAATAGAGAACTGCAGGTGAAAATGCGATTCCAAAGCTTTTCCATCTGTGCTAACAAATTCACCGAAAGGAATAAAACCTGCAGCGGCAGCACCAACAGCTAATAAAACAAGCGGCATCATCATTGTAAAACCACCTTCACCATGCTTTTCACCATGTACTTCATGAGGTTTATTCCAGAAAATGCTGAAGTACAAGCGAAACATATAAAAAGCAGTGAGACCGGATGTAATTAATGCAATCCAGTAAATTGTCATATTGTTCTGATAAGCAGCCAGCAGAATTTCTTCTTTGCTGAAAAAGCCTGCAAATGGTGGCACACCTGCAATTGCCAAACAAGCAATCAGGAAAGTAATATGTGTGATGGGTAAATACTTTCTCAGCCCACCCATATCTTTCATATCATTACTATGTACATAATGTATGACTGCACCTGCTCCGAGGAACAACAATGCTTTGAACATGGCATGAGTAAACAAATGAAACATTGAAGCTGTATATCCTAATCCAGACTCACCACCGTATTTTGAAACACCCAATGCAAACATCATATACCCAATCTGCGACATGGTGGAATAAGCCAGTACTCTTTTAATATCCGTTTGTGTGCAGGCAATGATAGCCGCAATGATTGCTGATACAGCACCGACCCAACCAACTATTTCCAGCACCGCAGGGGTAGTGAGGGCAAACACCGGGAATAATCTTGCAACGAGATAAACTCCGGCTACTACCATTGTTGCAGCATGTATCAATGCGGAAACAGGAGTGGGCCCTTCCATGGCATCCGGCAGCCAGATATGCAAAGGGAACATGGCACTTTTACCAGCACCGCCGATAAAAACTAGTGCTGCACCCCAGGTAATTGCTGATGCTCCAAGAAAAGAATAACTAACTGCTGTTTTAATTTCGTTGGATTCAGGAGAAGTTAATCGTTGGATAAGAGTAGCAAAATCAAGAGTGCCTGAACTAAAGGATAGTATTAATATGCCGATTAAAAATCCCAGGTCTGCAAACCGGGTAACGATAAATGCTTTTTTACAAGCAGCTACTGCACTTGGTTTGTCGTAGTAATAACCAATGAGCAAGAATGATGATACGCCTACCAGTTCCCAGAAAATATAAATCTGGAATATGTTAGAAGCCAACACTAACCCAAGCATGGAAAAAGTAAATAACCCGAGATAGGCATAATAAGTTGGAAACCTTTCTTCGCCTTTCATGTAGCCTAAACTATAAATATGCACCATCAGAGAAACAAAGGTGACAACCACCAGCATCATGACAGAAATAGAATCAACTGTCAACCCCATGTCAATAGATACGCCGGGAGAAAATTCCAGCCAGGTCAGTTTCATCGGGATGAATTGCTGATACACACCATCAACTTTACCATACACAAAAAAGTATTCATAAGCGGTGTATAAGGCAAGCAGGGTGGAGGTAAGCAAAAGTGCCGTTCCGATTATACCAGAAATGTTTTTCAAATATCTTCTGCCGAATAAACCCAGTAATAAAAATCCGGCCAGCGGCAGCAAAGGAATCAGTGCTATAGTAGTAGCGTTCGGCATATTGTCTTAATACTTTAAATCTTCAGCATTTTCTACATCAATAGATTTGTGGCTCCGGTATAAATTAATAATGATGGCTATAGCCACAGCCGCTTCAGCAGCAGCAATAGCGATAATAAATAAGGTAAAAAACAATCCATCCATTTTACCCGGCCACAAATACTTATTGAAGGCGATGAAATTCAGGTTCACACTATTCAGGATTAATTCTATACTCATCAGCATAGTGATAAGGTTTCTCCGGGTAAGAAAACCATACACACCGATAAAGAACAGTGCGGCACTGATGAATAAAATATGGTATAGTCCGGGTTCCGTCATTTCGTTTTTTTTGCCACGAAGGCACAAATGCACTAAGGCTTTGTGTCTTCGTGGCTTTGTGGCATTTCTTTAGTTTCTGTTTTTTGTCTTAATGCTATAACGATGCATCCAATCATAGCGGCGAGCAATAACATTGAAATAACTTCAAATGGTAGAGCATAACCGCCATTGTCCACCGCCATCATTTTTTTACCAATATTGAAAACAGTGGTTGGTATTGGTGTTTCAGATGTTTCATAAAAAGTATGCTGGTATACCTGCAGCATTGTCAATGCAAATCCACAGAATACTGCAAGGGCAGAAAATATTTTTCTATCTAATCGTTGCTTCGCTAATTTTTCTCCTGCTTGTTGTGTAAGAAATATGGAGAATATAATGAGTACTACAATGCCGCCCACATATACAACAATCTGTACTGCTGCAATAAATTCATACTGCAGCCAGAAATAAATACCGGCGATGCCAACCAGGGAAAATAATAAATAAATAGCCGCCCGGAAAATCTGTCTTGTGGAAACAGATAAGAGGCCGCAGGTCAGCGTTAATGCTGCCAGCAAATAAAATACTATGGTTGAGCCGGTAATCATTCTACTCCATCCATTATTTTAGAACCCGGGTTATTTAAAATTTTTGTCAGTTCATTTCTGTCAAACACACTGTGTTCAAATGTTTGTGCCATAACGATTGCATCGGAAGGACAAGCTTCAATACATAAATTGCACATGGTACACAACTCCAGGTGATAAACTAATTTATCAATTGCTTTTTTCTTCTTACCTTCTGGTGTCAATTCATTTTTAAAAATCACTTTAATGGTTCCATTGGGACAGGCCAGTTCACAAGCCTGGCAACCGGTACATCGGTGTTCATTTTTTTCATCATGCGGCATTACTACTTCACCTTTGAAGCGTTCGGGTAAATTCAGCGTTTCCCGGTTGTCAGGATATTGTTGTGTAATGATTTCTTTGTGGTGCGTAAAATAATACATCGTCCGTTTCATGCCGACTAGCAATGATTTTACTCCACTGTAAACATCTTTTATATATTTCGTTATAAACATAATTTTAAAAATGCCATTTAAGAATTGCCATTGCCGTTACTACTAATAAGTTGATCATACTTATCGGTAATAAATATTTCCACTCCAGGTTCAACAGTTGGTCAATCCGTAATCTCGGGAATGTCCACCTGAACCACATGATGACAAATATTTATTACCGATAAGTATGATCAACTTATTAGTAGTAACGGCAATGGCAATTCTTAAATGGCATTTTTAAA
>JANNCC010000262.1:0-2416 GCA_031386125.1 Chitinophagaceae bacterium
AACTCACACCGGGGGGTACAGTTGTAGAATATACAGGAGGAAGTACAGGAAGTTCTTTGGCAATGGTATGTGCAAATAAGGGCTACCATGCCCACTTTGTATCTTCAGACGCATTTGCTGAAGAAAAACTTCAGACAATGAGAGCATTTGGAGCTAAACTCGAAATAATCTCAAGTGGGAATGGTAAAATAACCGCAAAACTAATTGACTCACTAGTTACGAGAGCAAGAGAATTAAGTAAACAACCAAATACTTTCTGGACTGACCAGTTCAATAATATTGATAACAGAAATGCATATCATGACATGGCAAGAGAGATTATAGATGTTCTTGGAAATAGCATCGATGAATTTATAACAGGAGTTGGAACAGGTGGGTGCTTTTCCGGAAATTCAGAGGTATTTAAAAAAGAGATACCAAATATCCGATGTATTGCTATTGAACCATTGCATGTGCGTTCTCTTTCAGGTGGTGATAAAACGGGCTCTCACAAATTAGAAGGAATCGGTGCAGGATTTGTTCCGTCTATATGTAGATTAGATTTAGCTGATGAAATAATAGCTGTATCAGATGAAGACGCCTATGCAACTGCAAGGCAACTTGCAAGATTGGAAGGAATATTCGGAGGAACTACATCTGGAGCAAATGTATGGGCGGCAATTCAAAGAGCAAGAATAATTGGTGCAGGAAAAAGAATTGTAACAGTTGTTATTGATTCAGGGTTAAAATATCTCAATGGTGATCTATATCGTTTATAAAACAGGACACAGCAGCGACAAAAAAATACGCAACCATTGTTGCATGCAACAAAATAAGAAATCTATAAAAAATGAAAAAATGACAATATGGAAGAAAAAGTGAATTCAAACACAATGACCGCAAGATTTGCTGGCTTGTTGTATCTGATTCTGGTGATAACATCTGGCTACGGCATGATGTATGTTCCGTCAAAACTTATTGTACCAGGAGATGGCGTTGCCACTGCCAACAACATCCTTACCCATGAATTCTTATTTCGTTCGGCAATAGCCAGTCATATTTTCAGCCAGGTGATATTTATGATGCTGGCATTGGTCCTGTATTCGTCTGCTTAAACCGGTGAATGAGTACCTGGCTAAACTGATGGTTGCCTGGGTGGTAGTGGAGATCCCAATGGTTTTTCTTTTCGAGATATTTGATATTACTGCGCTCATGATTTTAAAAGGTCAGGTATTGAAAGCATTGGAGGCCTGGCAGCTACAAGATTTAGCTGTGATCTTCCTGAAGATTCGTGGATACGGAATTACTACGGCAGAAATATACTGGGGGCTATGGCTTATCCCACTAGCACTTTTAATCTATAAGTCTGATTTTATTCCTAAAATATTTGGTGTTATGCTTTTCATTTCTGCTATAGCCTACATCGTTGACAGTTGTACATTTTTATTCTTTCCCAATTACCGTGCAGCTATTGTTGAATACTCACTGGCGATTGCCGGAATAACTGAAATTGCAATAATGCTATGGCTTTTAATCAAGGGCGTAAAGGGGCACGCAGTGAATAGCGCTCCCAGAGGCTAGCACTAAAACGATTTTTTAGATAGTCCGAAACTGAACAGCGTGGAACATTTGCGTACACAAACCATTCAACAATTGTTGAAATTAGACCAAAATGGTGATGGCTCGAATTTGGCATACAGTATACAACATATCTAAATTCCTAACTTATGCTTAAAAATATTCTGATCACATCGCTGAGGAATTTCTTTCGTAACAAGACTTTTTCTCTCATCAACCTTATTGGTCTGTCTGTAAGCATGTCACTCAGCATGCTCATTATTACCATCATAAAGGAGGAATACTCTTACGATAATTTTCATAAAGACAGTGAGCGGATATACCGCGTGAACAACCATCTTCTCCATCCTGAATGGGGAAACATAGACTTTGCATCAGCCCCGTTACCCATTGGTCAAGCGTTGAAAGATGACTATTCATTTAGTGAAAATACAGTACGGGTCAATCGGGAACTAAACGGTGATGCCACTTACATGAACGTGAATGTTCCGATGAAAGGATTATATGTGGATCCATCATTTATTGAAGTGTTCAATTTTCCTTTTCTAAAAGGGGATCCCGCAACAGCACTGGTTGCTCCCTACAACCTGGTCTTGACAAAACGAACGGCTGAAAAAGTTTTTGGAACAACCGAACCCATTGGGCAGATCATTTCCCTTAAAGGGCGGGGTGATTTTACGGTAACAGGAGTCTTGAAAGAATTTCCAAATAATACACACTTTGAATTTGAGATGCTTTGCTCTATGGCAACACTTGCTGCCCTCGAAAGGAATGGAACGGTAAGGCCCGCGCTCGACAATTGGAATGCTTACGACAACAACTATGTCTATATTAAATTAAAAGATGGTCGAAATGCGGA
>JANNCC010000097.1:0-10625 GCA_031386125.1 Chitinophagaceae bacterium
AAAATGAGTGATCCACCGGGTAAAATAAAGAAAAGGTGTGGTGGTGGCCAGGTCAAGCGGATCGTTGACATTGGCAACACTGTGAAAATAATCACGGGTATGATCGAGTACCATGATGATCATGACCAGGCCACGGAGCAGATCAATGGATTCAATTCGTTTTTGGTTAGGAGTAGTTAATGGTTGCATGAGGTTAGGTTTTGTAAAATGCGATTTTATTCCAGATGATATTTGCTTTTTAAATATGCCATCAATTCTTCCGCTCCCTTTTTCAGATCCTCGAGTATCAACAACTTTGATCGCCGTGAACCATTCATTTGTAAGGTATGAAATCCCAGCTCTTTCAGCAGTACGCCATCATAGCTAATAAGGGCAGGATTATCATTGCTTCGTAGGATTACTCCTTTATCAGTTTCCTGTCTTCTTAAAATACCTGGGTCAAAAATTTTTGCTGCGATATTTTTAAAATTATCAAACTCCTGGTTATAGTTTCCCTCCAGTAACCGCAAAAGCGAAAACTGGTTATAATAATTCATTATTTTGTTAGAGGCTTCTGGATAACGGATAAGGCGAAATCCCCCGGAAAATTTTAGCTGGTCAAAAGTTCGGCTGTTGTTGGCAAAAGGTATGTATCTCGGTCCCATCCTTGCTACATAATATAACTGATCGCCATTTTGTTTTGCCATGGCAGGGTTATTCAGCAAATCCATTAACGTATCAAGACTTGCTACTCCAAGCTGTTCTGATTCCGTCATCGCTTTCAGAATTTTTTCATCATCGTGCAAATCGGCCACCAATGAGGTAATGAACTGTTTCTCTCTGTCTTTTTCAATCTTATGCTCCAATTGGTACTCTGCTAAAAATCCGCAGAACACAGCCAAGAACAGCATTAAAAACTCCCAGAGGTAATGGGTCCATTTTTTTCGGTCGGTATGGGTGTGGGCATGTACTTCCATAAATATTTTTATTTCAGGTGATATTCTTTTTTTAATAATTCCATTATTTCAGTTGCTAATTCTATCGCCTTGGGATAATATTTTATCCGCTGGTTTTGCCTGTTATTTTTAGTATCCAGAACGGCATTTGCAAATGCATATAACACATCAGCAGTATTGTTTTGCACGGGCATATTTGTATTCCTGATGGAATCAATTAAAGAATTTTTTCTTCCTAAAATGACATCATCCATTGAGATTGTTGAAAGTGCTTGCTCGTATTCAGGTATTGCAATCCGGTCTTTGTATGCAACGGCCCTTTTTCTTTTTTCAAAAATATAATCATCCTGTTTGGAAATTATATTTGTAATCGTATTATAATTACTTAGCTGCGTTACAAGTTGAGTATTGGTGAAATAACGGAGATTACCGGAGCTGATAAGTTGGTCTAATGTGGCTTTGTTCCAATCTACATCATACCTCAGGCTTGCAAGCCGCATGTAATAATATAATTGACCACCTTTTTGAGAAAGTTCAGGACTGCTTATTAAATTAACTAAGCTGTCAATTATATTATTTACGCTGTTTTCATATAATGCTGCTTTTTTGATTTCGGCAGTATCGTTTCGCAAATCTTTATAAAGACTTTGGGCATAGGCTTTGGCCCGGCTATGCTCTACCATATGTTCTCTTTTGTTCTCTGCCAAAAACCCACAGAACACAGCGAGAAACAACATTAAAAATTCCCAGAGATAATGGGTCCATTTTTTTCTTGGCGTATGGGTGTGGGCATGTACTTCCATAATTTAAAAACTATTATATAAGACTGAAAATACGTTAAGAAAACCAGATTGTATTACTTTCGTACATCAACCGGTATCTATGAAACAATGGTTTTTTGTTTTATCTCTCTTGCATCCCATGCACAGCGGAAAAGAGTACCGGGTAAAATTGCAAATGAACCTGAACGAATAAAAGCATTGACCCTGTTGGCCGGCGCAGATACGATGCGGCAAAGTACACACTGGCCCAATATCATGCCCAAAGAATTTTTAGATAACCTGAAAAAAAATATTGAATACCCTTTGAAAATAAGTACGGGAAGAAGTACCAATTTTTGCGGCTTTGGTGCAGTTACTTATACCTGTTTAAAAAACGAACCCTTTCGTTATGCAGAATGTATGCTTCATTTGTATCAATACGGAGAAGCCCATTATAGAAATATAAAACTGGCCCCATCAGAAACTATAAAAAAAGAAGCAGGACTTATGAAGTACCAGGGCGATCTGGATATTCATCCTGCTGACCAGGTTTGGTTTTTAAGTTTGGCCAACCGCTTTAAAGGTTATTTGAATTTGTTTGACAGACGTTATAGTAAAGGGGATGAAAATAAATTGTGGGCAGCGACTAATCTTGCCAAGTTTAACCGGATGCTGCGCAAGCTATGTAAGTATAAAGTCAGCTCGAAAGGTTCCGATCTTTTCAGGCCACGCAGTAAAGACCTGCCAGGTTTTTTGAAAAAAAAATTAGCAGGGGGCGAGGTGTATATATACCTGAACAATGCGCTGCTACGAAAGAAAAATCATAACCGGGTACAGAAAAGAATACCCACCCATTATATAGTGCTTACCGAAATTTACGATAAAGAAGACGGTCATATTATGATTAAGTACTGGGATGGCAGTTATAAAACAGTAAAAGAAATTTCATTGAGTGCATTAAAGCAGGTCATCTATGGTATTTCATGGGTTAAGTATAAGGAGAAGAGTGATGAATAAACAGAATCATACTTGTATTTTATTGATTACTTTGGTGAGTTTTGTTTCCTGTACGGTTTCAAAAACCTTTCCGAAGGAGTACTATGTGGAGCACCAGGCAACGATGCATGAAATGGAAACGCAATACGATAAAATAACACATCAAAAACTGATTGCTGTTGCTTTCTATGATTTGGATTTTAATGATCTTTCAATAGAAATAAAGACAGATACCGTCCGCTACATCTACGATTTTAAGTATGGCGAAAAAAGAATAAATGACTCTTTATTAAAGTTTGGGTATGATACAACACTTACACAACAACTGATAAAAAATATGCGATTCATCGGCTGTTCATGGATAAATACACTGGATTACTACACTGATGGAAATAAAAAATTACTGCTGTTTATGTCGACGCCGGCAAAACAGCTCAGCCTTTTTCCTTTTTTACAAAAAAGAAAATACTATCTCTTTCATTTTTATGAACAGCCACAATATTACGATGAGCAGGGAAGGCTGCTGGAGAAAAGAAAGCTTCGTCAATTAAGAAAAATTAACAGCGAAGTATTTTGGCGGATATCCGATAAGGTGTGTTATACTGTTTCGGGAAAATTTAGATAGTTAGTTTTTCTATTCAACCGCGGGGTTGCCCAAAACCCCGACAGCGGCTGACAGCCATGTCTACGGTTAAACCAGAATCTCTTCATCTTTCATTTCAAGTTCTTCAATCGTTTTCTTTGCCACAGCCAGACGTATCTGCTTATTCTTCTCCACTAATTTATTGGTAGCCCATTTTTCTACTTTATGACACAATGGTACAAGTAAACTGCAATACAAACCAATGCCAGCAACATGAATACAGGAGAATGGCTGGTTATGCGTTCTAAAAACGGATGTAGCAATAGGTTTAAAAATTCAAATATTACCAGCAAGGCTACTACTCCTAAAAACTGGGTGACTTTTGTATTGGTGATATGGCGACAGCTGAGGGCTAAGAATAAAATGATGAATGTGATGATGCCCAAACCAAGTAATGCATATTAGATTTTTTGTTTTCGTTGTGTTCATCTTTTTCAACTACAATTAATTGAATAATTGAATCTGCATTTCGTATTTGTACAAAAGCCGTTTGTGTAATTGCAATAAAGCAAAAGAGAAGTATTATTTTTTTCATTATTCAATTGGTTAATTTCATTACAACTACTCCATTGATTTCATAATCATATTCAATACTTCGCTCATTTTTTCATCATCCATCCACCGGGCTACTACTACCAGATCATGTTCCTTGTCAATAATAATATAATTACCTCCATATCCTAATGCGTAATACACTTTTGATGAAAGGGCTTTCCATTTCTGTCCGGTATTTAGCCACCACATATAGCCGTAATTTTTATTGGCAGTTGAAGGTTGCATAGCTGCAGTAATCCATTTTTCTGAGAGTAACTGTTGATTTTTCCATTTTCCATTTCTTAGAAACAGCAAACCAAATCTTGCATGGTCGAGTGTATTGATAAATATGCCGCCTCCATGATGCCCGCCTCCGCTTACGGATTGCATCATCAGTCCATCTATATTTACAAATGAATTATCATAACCAAACCAACGCCAGGTACTGGAAGCTCCGATAGGGTCCATTATGTTTTCTTTCAACAGAACCGGTAAAGGTTTTCGCCATACCTGTAATAAGGAATAGGACAACAGATTTACCCGCACATCATTGTATTCGTAAACAGTACCTGGCTCCATCAGCTTTCTGTTTTTCCAATCAGCAATACCACCTGTTTTAGGAGGCCTGTCGGCCCAATCATGTAATCCAAAAAGGCTGCCCGACCAATCGGATGACTGTGTTAACAAATGCTCCCAGGTAATTTTAGAGTTGTGTTCTCCTTCAAATGAACCATCCCAAACATAATTTATGACTTTATCAGTAACGGATTTTATCAATCCGGTGTCAACTGCTAAACCCGCCATGGTGGAAAGATAACTTTTGGTAACACTAAAAGTCATATCCACCCTATTTACATCGCCCCATTGGGCAACGATATACCCGTTTTTAATAACCAGGCCGGCAGGTCCGCCCCTTTGTTTCATCGGTCCGATTATCTTGTAATCGGGTTCATTGGCGTACGACTTCATGTTGGCAATCCGCAAATCCCTGTCCACTTTATTTTCACTGTTCAGGGCAATAGTTACGGCACTATCCAATAATATTTTATTCAACTTCAGCTCTTCCGGTTTTTTTGTTTGCCAGTTAGCTTCGGGGAAATAGGGGGATTGAGTATAAGCAATAACAAAAAGTAAGCTGAATAATATGGCGGCAAATATTTTTTTCATTTTATAAAATTAATTAGATGGTTATGCATGCATCGGATCAAAGGACAGTTTTAAAAACTCACAAAAATAATGAGCCCATTTTTTATTGATGAATGAGCATGGTAATGTACTTCCATAAATTTAATGATTAGTAGGTTGATTTTATCTTTAGTTTCTTCATTATCATTTTTTCCATTTCTACACAAGCCTTGCGGGCATCCCTGAATGCATCAAGGCTTCTTCTCAAACGTTCAAGACGTAAAGTAAGAGCTGCACCCATGTCGTGCCGGAAAACAATTGCGTCATTTCCGCTGAGCACATCGCGGTGGGAAATTATTTTTTCCATTTTGAACGGGTCAGAATGATTGCTGGTGTCAAGATTGAGCTGGCAGGTAAGATCATAGCTTTTATAAAGAGCCGGAATAAAAAGCTCGGTATAATATTTTTTTTCAAATTCCTGATTGCGGTATTGTGCAAAATTGGTAATGCGTTCATAGTCCATCATTTTTTTCAAAAATTCAATATTGCCCACATAACGCAGCGAGCCGGATGATTTCATTTGCTCATATGTTTCTTTACGCACCAAAAAATTTCTTACCCATACTGCGCCCATTTTATTTGAAAATGCTGCTCTGTTAATTGTTGCGCTGTCCTGAAGCAACCAATCTACTAAAAGGGTATGATTAGCAATGATAAGATTATCCTGACTCATAAGAGAATCCAGGTTTTTAATATTGGTACGAACATCTACCAGCATACTTTGCAAAAATTGCCGGGCCCGGTCCTTTTCAATCTTATGCTCCAGTTGATACTCTGCAAAAAAACCGCAGGCTACTGCGAGGAACAACATTAAAAACTCCCAGAAATAATGGGTCCATTTTTTTCGGGGTGTGTGTGAGTGGGCATGTACTTCCATAAATAATTTATTTCAGGTGATATTGAGTTCTTAATGCTTTCATGAGTAGTGTAGCTTTTTCTATCAATCTCGTATTATCTCTTATCGTATTTCTATGGTAGAATTGCAATTCATAAATGAGATTTTTAAATTTCCTCAATGCTATCGGATCATCTGTAATCAAATAATTGGGTTCTATTTTCGAAGCTGCTGAATTTGAAATCAGGTTGTCCAAAGATTGCCGGTCGATTATGTTTAACCGGTGTTCAGTTAATTCTTCCCAGTACCGCTGAACATACGTAGCATTATTTTCATAGTTCCTGATAGTGGCATCATATTCCATAATACCGTTGGCTGCTTTTTTATCTTTTATCAACCGCATGCCGCCCGAATTCTTCAACTGTTGAATGGTACGATCTGAATAAAAAAAGGTGGGAAAACCATTGATGGCTCTTAGGTTTTTCAATAATACCGGATTTTTGCCGATTCCAATATCGTTGTAATATAAAAAGATTGTATCGATTGATTTATTAATATTGATTAATGAACTAGTCACTTTGTTAAGTTTAGCCGTATCATTTTGCAAATCCTCAATCATGCTTTTTATATAATCAGTTCCCTTTTGCTTCTCAATTGTATGCTCCAACTGGTACTCTGCTAAAAAACCGCAGAACACAGCGAGGAACAGCATTAGAAATTCCCAGAGATAATGGGTCCATTTTTTCCGGGCAGTATGGGTGTGAGCATGTACTTCTATAATCTTTATTTAAGTCTATATTCTTTTTTCAACAATTCCATCATCTCTTTGGCGGCATTTAGAGCGGAGGGGTAAACTTGGCTAATCAACAAACCTAAAGCCGATCTTCTGGTTTCAAAACTATTGGCAAATTCATTCAAAAGTACCGGATCGTTAACTTGAATAGGTAAACTGACATTCAAAACTGAATCTGGAACAGTTAGCCAGCCGGAAAGCCGGTAAGAGGAATACCGGGTATTAAAATGATTATTTAATATTTTGTTTCTAAGTTCCATTGACTTCTCCCTATATTTTCTGTCATTGGAATTCAGATCAGTGATATAATCCGATTGAGAATAATATAAACTGATTTTTTTAACTAGTTCCGGGTTGTTGAAATAACGCAGATTGCCAGACTGGGTTATTTGTGTAAGAGTGGTATTATTCCAAACTACAGTAGCAGAAGTGGTTCCTAGACCGGAGTAATAATAAAAACTTCCCGGAACCCTATTGTTTTTTATTCCTTGGTGAACTATAGCACAGATACTATCAAAGCAGGTAAGAATAAGTTTGTCTTCACTGATAACATCAAGGATTTCTGTTGTGTCTTTGGCCAGGTCTTCGAGCAAAGCTTTTGCATATACTTTTGCCCGGTGAGCTTCTACAATATGCTCCCTTTTGTTTTCTGCCAAAAAACCGCAGAACACAGCAAGAAACAACATTAAAAACTCCCAGAAATAATGCGTCCATTTTTTTCGGGCGGTGTGGGTGTGGGCATGTACTTCCATTCAAGAGTAGTTTATAGGTTAATAATTTTATAATGAAAACCTCCACAGCCGGATTAGGGCATGCCGAAAAAATGAATCCGTATTTTTTAAGTTGTCTATATAAAAAGGCATATAACAAACCAATCATCACTGACACCATAAATTTTATGAGCCGGGGTTTCCAGATAGATTTTTCAGGGTTATACATAGCAAGAACAGAAGATAAGAATTTTAAATGACCCCATTTTTTTGGAAACAAACTTAGAAAAAAGGATACTCCGATTTTACTAAATCAATTTCCGCCGAACCTTTTTTAACACTTAAAGCCAAGTATTGCATCACTTCCAAAATTGTTTTTCGGCGGCGGCAGTTTTTAAATATTTCTTTGTTTGCTCATAGCCCTTATCTATAATTTGTTGCCATCTGTCCCATTCTAAAAATTTATATTCCTTTAAATCTAATTCTAAAAAAATAGAAGTGCCAAGTTTGCTGGCTTCTAATTTATGGCGACTGTTAATGGTTATACTATTTACAAGTATGGATGATAATCCCGGAAGGCCATTTTTATTTTTACCCCTAATCTTATCCCAAAACATTTTCCATGAGCCCGGTATTTTAGCTAACTCAATCAATGTAGTATTTTCTGCAGATAACGAAACTGCAATAATATGCCGTACTGGTTTTTTGTGCATGGCTTCAACGGGTAAGTTGTCTACTACTCCGCCATCAATATGCAAATGCTTATTAATAATTACAGGTGGGAATACACCCGGTATAGCTATGCTTGCTTCTATGTGTAATTTTGCCAATCCCCTTTCATGCACCTGCAATTTTGCTTCTGTATAGTTAGTCGAAACGCAATAACAGTTTACCCAAAGGTCTTCCATATTTGTATCGCCAAAAACCTCGTTTAAAAAATTTCGCATTTTTTTTCCCGACATGATGGATACAAAGGGCATAGTAAAATCGTTAGAAGTAAGTTTTCTTTCTACTGCCGTTTTGCAAAGGGTCATTACTTTTTGTAAATCAAAATCGCTATATGAAAGAACACCGCTGTAAATAGCTCCGGCACTGGTGCCACCAATAAAATCAAATTCAACACCTGCTTCTCGCAACGCCTTTACTACACCTACATGGGCAAAGCCTCTTGCGCCACCACCACCTAATACTAAACCAATGGCTTGGTGTGTAACTATACGGCAAAAGCGGCGGATGTCTGCCAAATTATTTTTTCGTATGTGTAAGTGTAAATCAAAATTTCTGTTTTGAAACCATTTATTAGTATGCTTCGGCATAGCTGGATTTTCTGGATGCAGTAGCAATAAATAAATTTTCTTATTCATTACATTATCAGTGTATAAATGCAATAGCTTTTCTATTTCATACAAGTTACTGTCTTCATAAAAATTAGTGGCAATAATAATTAAATCGCAATAAGCGATACATTCCTTTGCCCATTCTAAATGCTCGACACCACAGTTTAAAAAATTAAGACCTGCATTTTTTTCCATGCTATCAAAAACGGTCTGGTTATTATCTACTGTATGGGTTTGATCGTCGTAAATGGTAATGCCAAGCCCCATGCTTTTAAACTGTTCTTCAATAGTAATGGTAAAAGCACTTACATCATTAGCAGGTTGTAGGTTTACTACAGCAATGTTTTTGGGAACTGCATCCATTTTGCGTTGCCGGGCATTGCGCCGCAACCTTTCAATAATAAATTTTGTAAGAGTATTGGCAAAAGCTGGAAACTCTTGTACTATAGAAAGATATTGTTCATCATCTATACACAACAAAGTAGAACGGCGCAATGCTATTACTGATGCACTATGTGGCTCCCGGGTAAAAAGAGAAAATTCGCCAATGGGTTCGCCAGTAGTAATGTCGCCAAGAATAAAAATTCCATTATCTGTATCTTCTAAAGCCCTAAATCGGCCAGAGAGCACAATGTAAAATGCTTTACCTTTTTCACCTTGCTTAAAAACATATTGGCCGGGTTCAAATACTTGTTCTGTTGCAACAGATAAAATATGTTTGATATGCTCATCCCCCATCTCGCCAAATAGACGGGAAAGTGCTTGATGTAAATGAATGTTGACTGACGCTTTGGTCATAAATTTTTTCTGAAGGTTTAATGCTTTTTGTTCGGCTTCAAATGCTGTAACAAAGAGTAATTGAATAGTTACAAATTAAAAGATAATTGAATTTATAGAAAAGTTGCTAACATGTTTACTATCTTTTTTCATTAGCAGCAAACACCCTCAAAAAATTTCCACCCAATATTTTCTTTATATTTTTTTTATTGTATCCTCTTTTTATCAACTCTTCGGTAATTTTTGGAAAATCTTCCACACCATCCAACCCTGCGGGTAAAGAGTTGACACCGTCAAAGTCGCTACCCATGCCTACATAATCAACCCCCACCATTTTTACTATGTAATCCAAATGGTCAAGCAGCAACGACATCGGCGGACGAAGCCCTCTTACTTCTTCGGGATATTTATTAAACAAATACACCTGCATAAAATAAGGTTCGGGGTTTATTTTTAGTAAAGAATCCATTTCCATTTTATGTTTGGCAGTAAAGGCATCGCTTCTGTCTTCAAATGCAGGGTCTAAAAAGCCACTGTAAAAATTAAGATGGATAACGCCACCATTCTTTGCCACAGCTTTTATCTGTTCATCTTTTAAATTTCTCCGGTGCGGACAAAGTGTATAAACACAACTATGAGAAACTAGTACCGGTTTTGTTGTAACTGCAATAGCATCCCAGAATGTTTGTTCACCCACATGAGAAAGATCAACTAACATTCCCAGTTCATTCATTCGTTTTATTATTTGCTTTCCAAAATCAGTAAGACCTTTGTGTTTTAATGAGTCAGCCTTGATTGTTTCATCTAATGCCGAAGTGGCCCAGGGGGTGGAATTGTTCCAGGTGATGGTCATATACCTTACCCCTCTGTTATACAAGGCATCTAATTTGTTCAAATCATTTTCAATCATGTGGCCGCCTTCCACACCAAACAATACGGCCAGTTTTTTTTGTTTTGCTGCTTTAATAATATCAGTAGAGATAAAAGCCTGCATCATTTTACCGGGGTTGCGGTTTGTCCATGCCAGCACTGTATCTATTTCCCGGTTGGCCCAGGCATACGGATTTTTCATATTACCATCACACCAGATAGAAAAAAACTGGGCATCCACGCCGCCTT
>JANNCC010000117.1:0-3335 GCA_031386125.1 Chitinophagaceae bacterium
GCAGCAGGAGCAATTTTCCCTGTAGATGTTTTAATAAAATCTGCACCAGCATGCATCGCAATATCACTGGCCCGGCGAACTTTATCAAACGTACCTAATTCACCCGTCTCTAAAATCACTTTTAATCTTGCTTCACCGCAGGCTTCTTTTATAGCAGCTATTTCATCAAACACAAAATTATATTCACCGGCATGAAATTTTCCACGGCTGATAACCATATCCACTTCATCCGCTCCTTCGTTCACCGCATATTTTGTGTCTCTTATTTTAATATCTTTTGGGGCTTGTCCGCTGGGAAAGGCTGTAGCAACAGAAGCCACTTTTATTCCTGAATCACCTAATGCTTTCTTCGCCACTTTTACCATTGAAGGATAAACGCATATTGCAGCCACAGTCGGAATATCAGCCAACGCATCATGCGGATGCATAGCTTTATAACAAAGCTGCTTCACTTTTCCGTCTGTATCTTTTCCTTCCAGGGTAGTAAGATCAATCATGTTAAGCACCAACTTTAACCCGTTCATCTTAGATTCTTTCTTAATACTTCTTTTGGTAAACCGGGAAGCTCTTTCTTCTACACCCACCTGGTCTATCCGGGGCGAAAGTCCGAAGTCGGGAAGGATAATTGTTGATTTGGCAGCAGCCATAGCATGAAAATTATGATTTTCAAAGATAACCAAAGTTCCGGGGAAAGGATGGGCTTGATTTTACGTCAAACCCTTGCCTTTTGTCATATTAAATTAATGGAATAAACCGGATTACAGTAAATTCGACACATCTAAAACTGATTGTAATGAGAAAATTTAAACTACTGCTTTTGGGCAGTCTTATGGGTGTATGCTCACTTCAAGCCCAGGTCACTTTCCCGGAAAATGGCATAGCCGATCCAAGACACGGCCATTATGCTTTTACCAATGCGACTGTTGTAAAAGATGCAACAACCACATTGACCAATGCAACCCTTGTTATTAAAGACGGACGAATTACGGCTGTCGGTTCAGGACTTAAAGCTCCTGCTGGTGCGGTGGAAATAGATTGTAAGGGCAAATACATCTATCCTTCCTTTATTGATATTTATTCAGACTACGGCACACCCCAGAGACCGGTAGGTGCTGGCGGCGGCTTCAACTTTAATCAAGCTCCGCAATTAGAAACAGCCGTAAAAGGCCCTTATGGCTGGAACCAGGCCATCAAATCGGATATGGATGTTTATAAAGTTTTTGCTGTTAATGAAGTAACCGCTAAACCTCTTAGAGAGGCTGGCTTTGGTTCGGTGCTTACTCATGTGAAGGACGGTGTGGCAAGAGGTACAGGTGCTGTGGTAACCTTGGCCAACGAAAAAGAAAACCTTGTTATTATAAAAGAAAAAGCATCTGCTCATTACTCTTTCAACAAAGGGACATCTACCCAAAGTTACCCCAGCTCTATGATGGGTTATATTGCCCTGCTGCGACAGACTTATTTAGATGCTGCCTGGTATAAAAACAAACCTTATCAGGAAGGTTTTAATGCAACACTCCAATCATGGAATGATAATCAAAGTTTACCACAAATTTTTGAAGCCAGTGATAAGTGGAATGATTTGAGGTCTGATAGAATAGGTGATGAGTTTGGTGTACAATACATCATCAAAGCCGGACAAAATGAATACCAGCGTATCAAAGAAATGAAAGCAACGAATGCAACATTTATTCTTCCCCTTAATTATCCGGTGGCGCAAGATGTAGAAGATCCCAATGATGCAAGATTTGTATCTATGAATGATATGAAACATTGGGAACTGGCACCGACTAATGCCGCTGCGTTTGAAAAAGCAGGTATCCCTTTTTGTTTAACTACTGCCGACCTTAGAACTGTAACTACTTTTTGGAGTAGCCTTCGAAAGGCCATGGAGTATGGACTAAGCGAAAATAAAGTGATGGAGGCGTTGACAAAAACCCCGGCTATCACTTTGGGTGTTTATGATAAAGTAGGAAGCCTTGATGCCGGTAAGCTGGGAAATTTCTTAATCACCAACGGCCCATTGTTTAATGAGAAAACAATCATTTTGCAAAACTGGGTACAAGGAATTAAATATAACGTAAAGGAAGATGCTGCAAGTGCTGCCGGCACTTATGCTCTTAGTGTGAACACTCCGTCAGGAACGGAAAAATATACATTGGATGTAAAGAGTGCAACTGCTGTTACCATGTTTGATAAAGATACTTTGAACTCTAAGTTCACTTTTGATGGCAAGCAAGTAAAAATAAGTTTTGCACCAATGTCACGCCGTCAACGGCCGGCAACAACTCCGGGGCAAACACCTGATACAACAAGAAGACCACCGGGCGGTGGCTTTCCGGGTGCTGGCGGTTTTACAAGAGGAGGAACTGCTGACCAAACTCTACCTGTTACCGCTACAAGACTTAGCGGCATAAGTAATGGAACTGAATGGAATGGCACCGGAACAGATTCATTGGGCAATTCATTAACATGGACTGCTACCTTGGTAAAATTGGCAGAAGTAAAACCAGATAGCGTTAAGAAAAAAGAAATACCCGTTGTAGGAAAAGTAATGTATCCGTTTGAGCCATTTGGATGGAGTGACGAAGAAAAACCAAAAATGGAAACCATACTAATTAAAAACGCTACAGTATGGACGAATGAAAAAGAAGGCGTATTGGAAAATGCAGATGTATTGATTAAGGATGGCAAGATTTCCGCCGTTGGGAAAAACCTCTCTGATGCTTCTGCAAGGATTATTGATGGCACGGGCAAACATGTAACAGCCGGTATCATTGATGAACATTCACACATAGCAGCAGCTTCAATAAATGAAGGCGCACAATCTGTAACAGCAGAAGTTCGCATAGCTGATAATTTAAATCCTGATGATATTAATATTTACCGCCAATTGAGTGGTGGCGTTACCTCATCACATATACTTCATGGCTCTGCTAATGTAATAGGCGGGCAAACACAACTTATCAAATTAAGATGGGGGGCAAATGATGAAGACCTGAAGTTTAAGGGATGGCCCGGTCAGATAAAATTTGCATTGGGAGAAAATGTAAAACGTTCTAATTTCCAGATACCGGGTGGCAACAACAGGTACCCTGATACAAGAATGGGAGTGGAACAGGTGTTGGAAGATGCATTTACCCGGGCAAAAGAGTATCAAAAAGAATGGAAAACATATAACGATGCAAAGGAAAAGAAAGGGTTGAATATACCAAGAAGAGACCTGGAGCTGGAAGCATTAGTAGAAATTTTAGAAAAGAAAAGATTCATCACCTGTCACTCTTATGTGCAAAGCGAAATAAATATGGCGATGCAGGTAGCCAATAAAATGGGTT
>JANNCC010000134.1:0-3468 GCA_031386125.1 Chitinophagaceae bacterium
AATTTTACCGGCAATAAAATCACTTTCACCTTTGATGAGTTTGTAGATGTGCAAGGTATCCAGGAAAATTTAAATGTTTCACCTTCCCAAAAAATCAATCCCTCTGTCGATTACAAATTAAACACCGTAACGGTGAAACTAAAAGACACATTGGAATCAAACACCACTTATTCCATCAACTTTGGTGATGCTATCAAAGACTTTACAGAAGGCAATCCGCTAAAAGGATTTACCTATACCTTTTCTACCGGCAAGTATATTGATTCGTTGGAAATAAGCGGCAAAGTAATACTTGCCGAAAACGGAAAAACAGATACTACACTAATCGTTATGCTTCATACGAGTGCTGACGATTCCGCTATAGTAAAGGAAAGACCCCGCTATATTGCCAAACTGGATGGCAAAGGAAATTTTGTTTTCAAAAACCTGCCCTCCAAAACTTTTTATATCTATGCCCTGAAAGATGAAGGGGGCACCCGTCGCTATTTAGAAACCAAGCAATTATTTGCCTTTGCTGATAAGCCGGTGGTAGTGGATGGTAAAACAGAGCCAGTTACATTATATGCCTATGTTGCAAAACAAGCCACACAACAGGCAGTGCCAGTACCAAACATTAATATCGGTGGAAATCGCAACAAGGGAGGTGGCGTTCTTACTGAGGGCCGTTTAAGATTTAAATCCAATCTTTCTAATAACCAGCAGGATTTGCTCGGCAATTTTTTTATGACATTTGAACTACCGCTTCGTTCCTTCGATTCATCTAAAATCAGGCTCTATACTGATACCACTTTTAATCCTGCATCTGCTTATTCATTTCAAAAAGATACTACTAATAAAAAAATACTACTGACACATATCTGGAAAGAAAATACTATTTACAATATTATCCTTGATAAAGATTTTGCACAGGATTCATCCGGAAAAAAATTATTAAAAACTGATACCCTTACCTTTAAAACAAAGAAACTTAGTGACTACGGTTCGCTGCAATTAAAATTCAGGAATATTGATCTGGACAAACATCCGGTCTTGCTCTTTATCACATCAGAAACTATTTTCAAATCAGTTCCATTAACTACTGCTGAATTTTCGCAAACCCTCTTCTTGCCCGGTGAGTATGAACTCCGTATTTTATATGATGATAACAAAAATGGTGTGTGGGACCCTGGTCAATTTTTCGGTAAACACAAACAACCAGAACTGGCGAAACCCATTGACAGAAAAATCACCGTGAAGCCAGCCTGGCAGAATGAGATCGAAATAACTTTGTAAAGGCTCAAGCAACAAGAAAGAAAAGTAAATTTTCAGACTCCCTTGTGCCTTGCACCCTGAACCTTGTACCTTTGTAAAATGCAATTCTCTTCCTCTCTTTTGGAAAATGCAGTCAACGAGTTTGCCAAACTTCCAGGTATTGGTAAAAAAACAGCTTTGCGCCTGGTATTACATTTATTAAAACAGGATACCAAAGTAGCAGGGCAATTTAGCGAAGTAATAGCCCGGATGAGGACGGAGATAAAATTCTGTCATCGTTGTTTTAATGTGGCAGACGGAGACATTTGTTCCATTTGCTCCAACTCGATGAGAAAACAGGAAGTAATTTGTGTAGTGGAAAGCATCCGTGATGTTATTGCCATTGAAAGCACCCAGCAGTACAATGGTACTTATCATATTATCGGCGGCGTCATTTCACCATTAGATGGCATTGGCCCCGATCAATTGAATATTCAGTCTCTCGTTAACCGCATTGAAAAAGAAAGAACAGAAGAGCTCATCTTTGCCCTCAACCCTAACATACAGGGAGATACCACTATCTATTATATCCAGAAGAAATTGCAGCAACCCAACATCCGCATTACTACCATTGCCCGTGGCATCGCCTTTGGCGGCGAACTGGAATATGCCGACGAAATGACCCTGGCAAGAAGCCTGCAAAACCGGCTGCCAGTAGAGAGTTATGTCTCTGGCCGTTAAGCTCCACCCGGCTTGTTTATTATATCCATATAACTTAGCTTTGCAACATATATCACAGGCAGATTTGTTTATTGTTCGGCCTTTTCTAAACAAGAACTAATAAACGTCACGAAACTCTCTTTATAGTTTCCCAACGTTTATAGTTCACAAACATTCATTGTATGAAAACAATTCAGGATTGTTTGAAGGAACGTATTTTAATTATTGATGGTGCCATGGGCACTATGATACAGCGACATAAATTAACCGAAGCTGATTATCGTGGCGAACGGTTTAAAGACTGGCCTTCTGATGTTAAAGGCAATAACGACCTGCTGAATATTACACAACCACACATCATCACCGGAATCCATAAAGAATATTTAGATGCCGGTGCTGATATTATTGAAACCAACACCTTCAGCAGTACTACTATTGCAATGGCTGATTACGATATGCAGTCACTGGCTTATGAACTGAATGTTGCGGCTGCCAGATGTGCTAAGGAAGCTGTTAAGCAATCCGGGAAACAAGCCTGGGTGGCAGGAGCTATCGGCCCGTTAAATAAAACATTATCACTTTCGCCGGATGTAAACAATCCGGGTTTTCGTGCCGTTACGTTTGATGAAGTGGTAGAAGCGTATTATGAACAGGTAAAAGGATTGGTAGATGGCGGTGTAGATATCTTATTGATAGAAACCATCTTTGATACACTCAATGCAAAGGGAGCCATCTTCGCTATTAAAAAATATTTCAGAGATACAGAAAAGAAATCGTTGCCTATAATGATAAGCGGAACCATCACCGATGCATCCGGCAGAACACTAAGCGGACAAACACTGGAAGCTTTTTATACTTCTGTAATGCATGCCAAGCCGTTGAGTATTGGTTTGAACTGTGCATTAGGCGCCAAAGAAATGAGACCATATATTGAAGAGTTAGCACAAATAGCCAGTTGCTATGTTTCAGCATATCCCAACGCCGGTTTGCCCAATGCTATGGGTGAGTATGATGAAAACCCTGAAGACACCGGCCATTATCTGGAAGATTGGGCTAAGGAGGGTTGGGTAAATATTGTAGGTGGTTGCTGCGGCACTACACCCGACCATATTAAACATATAGCTGACGCAGTAAAAAATATCACCCCAAGACAACTTCCTGTTGTCGAAAAAGAATTAGCATAACAAAACATGAGTGAAACAATTCATATCAGGCCATACCTGAGATTGTCAGGGTTAGAACCATTAGTTGTTCGTCCGGAAACCAATTTTGTAAACGTTGGCGAAAGAACCAATGTGACCGGCTCTAAAATGTTTGCTCGGCTTATTAAAGAAAATAAGTACGAAGAAGCATTAAGCGTAGCACGGCAACAAGTAGAAAATGGCGCACAGGTGCTGGATGTAAATATGGATGATGCACTGCTGGATGGTGTACTGGCAATGACAACCTTTCTCAATCTGGTACAAAGTGAACCGGACATTGCGAAGATTCCCATCATGATTGACTCTTCGAAGTTTG
>JANNCC010000138.1:0-5969 GCA_031386125.1 Chitinophagaceae bacterium
TTAATATTCAAATTTCTGTTAAAGGAGAAGAATTGCAATGCAATTTTGGAACATCGGGGTACAGAGATAAAAGAACACACACTTATAAAAAAACCTCAGTCAATACCTATGAATACAAACCCGACAACAGCAATGGGGCTATTGGCAGAATAGTATTTTTAAGCCCCACCCGTATTTGTGTTTCGTTTGTATATAAAAACTACGTTTCTATTGGGTACTACAACAAACCATCTGCACCCCCCATTGTAAAACAGGAAAATAAAACAATTTCATCATATAATGGAATATGGAGGATGGTGGGTAATCCCCGTTATGATAAACCTTTTCCAAATGGTTATTTACCAATTAATTTTCTGAAAACAGAACAACTAACGGATATAAAAAGACAACCATCTGATGAACTGAGGTGTCAGTACAGTGGCACTGATATATCCTCACCAATAAATTCTATCGATTGGGCCTTTTCAAGAAATCTCAAGAAAAAAACTGCTGAAACTTTCTCTTATGACACAAATGGAAACATCTGTGATGAATTTAAATTTATATATATAAGTAATGACAGACTTCGGGTTATTGGAAATACATGCATAGATGGAGTAGTATATACCAGTACAGCTGAATTTGAACGAATAAAATAGTTATATCCTTACAAGCCGAATCTCAGCAGAGATTCTGCGAAACCCTTTTTATAAACATGCAGCTTCACAATTTAATTATATCTCCTACGGCCATAGCCGCTGTTTCACCATATAAACTATAACCCCCACCACTGCTATCAAACTGCCCCACAATGCAAACCAACCAGTAGAAATAAATAAAAATATCCAGATAGCAATAGATATAATAACCGGCACGGGAAAGAGCCACATTTTAAAAGGCAAATCCTTTTTACCAAATTTTTTTCTAAGTAAAGACACTCCTACTCCCTGCGCCATAAACTGCACTACTATCCGCATGGCGAGGATAGCACTTATTACATCCGACATTTTAAACAATAAACTGAATACAAACCCCAATCCACACAACACCATCAGCGAAACATAAGGAAAGTTTTTTGTTGGGTGCAGTTTGGCAAATGGTGTAAAGAAATTTCCATCTACTGCAGCAGCATACGGTACTCTTGAATAGCCCAGCACTACCGCAAACAAAGAAGAAAAAGCGATGCAAAGAATCAGCACCGTAACAATCACGGCTGCCTGGTTGCCATATATCAATTGCATAAAAGTACTAACAAGGTATTTATCATCCGATTTCACCACCTGCCACGGTATCACTCCCATCACACTAATATTCATCAGTAAATACAAAGTGGAAATACCAATGATGGAAATAAAAATACTGCGGGGAATATTTTTACCGGGATTCTTTATCTCACCACCCAAGTGGCACACATTATAATAACCCAGATAAGCATACACCGTTTTTACTGATGCCTGACCGATGGCAGCCCAAAATGCTAAGGTGAAAAACGATTCATTGCCAGTTGGCAATAGCTTGATACTTTGTTGCTGATTTGTCAATCCGCTGATGATAATCCAGAGAATGGTTAGTACAACAATACTTCCCATCACTACAGAAATTTTTCCAATGGTTTCTATTTTTCTGTAGAGCAGCAGAAATACCAAAATCACTAATCCCCCCGACACAATTTTTAGTTGCCAAAAATCCAGCGGAACGATATAAGTAAGGTATTGAGCAAAGCCGATAGCTGCGGAAGCAACAACTAACGGTGCCTGAATGGATGTTTGCCACACATATAAAAAACTCATCAGCTTGCCTCCTTTCTCTCCGAATGCAATGCGGTGAAAATTGTAAGTGCCGCCAGCCAATGGATATTTTGCCCCAAGTTCACTCCAGATCATGGCATCCATAAAAGCGGTGAAAGCTCCGAATATCCAGGCCCAGATAAATAAACCACTATCAAACTGCGCCACCACAAAAGGCATAACCACAAACGGACCAATGCCTACCATATCTATCATGTTGATAGAAGTGGCTTGCAGAAGATTTATTTTTCGGTTAGTTTGTAGTGTGGGCAAGAAAGTTTATGTTTTTAGTTTGATAGAAAGGGGTGCAACGGTTAAAAACCGTTGCACCCCTTCCGTTTAATTTTTTGCAAAAGCCGTTATCCCTTCCACCAGCACATCTAAATTCTTAGTGGTAGTATAAACATTCGGTGTTACCCGTATTCCTTTTATATTCTCCCATTCAATACCCACAGTGTGTACTTTGTATTTATCCAATAAAAATGAATCCAATTCACCGGCTTTCTTTCCTTCTACCAGCACATTGCCAATAGCACAGCCAAACTTTGGATGCATGGAAGTATTGAGCTTTACATTCGGAATGTCTTTCACTTTTTCCATCCAGTAGTTTTTTAAGTAGTGTAGCCGCTTTTCTTTTCGTTCACTGCCAATCATTTCATAAAACTCAATGGCTTTGCCAATGGCCTGTTCAATAAACATGGGCCGGGTACCCAATGCTTCAAATTTTCGAATGTCATCCTTCAGCGGATCTTCGCTGGTAGCAAACAGCGGGTAAATAGTTTTTACTTTTTCTTTTCTCACATACAACATTCCGCTTCCGATTGGTGCATATAACCACTTGTGTAAGCTGGCAGCAAAATAATCTGCATCAAGATCAGGGATTTTAAAATCGAAATGGGCAAAACTATGTGCCCCGTCCACAATTACTTCTATTCCTCTTTTATGAGCTTCCTGTGCAATTTTTTTTACCGGCAATATCTGGCCGTTCCAGTTAATGATATGGGTTACATTAACTGCTTTGGTTTTGGAAGTAAAAGCATTGACATATTGCTGCACTAAATAATTTTCATCTTCACTCGGCAGTTCAAGGTTTATCCAAACTAATTTTATTCCATCCCTCAATTCTCTTTGCTTGTATGCATTTATTACATTGGGATAATCCTGTTTGGCCACCACCACTTCATCACCGGCTTTTAACTGCATACCAAAAATGATCGTCTCCAATCCTTCGGATGAATTTCTGTTGATAACAATTTCTTCCGCATCACATCCTGCCAATTTTGCCAGGTTTTTTCTAAGCGGTTCCCTTCCCTGGTCTAAAATCCTCCACATATAATAACTTGGTGCTTCATTGCAATAATCATAATACCGCTTCATAGCATCCTGCACTGTTTTGGGTGCAGGGGAAACACCCCCGTTGTTCAGATTGATGAGTGATGGTGATACCGTAAAAGATTGCTGGATATAATACCAGAAGTCTTCTTCTGTTGCAAGGTCGGCTGGTGAAATGTCTTTCGCATTTCGTAAAGCACTTTCTAAGTTTCTACTCCACCCTGGTTGCGATAAGGAAGATAAGAATGCGGTGGCAGAAAACATTCCTGCACTTTGTAAAAAACGGCGGCGATTTGTTCCGGACATAGTATTCGTTTTTATAAATGTAATGAAAACAATTTACCCACCCCTACCCCTCCAAGGAGGGGATGCTAATGACAGCCCTTGCTTTTCGAAGAGTAACAAAGTTGTTATGAGTATAAAAGATATGGAGTCAATACAGTGCCTATTTTAAGACTCTTCCCCCTTGGAGGGTGAAGTAAGTGAAGTAAGTGAAGTAAGTAAACTAAAAACTGTAAGAAATCGGGGTGGGTTGCTGAATAGCGAACAGAACGATGAATAGTGTGACTCAACAGGCGATGATAACAGCACAGGTGTTGGCTACCTAATTAAAAAAAACTAACTTCCATGCTTAACAAAATGATGTATGCAAATACTGGAAATTAAAGTGCTGAAAGGCCCCAATTACTGGAGTGTTAATCGTACCAAACTAATTCAGATGAAACTGGACTTGGAGGAACTGGAGCAACTTCCTACCAATAAAATTCCCGGATTCAGAGAACGGTTGGAAAAGATGTTTCCTACGATGATTGAACACCGGTGCAGCGAAGCAGTGCGGGGTGGATTTTTTAAACGGGTGGATGAAGGCACCTGGATGGGGCATGTAATTGAACATATTGCACTAGAAATTCAAACACTGGCTGCGATGGATACCGGCTTCGGCAGAACAAGAACCCCGGACGGCGAGAAAGAAGGTGTGTATTATGTTGTCTTTAGTTATATGGAAGAAGATGCTGGACTGTATGCAGCAAAAGCATCTGTTCGTATCGCACAGGCATTGATTGATGGTACTGAATATGATTTAGCACACGATATTCAGGAGATGCGGGAAATTCGGGAAGATACAAGGCTCGGACCTTCTACCGGTTGCATAGTGGAAGAAGCAGCAAAAAGAGGAATTCCCTACATACGATTGAACAAGGCAAGTTTGGTACAGTTAGGTTATGGGGTGAATCAAAAAAGAATAAGAGCGACGATTGCCTCTACTACTTCCAATATTGCGGTGGATATTGCCTGTAATAAAGAAGAAACAAAACAATTGCTGGAAGCGGCTGAAATTCCTGTGCCAAGAGGAACAGTGATAAGAACAGAAGAAGGATTGGATGAAGCCATTGAAAAATTTGGTTATCCATTGGTATTAAAACCAATTGATGGCAATCATGGCAAAGGCAATACTACTAATATTATCAATCGGGAACAGGCACTGAAAGCATTTGAAGCGGCTAAAGTTTATGGTAGAAATGTAATCGTTGAACGGTTTATTACCGGTTATGATTTTCGTTGTTTGGTAATCAACAATAAATTTATTTGTGCAGCATTAAGAACACCTGCTTCCGTGGTGGGTGATGGTGTGCACAATCTTCAATGGCTGATTGATGAAACAAATAAAGACCCCCGCCGTGGTTTTGGTCATGAAAAAGTGCTGACGCAAATTACCATTGACCAGTTTACCCAAAAAATGCTGGATGATGCCGGCATCACTTTAGAAACCATTCCACCAAAAGGTGAAAGAGTTTTGGTAAAACCAACGGCTAATCTTTCCACCGGTGGCACTTCTACTGATGTAACAGACGAGGTACACCCGGCCAACATTTTTATGTTTGAACGTATTGCTAAAATCATTGGTCTTGATATTTGCGGTGTTGATGTAATGGCAATTGATTTGCGAACTCCGGTTGCTGAAAATGGTGGGGCGATTTTAGAAGTAAACGCTGCACCGGGTTTCCGTATGCACATAGACCCCTCGGAAGGGTTGCCAAGAAATGTAGCCGAACCGGTGGTTGATATGTTATTTCCAAAAGGAAGTGCAGGAAGAATTCCCATCATTGCCATTACCGGAACAAATGGTAAAACAACAACCACAAGACTAACGGCACATATTGCAAAGAGTGCCGGTAAAAAAGTTGGTTACACCACATCGGATGGTGTGTATATACAAAACCAACTGATGATGAAAGGTGATTGCACCGGACCTGTATCATCCACCTTTGTTTTAAAAGATCCGACTGTTGATTTTGCAGTACTGGAATGTGCAAGAGGTGGTATTTTAAAATCAGGATTAGCTTTTCAAAATTGTGAAGTAGCCGTAGTAACCAATGTTGCTGCCGACCATATGGGCCTCGGTGGCATTCATACCATAGAAGCTATGGCAAAAGTAAAAGCGGTGGTTCCTGAAACTGTTTTTCCGCATGGCTATGCTGTGCTGAATGCGGATGATGATTTGGTCTATAAAATGAAAAACGGATTGAAATGTAATATCGCTTTGTTCAGTATGGATGAAAATAATCCCAGGATAAAAGAACATTGCGCCACCAACGGGCTTGCCTGTGTATATGAAAATGGCTTTGTCACTATTATGAAGGGCAACTGGAAAATAAGAGTGTTGCCTGCTAAAAGTATTCCGCTTACCTATGAAGGAAAAGCGATTCATAATATTAATAACTGTTTACCGGCAGTGCTGGCTGCGTATTTGTTCCGTGATATAACAATTGAAGACATTCGTTCCGGTTTGCAAACATTTATTCCCAGTGAAAGCCTGACACCGGGCCGGTTGAATTTTTTCCATTTCAAACATTTTACCATGCTGGCAGA
>JANNCC010000165.1:0-6935 GCA_031386125.1 Chitinophagaceae bacterium
CTCTATGCAAAGAGCTTTAGCGGCAGCATTGTTGAGTAATGGGCAAACAACAATTTTAAACCCCGGACATTCAAATGATGATAAAGCTGCAATAGAAATTATTAAAGCATTAGGTGCAGAAGTTGTAATCGGAGATGAACAAGTAATCGTTAATAGTTTCGGTGTACTTCCCAGTACAAACGAAATAAATTGTGGCGAGTCCGGTTTGGCTATCCGTATGTTTACTCCTATTATTGCCCTAAGTGATAAAGAGATTACAATAAAAGGAGAAGGAAGTCTTATGACAAGACCAATGGATTTCTTTGATGAAGTATTGCCACAGTTAGGAGTTAGAATAACGAGCAACGGAGGTAAGTTGCCGATGACAATACAAGGTCCTCTTCAACCAAGAAATATTGAAGTGGATGGTTCATTGAGTTCGCAATTTTTAACTGGTTTGCTTATGGCTTACGCAGCCTCGCCGACACCACTTGAGTATGAGAGTGATATCATGAATGACTATGTCCCTGAAGCTGTTTCTATCAAAGTCAATAATCTTAAAAGTAAACCTTATATAAATCTCACTCTGGATGTAATGAAGAAATTTGGGTTATCTCATAACATCACTAATAATAATTATGAAGAGTTTAGTTTTGATAGAGATCCGGTTATACAACCAGCCTCTGGTGGCGGTGGTTCTTACACCGTAGAAGGCGACTGGAGTGGCGGCGCATTTCTCCTCGTAGCCGGAGCCATTGCCGGGCCGATTACAGTAAGAGGTTTAGACTTAACTTCTACCCAGGCTGACAGGGCAATCGTAGACGCATTAATGGCGGCCAATGCCGGTATTGCGATGGATGCAAAGGGAATTCAATTGCATCCTGTAGAAATGGATGCTTTTTATTTTGATGCAACAGATTGTCCTGATTTATTTCCACCATTGGTTGCGTTAGCAGCTTACTGCAACGGGAAAACAACTATCAAGGGTGTAAGCAGGTTGATGCACAAAGAAAGCAACAGGGCATTGACCTTGCAGGATGAATTTGATAAAATGGGTGTTACAATAGATATTGAAGGTGACGACATGATCATACACGGTGGTGGTATTGTAAAAGGTGCTGATGTGCATTCACATCATGATCATCGGATTGCTATGGCCTGTGCCGTAGCAGGATTAAAAGCAGATAGCGAAATGGTGATAGAAGATGCACAGGCGGTAAAAAAGTCTTACCCTGATTTTTGGGATGATTTGGAAAAACTCGGTGCTAACGTATCTTTAGATAATAAGTTTAAATGACATGAATAGTTTCGGCCGCCTTTTCCGCCTTTCCATTTTTGGAGAATCACATGGTGAATGTGTAGGTATAACCATTGATGGTTGCCCCGCTGGTTTATCATTATCACCTGACGATTTATTGGCCGACCTGGAAAGAAGAAAGGGAGGTAAACAAAAAGGAACTACCCCAAGGCAAGAAGAAGACTATCCTATTTTTAAAAGCGGTGTGTTTAATGGTAAAACAACCGGATTCCCTATCACTATTTTATTTGAAAATAAAAACACCCGTAGCGAAGATTATAATAAACAGCGAAACATTCCCCGGCCCGGCCATGCAGATTGGGTGGCGCATCAAAAGTTTGGTGGCAATGAAGATTATAGAGGTGGCGGACATTTTAGTGCAAGGTTAACTACTGGCGTTGTTGCAGCAGGTGTTATTGCAAAAAAACTAATGCCGCAAGTAACGATAGACGCAATAATAACTGAAGTAGGTGGTGAAGCCGATATAGAAAAGGGATTACAAAAAGCAATTGATGCAAAAGACTCCGTTGGCGGTATTATAGAATGTCGTGTTATTGGATTGCCTGATGGATTGGGGGAACCCTATTTCGATTCCATTGAATCATCGTTAGCTCATATAGTTTTTGCCATACCTGCTGTACGGGGTGTTGAATTCGGAACCGGCTTTCCTGCTGCAAAAATGTTTGGTAGCCAGCATAATGATTCCATTCAAAACATGGAAGGCAAAACGAAAACTAATCATGCAGGTGGTGTAGTAGGTGGTATAAGTAATGGAAACGAATTGGTATTCCGATTGGCGGTAAAACCAACATCTTCCACACCCAAAGAACAGAACAGCCTGAACTGGGATACACAACAACTGCAAGATTTTTCTGTCAAAGGCCGCCATGATCTATGCGTGGCACTCAGGGCTCCTGTTATTGTAGAAGCAGTAACAGCATTAGTGCTGGCAGATTTTATGCTGCTGGAACAAAAGATAAAACGGATACTGTAATGCCTATTATTTATCATGTTACTACTGCTCCTGATTGGGACGTTGCAAAGCAAAAGGGATTTTATGAACATCCTTCATTAACTGCTGAAGGATTTATTCATTGCTCACAAGACCATCAGGTAGCTGGTGTACTGGAAAGATATTTTGCCGGACAAACTGATTTGATAAAATTGGTGATTAACACCGATAAGTTAACCAGCAAATTTGTTTTTGACTGGTCGCCTTCTACGGCAGATACATTCCCGCATATATACGGAACTATTAATACGGATGCAGTAGTTGATGTAATTGCATTATAAATCTTTCTTCAATTTCTTAAAATCTATATCCAGTATTTCAAACTTACCTGAGTTGGGCCACGAGTAATGCCACCATTCTTCGTTATAAGCCCGAAATCCATATTTCTCCATCAGGGTTTTCAGAAGACTTCTGTTCTCTCGTATTCCCTGGCTGATATTTGTAAAACTATGATAAGCTGTATCGGTAAAATTATCAAACACTGTTCCCATATTTGTTTCTTTTCCAGTTTTAATATCAATAATTGTAAGGTCAACAGCAACACCACGATTATGTCCACTTCCGTTTTTTGGATGTGCTACATATCTTTCATCTTTTACCAACTCCCAAAATTTTACTGTTACAGCATAAGGCCGGTACGCATCAAAAATTTTAAGCCCCAAGCCAATGTTGCTTAGCTCCTGTTGTACTTTTTGTAATGCTTTTGCTGCAGGCAATCTCAAAAAAGTAGTATTTGTTCCGGCAGGGTACATTAGCCGCCGCATAAAATTGTTCACTGTTGCATAGCGGAGGTCATACACTATTCCTGGTATCATACTTTTCAACTCTACCATCCTTTTTAGAGAATCTTTTTTTACCTGTTGCTGGTAGTCATCCCACTTGTTTGTTAGCTGGGGCCGGGTATAACTTGTATCCTGTGCCACTGCACTCAGAAGCAGTAATGTTGAAAAGATTAAAAAAATCTGTTCTTTAATGTAAAAACGATTGCTTATTTTGTTAGTCATACCGGTTGGAAATGTGAAAGTAAATTAGTGTAAAAACCGGACATGCTGCCTGCTGCCATCACACCACTTATGAGTATATACAGATTTAAGTACTGCCTTTTTTCAGGCATATTATTATGCCTTCTTGTGTTGGTGGCTTGTAACAATAAAAAGGAGAAAGGAAATAATATTGCCAGCACTCCGCAGGAACTGCAACAGAAAGCCACAGATCTTATTCAAAAAATTACAGAAAAAGCTATTGCTAATAACGGGCAATTGGATGATTCAACTATTACATTAAGCCAGCCCCGGCTGGCCAAACTGCTGTATGAAAAAAAATCGTTTGAACCATTATGGTGTCAAAAAGAAGAGTGGCTCCCTGCCGGCGATTCATTATTTAATTTTATTGAATCTTCACAATTGTTTGGGTTGTTTCCTGAAGACTATCACCTGAATCAAATAAAAGTCATCCGGCAAAAAATTATTGCAGACAGTCTTTCAAAAGGCGACAGGAAAAATGCTGCTCTCTGGTCGCAGGCGGATATAATGCTTACCGATGCCTTTGTACAGATAGTAAAAGATATTAAACTCGGACGTTTGCCGCAGGATAGCATTACACTCAGAAAAGATTCTGTACTAAGCGATGATTTTTACCTTCGGCAGTTTGATGCTTTGCAGCAATCATCTTTTGCCATTGTCGTTCAATCGTCGGAGCCAAATCATCGGAGCTATCATCTATTAAAAGCAGGGATTAAGAAATTTCTTGACAGTGCCGATTACAAGCAATTTACTCCTGTTCCTTATCCGGAGAAAAACATTGTGAAATTCAATACGGCTTTGCAAAAGAGGCTCTATGAAGGTGGCTTTCTCACTTTTGATAGCGTAGCTGCTGATTCTGTACAACTGGCTGAAGCCATTAAAAAATTTCAAAAGAAAAAAAATATTGCCGTGGACGGTAGAGCAGGGGAAGGTACCGTCAGGATGATGAACGTAAATGACCGGGAAAAATTTATTCGCATTGCCATCAGTATGGACAAGTACAAAATGCTGCCGGAAAAGATGCCCTCTAAATATATCTGGGTAAATGCTTCAGCTAATTTTCTTGAATTGATTGATAAGGATGAAGTAAAGCTAACATCAAAAGTTATTTGCGGTAAAGCGAAAACAAGAACGCCGGTGCTTACCAGCAACATCACCGAACTGATTACTTATCCGCAGTGGGTGCCACCGCCAAGTATAGTGTCAAAAGAAATTTTACCAGCAGTAAAGAAAAACCCCGGCTATCTTGCCCGAAAAGGCTTTAGCCTGATAGACTCGAAAGGCAATGAAGTGGACCCTTACTCTGTTGACTGGTCAAAGTACAGTAAAAGCATTCCTTACCGGGTAGTGCAGGGCAGCGGCGACGCCAATGCACTCGGCATTATGAAATTTGTATTCACCAATAAGTACTCTGTCTATCTGCACGATACTAATCAGCGGTATTTATTTGCCAATGCAATGCGTTCCCTGAGTCATGGCTGTGTACGGGTGCAGGAGTGGGAGAAACTGGCCTATTACATCATCCGTAACGATAGCCTGAATGCGGGTAGTGGAGGATATACAAAAATCGATTCGGTGAAGACCTGGCTTCAAAAAAAGCAGAAAAAAAGTATTCCGGTCCGGAACAAAATACCTGTTTATATCCGCTATATCACTTGTGAGGGTCACAATGGAACTATTGTATTTTATGACGATGTATATGCCGAAGACAAGTTCTTACGGGAGAAATATTTTGCCACAAAATAATGAGGCTTTAAGGGATATTGGCTGCCCAAAACTTAAAATAAGTTTTTGGGACAAAAGAACACCGCCCAAAGCGGTGAATATTAAGCAAATAATTTATTTCAGGATATTGAACTTACCTGTTATTTTTGTCCAGTTTTAAACCAAACTATCTCTTTATGAAGAAGATACTATCTGCATTGTTTGCACTGTACCTGCTTGTACCTGTTTCTTATGGTCAGAAAGAAAATTACATAAGACCTAAAGCTATTGGCGTTAGTTTCTTTTTGAATGATTTTCTTACTCCAAACAGAATACGGACGTCCTCACTCAGTCAGGTAATAAGCAATAAAAAATTTGCCAGGATGAGGGAAATGTCGCCAGGTCTGGCACTTCATTATTTTCAAGGTATCTCAAATCATGTTGATTTTAATGCCAGCATCGGAGGATCTTTTGTCAATTACCCTATGCCCGGCAAAACATTTTTCAATGAAAATTTCCTGCTGGAAGCTAATGCCACAGTGAATTTGAAAATGACAAGTGAAAAATATTGGGTTCAGCCTTATATCATTGCTGGTGTTAGTATGCACAAGTATAAATATTATTACGGAGCCACCTTGCCTGTAGGTCTTGGCATGAAAGTTAACTTCTGGGACGAAGCCCATCTTTTCGTTAATTCAACATACAGGATACCTGTTATTATTGAAACGTCTAATTATCATTTACAACATAGTATAGGTATCGCCGGAGTTTTGAAAAAGAAAGTGCCGCCTCCTCCAGTTGTGCTCGACCGGGATAAAGATGGAGTTCCGGATAATATTGATGCCTGTCCGGATGATCCCGGCCCTCCTGCTTTGCAGGGCTGCCCTGATAGAGACGGAGATGGCATTCTTGATAAAGATGATAAATGCCCTGATGTAAAAGGATTGGCAAAGTATCAAGGATGCCCGATACCAGATACAGATAAGGATGGCATTAATGACGAAGAAGATAAATGCCCTACTGTTCCCGGTTTGGCCCGTTATCAGGGTTGCCCGATACCAGATACTGATAACGATGGTATCAATGATGAAGAAGATAAATGCCCGACTGTATTTGGATTAGCCCGTTACCAGGGTTGTCCTATACCTGATACGGATGGCGATGGTGTGAATGATGAAGAGGACAGGTGTATTACTATTCCTGGTCCTAAGGAAAACTTTGGATGCCCTGTTATTCCACCCGATGTGAAGAAAAGAGTTGATTTGGCAGCTAAGAATATTCTTTTTGTAACCGGTAAATACACATTGCAAACATCATCTTTCAAAGGACTGAATGATGTAGCTAAGATCATGAACGAAAACCCCGGAATGAGCCTTGCTATTGATGGGCATACAGACAATGTAGGAAGTGATGAAATGAACCAGACATTGAGTGATAATCGTGCAGCTGCTGTTAAAAAATATCTTGTAAGCAAAGGTGTTGATGAAAGTCGTATTACAGCAACAGGACATGGTGAATTGGTGCCGATTGCAGATAATAAAACTTCAGCCGGTCGCCAGCAAAACCGTCGTTCAGAATTGACATTGAGCTATTATAAATAAGCTAAATAGCTTTATTAGTGAAATGTCCCCCGATAGCTATCGGGGGACATTTTTTATAGTAGAAATAATAGAATTTTAAAACCTGACATATTTTTCAATTAACTTCTTACCAACTCCTTTTTTCCTTGCTTTCTTTGCCTGACCTTTCAAAATAAATTCAAACAAACTCATCCATCCCGGTAGATTACTTTCACTGATATCAAATAGCCAGGCAAATGCCAGTTTATCTTTTGGAAAACCATTTGATTTGGTAAGACCGTCATTAGCCAAGCCATAGCCAATCTGCAATGACTGCTCAAACCCACGGCTGGCTGGCCTTA
>JANNCC010000175.1:0-11918 GCA_031386125.1 Chitinophagaceae bacterium
CACTTTGTTCTTTTACTATGTGAACATTGTCAAAACCAAATTTCTTTAATACCTGCGGCAGCAACGTAATTCCCGTTCCATGTATCGGTGTATATACAATCTTCAGGTCTTTATGCTTCGCAATTACTTCCGGGTACACACTTAAGCCTTTCACCATCTTCATGTATTCTTCATCCAATGCTGCGCCAACCAGTGTAATGTTTTCTTCTCCTCCGCTAAACTTCACATCATCTACAGAAAGTATTTTGTCCACTTCTTTAATTACATTCTTATCATGCGGTGGCACTAATTGTGACCCATCATCCCAATAGGCTTTGTATCCATTATATTCTTTCGGATTATGTGAGGCAGTTAACACCACACCGCCCTGGCATTTTAAATGCCGTATAGCAAACGATAATTCCGGTGTTGGCCGTAATGCTTCAAACAAATAAACTTTCACTCCGTTGGCTGCAAATACATTCGCTGTTGTTTCAGCAAAAAAACGGCTGTTGTTGCGACTGTCATGTGCAATTGCTACACTCACCCCTTCAGGAAAACATTGCTTCAGGTAATTGGCATAACCCTGCGTAGCCATACCAACCGTGTATTTATTCATACGATTGGTACCCACTCCCATAAGGCCACGAAGACCACCGGTGCCGAATTCAAGATTTTTATAAAATGCATCGGCCAGCTCATCCGGCTTTTCCTTTTGTAATCGTTTTATCTCCTCTTTTGTGGCAGAATCAAAATTGCCGGAAAGCCAGATATCAATTTTTGCTTGTATTGCTGTGTCCATATATTATTTAATATTAAAGCCCTAAGTTATTGAATTTCACCTTTTCAATCTGCATTTGAACAGGAAACGTAAATTTGTTGTTGCAAAACATATTATCCGTATTGCTCTGTATAAAAAATGTGATCCTCTGTGTTAAAAAAAATCATTACAATACTGACCCTAACTCTCTCATCAGTGAATTTAATGGGTCAGGATACTTCTTTTGTTACAGTTGGACAAATAGGAATAAAAAGACCGTATAGAAATAACCATGATACTACTGAAAACCCTAACAAAAAACGCATCTTGCTAGTAGCTACAGGTAATGTTGTTGCTTACAGCACCGCTATGATTGGACTTTACTCCGCCTGGTACAAAGATTATCCGCAATCCGGTTTTCATAGTTTCAATGATTGGCCGGAATGGAAACAGGTAGATAAGGTTGGTCATTTCTATAGTGCCTACATTGAAAGCCGTGCCAGCATGGAGTTATGGCGATGGACAGGTATTGACAGAAAAAAACGTATCTGGATTGGCGGCATGAGTGGTGCATTTTACCAAACCGTTATTGAAGTACTCGACGGCTTCAGCGATGGCTGGGGATGGAGCTGGGCAGATTTTGGTGCCAATATTCTCGGCAGCAGTGCCCTGGTGGCGCAGGAGTTTGCCTGGAATGATCAACGTATCAAACTCAAATTCTCTTTTCATAATAAAACTTACAGCGACGCAACACTTAATCAGCGAAGCGATGTTTTATTTGGCCAATCAACTGCTGAACGGTTTATAAAAGATTACAATGGCCAAACCTACTGGGCCAGTGCCAACCTGAAATCTTTTTTTCCAAAATCAAACCTGCCGCCGTGGTTGTCATTATCAGTGGGCTATGGGGCGGAAGGATTGTTCGGCGGCACTCAGAACATCGGTAAAGATGATAACGGCAATATCACCTTTAACCGGCCTGATGTAAAAAGATACCGTCAATGGTATCTTGCTCCCGATATTGACCTTAGCAAAATAAAAACAAACAGCAAAGCCCTGAAATTCTTCCTGACATTTTTAAGTGCTTTTAAATTTCCGACTCCGGCACTGGAGTTTTCTAATGGAAAATTTAAAGCACATGCCATTTATTTCTAAACTCTTCCGGCGACAAGCCGTAATTTAGCGGCAGTAATTAACTGCTATGCAACTTGCCCAACAAATCCTGTTTATTCTTATCAGTGCTGCCTCTGTTTTTTTCTTTTCCAAAAAAGTAAAAGAGATAAGCCGCAACATCAAACTTGGCAGGGATGAAAAAATCAACGACCGTAAAGCAGAGCGATGGAAAAATTTGTTGCTGCTGGCATTTGGGCAAAAGAAAATGTTTCGTAATCCTACGGTAGCTGTTATGCATTTTTTTGTGTATGCCGGTTTTATCATTATCAATATTGAAGTGCTGGAAATTGTACTGGATGGAATTTTTGGTACTCACCGTTTGTTCGCCGCAACATTGGGTGGTTTCTACACTTTTCTTATCAATGCATTTGAAGTGCTGGCATTGCTGGTGTTAGTATCCTGCCTCATTTTCTTAATCAGGAGAAATGTCATCAAACTAAAACGTTTTGTCAGTAAAGACCTGGATGGATGGCCAAGAAGTGATGCCAATTATATCCTTATCACAGAAGTTATTTTAATGTCGTTGTTTCTTTTCCTGAATGCCAGCGATACTTTATTACAGACAAGAGGAGTTGAACATTATGCCGCACATCCTACTGGTAACTTCATTTTATCGCAATACCTGCACACTGTTTTAAATGGAGTTGGGAATGAAGCTTTACAAACGATTGAAAGAGGTTGCTGGTGGCTGCACATTGTTGGAATCTTTGCTTTTCTCAACTATCTCCCCTATTCCAAACATCTGCATATTGTGTTAGCGTTTCCGAATGCCTGGTATGCAAACCTGCAACCCATGGGAAAGATGAAAAATATGGAGTCCATACAAAAAGAAGTTTTGTATGCCATGCAGCCTGAATTGATTCCGGCGGGTGAGCAAGCTGCTGTGCAAAAATTCGGTGCTAAAGATATTACCGACCTCAGTTGGAAAAATTTAATGGATGCCTACAGTTGTACCGAATGTGGAAGGTGTTCTGCTGCCTGTCCTGCCACTCAAACCGGCAAACTGCTTTCTCCAAGAAAAATAATGATGGATACCCGTGACAGGATTGAAGCAGTGGGAAAGAATATTAATAAAAACAAAGAATTCAAAGACGATGGTAAAAGCCTGCTGCATGATTATATTTCGGTAGAAGAACTCCGTGCCTGCACCACCTGCAATGCCTGTGTGCAGGAATGTCCTGTCAGTATTAGTCCATTGGATATTATTCTTGAACTGCGCCGCTACCTGGTAATGGAAGAAAGTAATTCGCCACAGGAGTGGGCTGGTATGTTCAGTAATGTAGAGAATAACTTTGCGCCGTGGAAGTTTAGCCCGGATGAGAGGGATAAGTGGGTGGAGGAAATAAAGTCTTAATAATTCATAATAAAAAATGAAACTCGACTCTTTTCCTTTTCAAACACTCAACTGGTCTTCCATTCCCAAAGAAGAGCATAAAGGTGAAACCGGTATTGCTTGCTGGCAGGTACAAAAAGTAAACGACATCCGGGTTCGGCTAGTGGAATATTCTCCTGGCTACAAAGCCGACCATTGGTGCAGCAAAGGTCATATCATTCTTTGCCTCGAAGGAGAAATGGACTCTGAACTTGATGATGGCCGGGTAATGAATTTGCAAAAAGGCATGTGCTATTTTGTGGGTGATGATAATGAAGCCCACCGAACAACTACATCTGTGGGCTGCAAACTATTTATTGTTGATTAATTTTTGTAACAAGGCGTTTTTCATTGCCTTGCTACAAAAGTCAAGATGTATTTTTTTCATCTTTATCGTCCGGAGTAATTTTTTCCAGCCCTTCTTCTATCTTTTCCATTTGCCCTTCAAACTTTTCTGTCAATTCTTCAGGATGCTCCAGGTCATGCACAGCATCCTTATGCTTGAGTATTTTCCAGAGCTGGATAATGCCCGTTAAAGTAAAAATGCCGCCAATTACCCAGTTTAGTACATGCTGGTTGTTATTGATTTTTTCTGCAATCAGCAACCCTCCAAAAATAAAAATACAGTTGCCGATAAAAGTACCGATGCCGATACCAATTATATACAAGTTGTAGTGATCGTTTCGTGGAAGCAGTACTTTTTTGGTGAATAAAACAGTACTCCACCCAAACCAAAAAGGTATCTGAACCGGGTTCACAGCACACATAACCATCCCCAACACAAATTTGGGCAACGGGCTGTCCAACACAAAATTCTTTTCCACTTTGGGATGAAGGGCAGAATAAAAACTGGCTACAGCCAGCCCTAATACAATAACCAGTGTCACCCATTCCAATGCTTTTAATACTTTCTCCTGCTTTCTTATCCAATCCATTGCTACCAGGGAAATGCGGACATAGATTATTTCTACTAATAAGGAGCCGGCGGAAAAAAGCATAGCAGCTGTTATACCATCAGATACAGAAATCTGCATTGCTGCAATATTCAGCGTTCCCAATGGCAACGAACCGATAAAACTTACCAGCATCCCGGTAAGGAAAATTTTCAGCAGTGGGTGCATGAAACGAAAGTAAGAAAGCCCCACCAAACCTCCCCGCATGGGGAGGCAAAAAACTCAAATAAATTATATTAGTTATTGAAATTGGTGAAATTCTGTTTTTAAGTTATAATTCTCTTTCCTGGCTTCTATAAACCGATGTGTAACATGCAAAGCTAATTTCCTTTTGATGAAGCTATAGCATTCATTGAACTAAATGCTGTTCCGTTCAATGAACAACAAACCCTTGCTCTATCAAATAAAAAACGGAACAAAGTTCCGTTATCCCGGCTTAGTCATACTTCTCCAGCATCTTAAAATGCCGTTTTGCATCAGCCAGATATTTTCTGCCTCGCTGAAATGACCAGTACGGAGTACCGTTCTTATGATTATAGCGGCTTATTTTGTACAACACTTTCCAGTGATGAAGGATAACACCATAAGCTTTCCAGATACTCATTCCACAGTCGTAAATATGATTAGGCTCTGCCCCGCAGCCATTAAATTCAAGTATCGAGAAATTTTTACCTTGCTTCAGGTCTTCGATAGAAGTTGTTTTAATATCGTAGCGGCCATAATAAAATTTATCGGTGTAATGGCTGAGTTCGTCAAATACCTTATGCAGGCTTTCATCAATTTCTTTATGAAGATTGGTAAAATGAGCCCCTCTGTTATGATTACCGGCATAGGAAAGGTAAAATGTTTCTCCATCAGGAATAACCCTGTTGAAACGATGACCATGGCGGTGTTCCATCTCTTCCATTCTGTATCTGGCACGGGGATGAGCCGCTACCAATTCCTTTAATGTTAGCTGACCGTTTCCTTTTACCTGTAACAGTTCTTTATCAATAAATCCGCTCACAATACCTTTTTGCTCCCATGGAAAACGGTAATAAAACACACTTACCTCAACCGGTAATTGTATCAAATCCTGAACAATGTATTCGACCGGAATTCTTTCATGGTATTTTATTAATTGTTCTTCATTATCAATTTTCCGGAAAAGAATCCCTTTCATGCCAACATCGGGCTTTACAATAAAAGGATAGGCGAAACCGGCTTCTGCCATTTTCTTTTTTACTTCCTCAAAAGACCAGTCATGCATAATGTAAATCGTACGGGGATATGAATGTGGCGGAAGCTGGTCATACATTTCTTTTTTGCCCTCCCCTTCAAATCCGCCAAAGGTGATGGTGGGATTGGAAGAACTGAAATACCACAACGACCAGCTGCGCAGGCAATACCACAGCCACACAGGCCCTATAGGGAAATAGAGAACATAAAAATTCCACAATTCCCAGTTGCTCAGTTTTTGAAAAAAATTCTTCATGCAGTAATAGAAACAAAATAAAGCAAAGAAAATCATACTGCCATGAATTGTCTTTTTGATTTAGATTTGAAAAAAAATTGATTACATGCAGGTTCCAACCGTAGCTGAACTATTCGCTGATGGTAAAAGCCCGGAAGTACTATTTTGGGTGGGCTGTGCCGGCAGCTTTGACCAACGGGCACAAAAAATCACCAAAGCATTTGTAACTATCCTTGATAAGGTCGGTATCAATTATGCCATTCTGGGCAAAGAAGAAATGTGTACTGGCGATCCGGTTCGCCGGGCTGGTAATGAATTTATGTTTCAGATGATGGCCTACCAGAACATTCAAATCTTAAACGATTACGGTATCAGGAAAATAGTAACGGCCTGTCCTCATTGTTTTAATACATTGAAAAATGAATATCCTGAATTGGGCGGCAACTATGAAGTCATTCATCACACTACCTTTTTACAAAGCTTGCTTGATGAAGGGAAAATAAAGATGAAAGAAGATGGCATATTCAAAGGCAAAAAAATTACTTACCACGATAGTTGCTATCTGGGCCGTTCCAACAATATCTACGAAGCCCCCCGCAAAGTGCTGGAAGCATTGGATGCCGAACTGGTGGAAATGAAACGCTGTAAAAGCAATGGCCTTTGTTGCGGTGCTGGTGGCGCACAAATGTTTAAAGAAGAAGAAAAAGGAATTACAAGGGTAAATATTGAACGCAGCCATGAAGCTATTGGAACTGGTGCTTCTATTATTGCTGCTGCTTGTCCATTTTGCAATACAATGATGACAGACGGGGTGAAGCTGGCTGAAAAAGAAGACAGTGTGAAGGTGATGGATGTGGCGGAGTTGATTGCACAGTCAATGAAATAAAAATGCCAGAAACTAAAAAAGGCTTTTGGAGAAATTTTACCTGGCAAAGGTTTGCCTGGATTATCTGTGTGTATTTTTTATTGATGATAGTGGTGACTTTTGCGTTTGATTATATACTCGATAAACAGTCTGTCACCGGCTATTTTAAGCTTGATAATTTGCTTAAGAAATTTATAAGTGCTGTGTTTGTTGGCTTTTTTCTTACCATCTGGATTGATCCTCCGCAAAAAAAGAAGTCATAGAATTATAAAACGGTAAATCCTTATGTGGTTTGGTTGTAATTTAGCAGCATGAATTTCGATTACAAACATCTTCTCGACAGCAATTTTCACCCTGATTCAAAAGTGTGGGTTTATCAATGCAACCGCATTTTTACATTGAATGAAGCTTTTGAAATTGAAGACTTGCTGAAAGAATTTACCATACAATGGAAAAGCCATGGCACCCCTGTAAAAGGGGAGGCACATTTGTTTTTTGGACAGTTCATTATTTTACTGGCAGATGAAACAGCAACCGGCGTTAGCGGATGCAGTACCGATAGTTCAGTACGATTGATAAAAGATATTGAACAAAAGTTTACTGTAAATATGTTTGATAGAACGACACTGGCTTTTGTGGTAAAAGATAAAATACAATTGTTACCCCTCTCCCAGTTGCCCTACGCCGTTGAGAATGGATTTATCAATGCCGATACCTTGTACTTTAATAATTTGGTACAGATAAAAGAAGAGTTAGAAAATAAATGGATAGTGGCGGCAAAAGATAGTTGGTTGGCCATTAAAATAAAATCAACCACCGGGGTTTAGTTCATTTCACAACTTTCGATGCAGGCTTCTTCGGTACTTTTGTAAAATTATATCCCAGGCTTAGCCGGAAATTTCTTGTTTGTGCGGTACTATAACTTTGCAGGTTAAAATTAGTACCGTACGTATAGCTTTGGTTCTTCTGCACAAAAGGGTCAATAATGTTAATCGTTACTGTAATTTTTTTCTTAAAGAATTTTCGCTGCACACCGGCATTCATACTCCAGCTCCACCGGGCATAGCCTTGTGGATTAGCAAACCGATTGAAATTCAAACTACCGGTAAAATTCAAAATATCTTTCGGTGTAAAGACGGCGTTGATATTAGAAGTAAACGACCCGCCATTCCGGTAGCGTCGTACTGATTTATCAAAAGCACTGTATTCATTAAAAGTGTAGCTGGCATTGAGGTTTGTTTTCAATTTTTTATTAATTGTTAATCCACCCCAGGTACTTACTTCATATTCTTTGCGGCCACTGATGTTCTCCCAGGTAATTTGTGTTTTGCCATCCGGCAGCAAGGTTCTTACCTGGCTGAAAATATCTTCCACAATGTTATAACCCAAACCAAGATTAACATAATAAAGTTGTTTTGTTCTCCCTAATACAAAATCAATATTATGAGATGTGGAAGCTTCCAGATTTTCGTTACCAAAGCGAACATTATAAGGATCGCCGAAATCAATAGTGGGGTTTAGCTCATTAATGCCCGGGCGGCGGATGCTGCGACGATAAGCCAGCGTAAGATTTAGTTTGTCTTTCCAGGTGCGGTTAATGTTTGCAAAAGGCAACCATGTCCAATAGTTATTTTTTGCATTCCGGTTATCTTTAAATAATTCAAACCAGATAAAAGTTTGTTCAACAGATAGTCCGGCAGTAGCACTAAAATTTTCTTTCAGCACCTGTCTTACTGAAGCACGGAAATTGGTAACCGTTTGGTGAAATTTAAACTCATTACTCAACAGGTCTGATTTTGCAAAAACCATATCCGGCTTTTTCAGGTAACTGGAGTTAACATCAATATGGCTGTTGTTACGAATATAGTAGGTGCCAAAGGAGAGAAGTGTTTTTTTGTTACTCAGCGGCCTGTTATAATCAACCCGTAAATTATAACCATAGCCTTTATTGTTGGTCAACTGCTCTTGTGTAGAATCAATTCCGTTAGGTGTGTGGTCGGGATTAAAAAATTGTTGCAAAAAATCCCTGTCTGATTTATTGATGGAAAAATTTCCACCAGTAATAATTTTCAGCGACTCCCCAATAATCTTTCCCCTTTTACTATAGGTAAAGTTGACCGTAGGGCTATAGTTATCGCCATTATTTAAAATTCTTCTTTCACTCAGACGGTAAATATTCCCAAACCGGTTGATATTTGTATATTCCGTTGTATTCTCATTATCATAGTTATTCTGGTTGTACTGCATTACAAAATTGATGGACTCCGTTTTATTAATATCGTAATCCATATTCAGCCGAAAATTGGGCCGCCAGGTTTTATTGCAGTAATTGTTTTTTGTGTTGAAAAAATTGGAAGAGTCAGTATAAATATTATTACGGGTAGAATAGCCATTACCCTGCAAACGATTATAACCTGTCCCTGCATTAATACTGATAGCAAAGCCCTGTTTACGGTAATTAAAACTTCCATTCATACTCACTTCTCCCCTGGTGCCGCCTGAAATACTGAGCCGTCCGTTTCTGCCTACTTTTCCCTTTTTGGTGGTAATGTTGATTACACCGCCTTGTTCATTGGCATATTGCGGTGGCGGGTTCGTCATCACTTCTATTTTTTCTATGGAACTGCCGGGCAGTGATTCTAATAAATCCTGTAACTGTTGAAGATTTAATTCAACCGGTTTATCATCAATCAAGATTTTAGGCTCTTTTCCCCGAACTGTTATTTTACCGTTCTGGTCCTTGGCTACCAGCGGAACGTTATTCAATAAATCACTGGCATTACTTCCCGCAGCCAAAGCAGATTCACCAACATTAAAAGTAATGTTACCGTCTTTTGATTGTATCAATGGCTTCTCCGCATAAATAGTTACTTCATCCAATTGCTGGTTGGCATGGGGCTTCATCACCACATCATTCAGGTTGAAGTCGAACCGTTGGGTTCGAATATAGATACTATCTAAAGTAAGGTTTTGCAAACCCACAGCAGAAAGACGAAGCCGGTAATAACCAAGAGGGATTTTTTCAAAAAGAAAATTTCCGTTCTTATCAGTCAGCGTAGAACGTCGTTGTATAGTATCTTTAAAAGAAGTGAGAACAACGGTGGCTCCTTCAATAGCCTTTTTATTTTCATCCAATATATCGCCGGTGATGATGCCCGGGTCGTTTGCCTGGGAATAAGAATATAAGCCGAAGGCAGAAAGGACGATAAAAATGGTTAGCTTTTTCAAATCTATTTAATAAGACGTAAAGATAAAAGCAACCTTGCAACAGGTTGAGAAAGAACTGGCTGGCCGGTTTTTTCTATTATTTGAATGGCGATGCTCTACTGACATCCTGTCACAAATCCCGTCTTAGCAGTATATTTGCAATCCAATCAACCTTTATATGCTTGATTTAGTGACAGATAAGGCCCACGATGAAACCAAGCAGGGGGAGGCATTTGCTCCTTTTGAAATTGACCCGAACAACTATAAAAAACGGTTCTATATCGAAAGCTATGGATGTGCCATGAACTTTGCCGACAGCGAAATTGTGGCTTCCATATTAAATAAAGAAGGTTTTGGTGCCACCCGCAATGTAAAAGAGGCCGATCTGATTTTTATTAATACCTGCTCCATCCGGGAAAAGGCTGAATTGACTATCCGCAAACGCCTTACCGAGTTCAGGCAATTGAAGAAAAAGAAAAAAGGTATACTGGTAGGTGTGCTCGGCTGTATGGCGGAGCGGTTAAAATCAAAATTGCTGGAAGAAGAAAAGTTAGTTGACTTAGTAGTTGGGCCGGATGCTTATCGCTCATTACCCGCATTGGTGAGTGAAGCCGAAGGCGGTCAAAAAGGCGTGAATGTTTTATTGAGCCGGGATGAAACCTATGGTGATATTTCACCAGTAAGATTAAATAGTAATGGTGTAAGTGCTTTTGTAAGCATTATGCGGGGCTGCAACAATATGTGCTCTTTTTGTGTAGTGCCTTTTACAAGAGGAAGAGAAAGAAGCAGAAGTGCAGAAAGTATTATAGCAGAATGTACAGATTTATTTGAAAGCGGATACAGGGAAGTAACGTTGCTGGGACAAAATGTAGATAGTTACTACTTTTTGGATGAAAAGAATGACATCACTGTAACCTTTGCTATGCTGCTCGAAAAAGCAGCACTCATCTCTCCCCTGCTCCGTGTAAAATTTTCTACTTCCCACCCAAAAGATATTACGGACGATGTGTTGCATACCATTGCCAGGTATGAAAACATTTGCAACTACATCCATTTGCCGGTACAAAGTGGCTCCACTAGAGTATTGCAACTGATGAACCGCACATATACAAGGGAATGGTACATGGCAAAAATTGACAGGATAAAACAAATCATACCTGATTGTGGCATCAGTGCCGATATCATCACCGGCTTTTGTACAGAAGAAGAAAGAGACCACCAGGATACACTAAGCATTATGGAATATGCAAAGTATGATTATGCTTATATGTATTTCTATTCCGAAAGACCGGGAACACTGGCACAGAAAAGATATACAGATGATGTGCCGCTGGAGGTAAAGAAAAGGAGGTTATACGAAGTGGTGGAAATGCAAAACAAATTATCATTGTCAAGCAACCAGAGAGATATGGGAAAAACGTTTAAAATTTTAATCGAAGGAGAAAGCAAGAAAAGTGATAGTGACTGGATGGGAAGAAGTTCACATGGAAAAGTATTTGTGTTTCCAAAAGAAAACTATGAGTTGAAAAAAGGAGATTATGTGATGGTAACAGCAAATGACTGTACACAGGGCACCTTGCTGGGAAAGATTATTGAACACTAAAAAAAATTAATGGACATTCAGAGTATAAAAAATCGTTTTGGCATCATTGGCAACTCCCCTGCCCTTAACTATGCGTTGCAGGTGGCTACGCAAGTGGCTGCTACTGACCTTACCGTTTTAATAAATGGCGAAAATGGTGTGGGTAAAGAAGTTTTTTCACAAATCATTCATTCGCTTTCACCAAGAAAACATAACCCGTTTATTGCTGTTAACTGCGGTGCTATTCCCGAAGGAACGATTGACTCCGAACTATTTGGTCATGAGAAAGGTTCTTTTACCGGCGCAGCAGATGCAAGGAAAGGATATTTTGAAACAGTAAATGGAGGAACAATCTTTTTAGACGAGATTGGTGAATTGCCACTTGGCACACAGGCAAGATTGCTCCGTGTCCTTGAAACCGGCGAATACATCAGGGTAGGCTCCTCTAAGACCCAAAAAACTGATGTCAGGGTAATTGCAGCCACCAATAAAGATTTATTACAACAGGTGCAGTCGGGCAGATTTCGGGAAGACCTTTATTATCGTCTCAGCACTGTTCCTATCCGTGTGCCTG
>JANNCC010000198.1:0-2321 GCA_031386125.1 Chitinophagaceae bacterium
ACACTTTACCAATTATTCGACCAGTCTGCTGGTAATGCTGAGCTCTCTCCCGAAAAAGGAATTATTGGCGAAGCCGGAGTGGAACTGTTGTCTATAAAATCATTTAAGGCAAGACTGGTAGGCTTCTACCGCAACACCAAAGATGCAATTGTATATACTTTCAATCCTTCCACTTTTGAAAGTAAATATCTGAATGCAAGCAAACAAACCAACTATGGCGCTGAACTTGAAGCAGGTTACACAAAAGGCAAACTAAATATTACTGTTAACTATACTTATACTAATGGCAAAACGATATCAACGTATGATGGCACAGGTTCTCCATTAGGGAAAGACACTTCGTATTTCAATCTTTACAGGATACCTAAACATGCTATTAACCTGAATGCAGGTGTGCAGGTAACAAAAGCATTGTTTATAAGCACACAAATTCATTCGGTAAGTAAACGGGAAGAATTTATTTATGGCAGTTCCCCGGAAATATTGAAAGCTTATACAACGATAGGCTTGTATGGTGAGTATAAATTTGCTCAACAGGTTAAACTATTTCTTGACCTGAAGAACATCACCAATAAACAGTATTTTGATTTTCTTGGATACAATGCCAGAAGATTCAACTTTACTGTTGGTGTAAGCTTTCAACTGTAAAACCCTTTATATGTGCCAGCATGAAACAAAAAACTGCCCACGATGTAAGTCGGCATTTGAATGCAAACCGGGCAACATTACGCAGTGTCAGTGTTTCGGCATTGAACTGACGGCAGAATTAAAAGCTTATATCGAGCAGCGGTATAATGATTGTCTTTGCAAGGATTGCTTGCTGTACCTGCAACAGGAACTGAACCTGTTTAAAGAAAAATATCTCTTTAAATAACTAAAAGCCCCGTTCAGCATAGTACGGGGCTTTTAGTTTACAACGACTGTCGCAAATACTACCTTTGCCAAAACACCTGCTATGAATCTTGACCCCAAAGAAATACTCACCGTTATTTTTACTCTTTTTGCAGTAATTGATATTGTAGGTTCTGTACCCATACTTATTTCATTGAAACAAAAAATGGGCGGCATCAGAGAGGTAAGGGCAACACTTATTTCCGGAGGATTGATGATATTGTTCCTATTTATTGGCGAAGCCTTTTTGAAATTGCTCGGACTGGATATTGGTTCATTTGCGGTCGGTGGTTCTATTGTGATTTTTATTCTTGGCCTGGAAATGGTGTTAGGCCTGGAATTTTTTAAAAGTGAATCGAATGTAAAAGCGGCTACCGTTGTACCGATTGCATTTCCGTTGATAGCCGGATCGGGGACATTAACAACCCTTATGTCATTAAAAGCAAATTATGGAGAAACAACTATACTGATAGCCATCCTTGTTAACCTTATTATTGTATTTGCCGTTTTAAAATCGCTGGGTGCCATAGCCCGCCTGTTAGGCCCTGCGGGATTGATAGCGGTAAGAAAATTTTTTGGCGTAATATTGCTCGCCATTGCGGTAAAAATATTTGCCACTAATGCGCCGGGATTGATAAAATAAACATCACCCCCAACCCTCTCCATAAATGGAGAAGAAGAAAGAGGCCTCGTAGTACAATGGATAGTATAAGAGTTTCCGAAGCTCCAGATCCAAGTTCGATTCTTGGCGAGGCCACTCAAAGCATCTACCTCAGGCGGATGCTTTTTTACATTATGACAAATATTTTCTACCTTCCTTGTCACAACAAAACATTCTGACATGGCAACTCAATCACACAAGCCCTCGGCATTTCTAACTATTCCATGGGGACTAATGTCTATTGTACTAGTTCTCTTACTGAACCTTACACTCAACGGAATCTGGTTTCAAAAGAACTGGAGCTGGATAGCTTTGGTATTAATTATACCCGCAGCCATACTCGAAAATTTTAAAGTGGGATACTCTACCATGCGGATCATGTTTATGAAAGTAGTTTATTCACTTATCTCCTTTCTGTTAGTAGGAATGGCGTTTGGTTCAGCACTTTCAGGATGGCATATAGCTAAATTTCAAAAAGTTGCAGAACCTGTTAAAACTATCAGCCTGCCCTGGTATGTAATGCTGGCATTAGGTGTATTGCTGATGATACAGGTAGCACAATTATTCAGTATGCTGAAAGCTGTGAAAAGAGAATTTATGCAAATGGATCCTGACAATTAATACTTATAATTGTTTCAATGCCGCTTTTAAAAAAGGCAGTGTTGGCAAGGAAGAAATAATTTTCAACTCATCCCCAAAAGAACTTTCATTAACATGATCCGCATGGTAGAGTATCCCACTTTAAAATTTTCGAGTATGGCTGCGGGTA
>JANNCC010000256.1:0-13188 GCA_031386125.1 Chitinophagaceae bacterium
TGAAATAAGTATGGTTCGTTGCGATGTACTGGATGCAATTGATACGGTGTTGCGGCATATTCGCCAGCGGCCTTCTGAAAGATTCGGCGGAGTTCAGTTATTATTCATCGGAGATATGTTACAATTACCACCGGTGGTAAAGGAACAGGAATGGAGTTTATTGTCTGCTTATTACAGCGGTCAATATTTCTTCGACAGTAAAGTATTGCAGGAAGAGCCGCCTTTATATATTGAGTTCAATAAAATATACCGGCAAAAAGACGAACGGTTTATTATGGTGCTCAATCAGGTTCGTAATAATGAACTGGACGAAGACGGAATGAAAATATTAGAAACCCGTTTTCATCCCACCTTTCGACGTAGCAAACAAGACGGCTATATCATTCTTACCACACATAATAATAAAGCCAGCGAAATAAATGCAAGAGAACTTGGCGGACTAGACACCCAACTTTTTACTTACGAAGCAGAAGTGCAGGATGAATTTTCTGACCGGGCATATCCAGCCGAAGTAAGTCTGCACCTAAAAGTGGGCGCACAGGTAATGTTTATACGAAATGATGCTGCCGATAAAGGCAAACGTTTTTTTAATGGTAAGATTGGAATTGTTTTTAAGCTGGAGAAAGATAAAATATTTGTGCAATGCGAAGGAGAATCAGCCGAAATAGAAGTGCAAAAGGAGAAATGGGAAAATATCCGCTACACGTTGAATAAATCAACCCGGCAATTGGACTCTGATGTGCTGGGTTCATTCACCCAATATCCATTACGATTAGCTTGGGCCATCACCATTCACAAAAGCCAGGGATTGACATTTGAAAGAGCCATCATAGATGCCGGAGCAGCCTTTGCTCCCGGGCAGGTGTATGTAGCACTCAGCCGATGCACCAACCTGGAAGGAATGGTATTACAAAGCCGGGTTAATTCATCCAGCCTGTTTAGTGATGCAAGAATTGTGGAGTTTTCGCAAAGAAGTGCATCAAGCGGTCAACTGCAACAAGAATTTGCGATAGCCAAAAAGCATTACCAGCAAACGGTATTGCTTTACACTTTTGATTTTGCAGTAGCTGTTAACAGCGGTAAAGAGTTGCTGGAATATTTATTGGAACATACGTCTTCCTTTAATCCCGAATCATTTACCTGGACGGAAGAGTTGCTGGGAAAATTGGATAAGCTCCAGGAAACGGCAAAGAAATTTCAGGCACAATTGCAATTTTTATTTCAACAGCCGGAATCGCCGGAAGAAAACCAACCCTTGCAGGAACGGATAAAAGCGGCAACTACTTATTTTGTACCGGAGATTGGTTTAGTAATTCAATTTATACAACAATCACCTGCGGTTACTGATAGTCGGCTTCATTCAAAAGAATACAATGACAGTATTAAGGAAGTGTTTGCACAACTGGCAATGAAGAAATTTATGCTGGAAGGTTTCAACGGGCAATTTGATATGGAAGCCTTTCATAGAAGGAAGCAAAAGTTTGTGCTGCCATCTATTAGTATCAATGCCTATGCAGGTGCATCACAAAAAAGAACCGATACATTACGGCCAGTATTGCACCAGCAATTAAGAAAGGTTCGGGAAATTATATGTGCCAAGAAAGACCTGCCCATTTATATTGTTGCGGGAAGCAATACCATTGATGAGATGGCTTTGTATCTGCCCCAAACATTAGCGGAGCTTAGAAAAATCAGCGGCTTTGGCGATGCAAAAGTGAAACAATACGGCCAGCAGTTTTTAGATGTGATAGTTGCTTACAGCACGGAGAACGACCTCAGTTCATTGATTCACGAAAAATTACCAAAAAAGGAAAAAAGGGATAGAAACGAGCTGCCTGATGAAAAACCGGCGAAAACAGGGACTCGTAAAAAGAAAGGGGACACCCATGCCGAATCGTTCCGCTTATTTAAAGAAGGGAAAACGATGGTAGAAATAGCAGCAGAGAGAAATCTTGCGGTCAGCACCATCGAATCTCATTTAGCAAGGTTTGTAAAATGGGGCGATATAAAAATTGATGAGTTGGTAAGCTGGGAGAAGCTAGTGTTAATTGAAGCCGCACTTACCGGTTTTAAAGGCAGTTCGATAACTCCTGTAAAACAACAACTGAGTGATGATGTAAGCTTTGGCGAAATCAGGTTGGTAATGGCAGGTCTTGGAATTGAATTAGAAAAATCTGCACAATAACATAGCTAATACCTACTCTTTCATTGCAATCTACAATCTATTATCTCTTGTTTTATTAAGTATGTGATGTAAATGATTAAACGATTGGATTATTGATAGTCCACATTATTCATTAATTATTCACATTTGATTGGTATAAACTTGTTGAATAAAAGTTTATTTATAACTTTCAATTAATTACTTACTAACACATTTATGGAGACACTTACATCCCCTGCTTATCGCAGTATAAGCAATCATGGATTTGCTGAAAGGCGGCAAAAATTATCTAACGGACAGAATGCATTATTTGCTCTTAGTTCCTATCAACCCGGCGAAGTAGTTGCTGATTTTTCTGCAGGCACTATTTCCGCAGAACCAACTTATTTAACTGTCCAGGTTGGTATTGGCAAGCATATTACATTGCAACCAGAGTTTCTGCAATACATCAACCACAGTTGCGACCCAAATGTGTTTTTTAATACTACTACTATGCAGTTAGTAACATTAAAAGAAGTGGGACAAGAAGAGGAAATGACTTTTTTCTATCCATCTACCGAATGGAAAATGACACAGTCCTTCGAATGTTATTGCGGAAGCCATGTCTGCATCGGTGATATAAAGGGCGCAGCGTATTTGTCAAGAGAAGCACAGGATAAATACCGATTTACTGATTTTATACAACAGCAACTGGCGAAACGGTCAGCGAGACAGAAAGTAGCATAATGTATGAAGGTATCTGAAGCCACCCGGTTATTAAAGCCCTATACGATTTGGGTATTAGCCCCACATCTTGAGTCTGACGACCCCAACATTCAGCACTATTACGATTTTACCCAAAGCATAAAAGAGTACACCAAAGTATTTGAAGAGTTGAAAACCGAATGGAAATGGCAACCAGTGACGATGGATAATTATAAATCCATCATTGCATCAATTGCCGAAACTAAGAATGGCAAAACACCATTGGTATTAAATCTTTGCGACGGCGATGAAGTGAATGGAACTCCCGGTGTATCCGTTATTCATGAATTAGACAAGCATGGATTGATTTATACCGGATCGGACGCACATTTTTATGATATCACCACTTCCAAGATACCTATGAAGAAGGCTTTTGATAAAGCCGGGGTAGCTACTGCAAATTGGAGAGTAATTACAGATAAGAAGGGGTCGACTAAAGGAATTTGTAAAAGAGTTGGAACGCCAATCATTATCAAGCCGGCGGTTTCCGGCGGTAGTATGGGTGTTTCTGTAAAAAATGTGGTGGATAATGAAGAAGAATTGGCAAAACGAGTGGAAGAAATATACAAAGGCTATCGTGGCTGGAACCTGCTGGTTGATGGTTTGTTTGTAGAGCAGTTTATAACTGGTCCCGAGTACACCACTTTTATTACCGGCTCTGCCGACGACTTGGATAATTGTATTGTTTACGAACCCGTGAAAAGAGTTTTTCATAAATCATTGCCCGAATCAGAGCAATTTTTATCCTTTGACCGCCTCTGGGAAATTTATGAAGATGAAGCCCCGATGCCGAAGAATGAAAATTTTTATGAATACGGTCCCGTTGAACCATCGTTGATTCCTGCATTAAAACAATTAAGCCTTGATGCCTACAAAGCCTGCGGTGGAAAAGGCTATACCAGAATAGACATCCGTCAGGATGCCATGACGGATAAACTATATATGCTGGAAGCAAATGCTCAATGCGGCCTTAGCGAAGACGAAGATTATACTTCCATTGGGGCAATATTGAAAGTGTCAAACGTATCATTTACAGAAATTATCGGTGAAATATTGAAAGATGCTCTTAGAAGAAGTGTGGTGAAGCAAGTTCCTGTAAAGAAAACAGCCGCAAATAAATCAACTACCCCAAAGACTGTTACGGTCAAATAATTTGCACCCTGAGTTTGCCGAAGGTGACTTTTTGTATTCTACTACTTATTACCTTAGCATAGAATGAAAGTTTGTGTACTGCAACCAGATTATTCCACCACTGGTGTTGATTATAAAAACTACGACCCCCCACGGGATTTATCGGTATTGATACCCGAAGCAGAAGTACACAATGTGTTTCTTAATAAGCTTACCACTTACAAGCAACTGAAAGAACTCAGCAAACAGGGCTATGATATTTTTGTAAACCTCTGCGAAGGCTACCTGGAATGGGAAGTGCCAAGCATTGATGTTATCTACACATTAGAAATATTAAATCTTCCATTCACCGGACCAAGCACCAAGCTATACGACCCGCCGAAAGAGTTGATGAAGTACCTGGCTTATTGCGAAGGAGTAAAAACGCCGGGCTATACCATCATCAATGAGTTGAATGATGTGGATGATGCAGTAAAGCATTTATCGTTTCCCTTATTTGTAAAGCCAGCCAAAGCCGGTGACAGCCTGGGTGTTGATGAACATTCGTTGGTGCATAATAAGATTGAGTTACAGCAAAAATGCATCAGTATATTGGATGAATATGGTCCGCTGCTGGTAGAAGAATATATTGCCGGAAGAGAATTTACTGTATTGGTTGCAGCAAACATGGATGTACACAGTTGCACCGTTTTCAAACCAGTTGAGTATTTATTTCCTGAAGGAAGGGAATTTAAAACCTACGCCTTAAAAACATCTGAGCTGCACCCAGATTGTAATGTGCCTTGCGATGATCCTGTATTAGATAAACAACTTCGGCTGGCAACAGAAAAAATTTTCAAAGGCTTCAACGGTGTTGGCTATGCAAGATTAGATTTTAGGGTAAATGAAAAGAATGAAATTTTCTTTTTGGAAATAAATTTTACTTGCTCTGTTTTTTATAAAGACGGATACGAAGGCTCTGCAGATTTTGTTTTGAAATATGATGGTATTGGTCAGGGCGGATTCCTACGGCACATGATTACAGAAGGTATTGCCCGTCACCAACGAAAGATGAGGCCTTTTGTTATGAAAGGGAATTCTATTGCAGGGTACGGCATCTACGCCAACCGGGATATAAGCAAAGGAGAAATAATTTTTAAGGGAGAAGGCCGGGCACAGCGAATCATTACCAAGCGATTTGTAGAAAAGAACTGGAATGAAGACGAGAAACTGCATTTCCGCCGCTATGCTTACCCGGTTAGCGAAGGACTTTTTATTTTATGGGATGATGACCCTTCCGAATGGGCACCGCAAAATCATTGCTGCGAACCAAATACTGCATTCGACGGCCTGAACGTACTGGCGATAACAAGCATCGCCAAAGGACAGGAACTCACCCTTGATTATGCTGACTTCCTGGATGAAAATATGGAGCCTTTCAATTGTCAGTGTGGTGCCGCTTCCTGCCGGGGCGAAATTGCAGGCACTATTTCCAATTCGTTAACGTTGAGGGAACAAAATTTACTCCGATTAAACGACTGAGATAGCTGCAAGTCTTATTTTCAGAATTTTGAAAATTAGCCCAAAAATGACCAAAAATCACCCATTTTAGCTTATAATAGGTGAAATTTCACCATTTCAGGCCACTTTTCTCAAATTTATAAAATCCATTAATTTTTAAGACTGCCCGGTTAATTCCGGGAATCAGATGATTTATCATAAAAGATGAACTATGTCTCGTTTTGACATCCTCCGCCAGATAATGAAGCAGCATCGCTACCGGCTGATCCTAACCTACGTCCTTTTTTCTTTGGAAATGCTGGGTAACCTACTCCGGCCACTTTTTCTGGGTATAGCGGTAAACGACCTGATTAAAGGAAGCTACAGCGGACTGATTTTGTTATCCGCCGTGCATTTTTCTTGGTTGGTTATTGGAACAATAAGACACCGGTTGGATACAAGAACCTATTCAGCCATTTATTCTTCACTGGTTACAAAATTTCTGGCCCGCCGTTATAATAAATCTGATGTTTCAAAACTTAGTGCCCACTCCACATTGGCACGGGAGTTTGTTGACTTTTTGGAATTTGATTTGGCCTATGTAATTGAAGCAGCTTATAGCATATTTGGTTCGTTAATACTGTTGTTCTTTTATGATACTTCCGTTGTGCTGGTTTGTTTAAGTATCTTATTACCTGTTACCTGGTTTAGTTATCTCTATGGTAAAAGAATGAATAAACTGAATCATCAAAAAAATGATGAGCTGGAAAAGCAAGTGGATATTATTTCAACCGGTAACAACCATTTGATCCGGCAGCACTACGATAACTTAAGAAAATGGCAGATCCGTATCAGCGACCAGGAAGCATGGAACTTCGGTATCATGGAAATACTAGTGATGGTGGTTATTGGATTATCGCTATTGATTACAAATAAAACCACCGGAAACAGTATAGAAGCCGGAAGCCTGATTGGTATCTATAGTTATATCCAGCGTTTCGTATCAGGGCTTGATACAATTCCTTATACAGTCCAACGGCTTTCTTCATTAAATGATATTACACGGAGGATTGAATTACAGGAAGAGGATTTAGGAAAGCCAGATACTATCAATACCGCGGTGAGAGAAGTGGCTTAGTTGTTCAAAATCTTATTATAAAAAAAGACAACAGTTGCTTGTTGTTTTTTTTATCGAAAATTCTATAGTTGTCATTTTAGCCCCTTTAATATCTGTCGGCTGCCATCGTCCAATGCTTTTGAAGCCGCATCTTCTGCTTTTCCATCATATTTTCCGGTTACGTTTGGCTGCAACTTTGTAGAACCGTCAGCCAATTTTATTAGCGTTAATGTCGCTTCAATATTAAATGATGAGGCGGCGTTCGGATCTGTGTTTTTAATTGCCTTTAGTAAACCACCTACCTTACTGCCTGATTTTAGTTTTATAAAATCAGTAGCCAGTGTATAATCACAATTATTTTTTCTTGCATCTTCTTCTGAACTTACGGCTATGGCATCTATAGTACCATCTTTTAATAAAGTGGCGAGGTGTTGTTGTAATACAGGAGTCTGCAATTGACCATCGCCACCTTTTGGTTCATAAACACCAATACGGATAGTTCCGGCCATTTTTTGATCCGCAGGAATTGTATTTGTTTTGCCATTATCGTTGTTCTGATTTTTATACTGGTTCATCATTTCATTCATATCGAACTTATCCTGCAGGTCAGCTTCATTCATGGTCTGAGTATATCCCAATGGAATTTCAAACAGCATAGAGTCCAGTTTTTCTGACGAAAACTCCAGTGTTTCAAGGTTAGTTTCAAATTCAGTTGTTTTGGAAGTCCCATCTCCCATTATAATAGTTCTCTTTTCTATTAAGGGAAAACCGAGTTTTCCCTTACCACTACGGTGTGTTACATAACGGTCTTTGCAATCTGGCTGTTGTTTTTCTGTTGGCCGGGCTGTAGTTGTAGGAGTATAACGTATCGGGCAATTAAACTGTGGCAGGTCAATATACCAGCCGTCTGTTTTAATAATGAGACTATCTTTCATGGTGCAGGCCTCTGCAGAGGGTTTTATTTTTTGCGAGGTCCACACATGTCTTGCGGTAAAGCCGTTCATTTTTTTTCTTTCGCCGGTGTCATTAATGCTGTACCACATGTTGATGACACCACCTTTTTCGGGAGTAGTTTTAGGTTGTGCTACAGGTTTTGTTTTTACCGGGGGAGTTTTTACATCTTCTTCTATTACATCTTCCTTTGAAAATGGCTCAATGAAGTAAAGCTTTTTCTTATTGTTTATTTTGATGGTTCGTTGCAGGTCGCACTGCTCAATAGTTGTTGGCGGTGCAGGCATTCCCATCATGCCAGGGCTTTCAGTTCTTTTCCGCATTCCCTTTACATAAATGATTGATTCTGTTTTCATACCCATCATACTTGTGGATTGCTTCAATTTGTATTGCTGGGCAGTTGCTGTATTACTTAGTGATAAGACAGCAATCAAGAAAGCCGTGAAAAAGAATAAAAACTTTTTCATATTATAGAGTTTGTGATAAAGTTACTTATTTATTCAAGCCACCAAAAAGACTTTGACAATAAATATCTTATAATTAGGTGGGATTTTTAGGAGACGAGAAGAGGAAAAATCAGTTGCAGTGAAAGTGACGGAGAGCCATTTTAAATTACAGTAAATCGGCTATCTACCCATAAAGACCATCAATATCTGAACATCGCTTGGATTGATACCTGATATACGGCTGGCTTGTCCCAGAGTTCTGGGTTTTATTTTACTGAGTTTTTCCCTAGCCTCATTACCAAGAGAACCAATTTTTTTGTAATCGAATGTTTCAGGAATTTCTAATTCCTCCAACTGCGACATTTTTTTAACCAACTCTTTTTCCTTTTCTATGTAAATATCATACTTCACCTGGATAGAAGCTTGTTCAATAGCGTCTTTTGAAAAACCAGACAATGCCGCTTTCAGTTTAGGCAACGCCTCGGCAAATTCATCTAACTCTACATTGGGACGAAGTAAAATCTTTTGTGCCTTTTGTTTTTCAGTAATTGGCGAAGAATTAATGGAAGCGAAGTATGAATTGATTTCTTCCGGCTCAACCGCAAAATCTTTTAGAATTGATTTTATTTCTTCAACCTCATTTCTTTTAGCAATTACTTTATCCATTCTTTCCTGTGATGCAAGACCGAGGCGGTAACTTAATTCTGTCAACCTTAAATCTGCATTATCCTGACGAAGTAATGTTCTGAACTCGGCCCTTGATGTAAACATTCTGTAAGGCTCATCCGTTCCTTTACTTATTAAATCATCAATCAGCACTCCAATGTATGCTTCACTTCTTTTTAATACAACTGGTTCAAGCTTTCTTGTTTTCTGATGTGCATTGAGACCTGCCATCAATCCTTGGCATGCGGCTTCTTCATAACCAGTTGTTCCGTTTATTTGTCCGGCAAAAAATAGATTTTGTATAAGTTTTGTTTCTAAGGTGTATTTCAACTGTGTTGGCGGAAAGAAATCATATTCAATCGCATATCCGGGGCGAAACATTTTTACTTTTTCAAAACCCACTATATTACGAAGTGCTTCGTATTGTATGTCTTCAGGTAATGAGGTTGAAAATCCGTTTACATATATTTCTACCGTATTCCATCCTTCCGGCTCTATAAAAAGCTGGTGCCTTTCCCGTTCTGCAAAACGATTGATCTTGTCTTCAATACTTGGGCAATATCTCGGTCCTACCCCATCAATTCTTCCTGCAAACATCGGACTTCTTGAAAAACCTGTTTTTAAAACGTCATGTACTTTCTGACTGGTATAAGTTATCCAGCAGCTTCTTTGTGTTTTAGGTTTCTCTATATTTAAATAAGAAAAGCCAACTACTTCCTCATCACCAGCTTGCTCTTCCATTTTACTATAGTCAAGGCTGCGACCGTCTATTCTTGGAGGTGTTCCTGTTTTTAGTCTGTCGCTTTCAAATCCCAGAGAAACCAATTGTTCAGTAATTCCAGTGGCAGCTTTCTCCGCCATTCTTCCGCCGCCAAAGTTCTTTTCACCGATGTGAACGATACCATTCAGAAATGTTCCATTTGTCAGCACTACCGACTTTGCTTTTATCTCATGGCCAAGCCCGGTTACTACTCCTGAGCATATTCCATCTTTTATCAGCATTCCCTTTACCATATCCTGGTAAAAATCAAGGTTTGGAGTTTGTTCCAGCATTTCCCGCCACTTGATAGAGAAAAGCATCCTGTCGTTTTGTGCTCTTGGGCTCCACATGGCCGGGCCTTTACTCCGGTTCAGCATTCTGAATTGAATCATGGAAAGGTCGGTCACAATTCCAGAATATCCACCCATCGCATCAATTTCCCTTACAATTTGGCCTTTGGCAATACCACCCATGGCGGGATTACAGCTCATTTGCGCAATAGTCTGCATATTCATGGTCACCAATAGGGTTTTAGAACCCAAATTGGCCGCCGCCGCCGCTGCCTCACAACCAGCATGACCGGCTCCTACTACTATTACATCGTATTCTGGAAACATAAGTGGGCAAAGGTAATTAACTAAGAGCTTAAAGGAGAGAAAGAGTCAATGGGAACGTTCCACGGAAAAAAATGTTCCACCCTGAAACATTTTTTCCCGTGGAACGTTGGAAGACGGAATTCCGTTCCGTCCGATACTAATGGAATAGAGATCCGGTTTCCTAAAGGCAATATTTATTCAGATAAAACTCTTCTCTGTTGCGCATTTTCTCTATTTCCCCTTTGTTTTTGTCTTTATATCCGCATAAATGTAGCACTCCGTGAAAAATAACCCGGTGAAGCTCCAATTTGAAAGAAACTCCAAGTTGGGCAGCATTATCTTTTACCCGATCAACGCTGATATAGATTTCTGCCTGGATAGCATTTGAATCAGAAAGGTCGAAGGTGATAATATCGGTGTAAAAGTCGTGAGACAGGAATTGGCGGTTAATTTCCAAAACGGCTTTATCAGTGCTGAAAATATAATTAGCAAACTGTAGGTTTTTGCCCTCCTTTTTAAAGATTGATCCGATATATTTCTTTAATTGAGTTCTATTAACCAGATTGATTTTAACTCCCTGGAAAAAGAAGCAAATTTTTGATTTAGAAGTAGAAAGAGGCATAATTTCAAAATTCGTAAACAAAAACAAACTAACAAGGGTAGTTTTGCAATATAATTGTGAAAATGATTGTAAGGCTATCTGAATTGAAACCGGGACAAGAGGGAATTATAAAAGAGTTCAACAGTAACGAGATTTTCCTGAAGCTGATGGAAATGGGCTGTGTTCCCGGCGAAAGAATTTTAATGGAACAGGTAGCGCCACTTGGTGATCCAATCTCAGTGAATGTGGCTGGGTATCATTTGAGCCTCCGTATTAATGAGGCAGAACATATTTTAGTAGAATTAAATTATTGACTATCAATTGCTTAAATGAAAATTGGTCTTTATTTTGGCTCTTTCAACCCGGTTCATGTCGCCCATCTTATTATTGCCAATCACATTCTGAACGAAACCGACATCGAAAAAGTCTGGTTTGTTGTCTCTCCTCAAAATCCTTTTAAAACAGAATCAAGTTTATTAAACGAGTATCATCGTCTGCATCTGGTTCGTCTGGCAACAGAGGACGATACCCGGATAAAAGCTTCTGATATTGAATTTGGATTGCCCAAACCCTCCTACACAACCGCAACGCTGGCTTACCTCGCAGAAAAACATCCTGAACATGAGTTTTGTATTATCATGGGCAGCGATAGTTTTCAAAATCTTCATGAGTGGAAAAACTATGAAGTGATCATAAAAAATTATCCGGTGTATGTCTATATACGACCTGGTTTTGAAATAAATAATAGTACAGGAGTAAAGCTTCATGTGCTTGATGCACCGCTGCTTCAATTATCGGCTACACTTATCCGTAAGTATATTAAAGAAGGAAAATCGGTGCAGTATATGGTTCCTGAAAAAGTATTGGATGAAATAAAGAAAGGCCGCTATTATAAGAAGTAACACCAAAGTAGAATAACATTTAGTTCTATGATGTGTATAGAAAACTCTTCTTACTTATTCCCATTGGTGTGTATTAGAAAAAATAGCCAAGCAGCAAACAACTAAGTACAATAAGCGGTGCGGCTATCCGGGTAAAACTTAACAGCAGAAAAGTTCCCATAACTACCATTATGCTTATAAAACTACTGATGGGTTTTACCTCCGTGAAAGAAATATCCTTCATGATATAAAAGGTAGAGGCAATCATAATTCCAACAACTACAGCGTTAATTCCTTCCAGCGAACGGTAAACGGCTGCATATTTTTTCATATTATTCCATATAGGAAAAAAGAAAAGTACCAGCAAAGCACTGGGAAGAAAAATCGCAATCATGCCAATGATGCAGCCAACTACTTGCATCTCTTTTCCCATATCTTTTAATGCGGTGCCGCCAGCAAAAGAAGCAATAGAAAAAACAGGTCCGGGCAAAGCCCTTACTATTCCCATAGCTGTGTACATATCTCTCTCATCTATCTGCACCACATTGGGGTTTCTCTCTTTGATGGCTTTTGCTTCAGGCCTTACACTCCATTGTTCGTACATCATCGGCATTAATACCTGACCACCGCCAAAGACAAGGCTTCCCATCCTGTAAGTATTTTCAAAAAGGTTAATCGGTTTTCTATTAGGCCACCCATCTTTCCGGGCCATTTCACTTACAATACCAGCGGCTATAAAAATGATACCGAATAGCCAGAAATTCCACCACCTGATTTTTCTTGGTTTTTGTTCCACCTGTGGGATACGTTTACGGCTGAGGTTGGTGCTGATACCCCCGGCAATTATTAATGTTGGGATAACCCAGGGCTGGCCAAACAGAAAATAAGTAGCTACAACGCTTATTATCAAGATAACCCAGGTAATAGTATTTTTTATTGCTAACGGAAATGCCATAAAGGCTGCATACGCCAAAAAACCAACAGCCATTGGTGCAATAAATTTGAAAATATCTGTTCCTAAATGACGTTGGTCAATATAGGGTAACAGAAAAGAAAGGCCCCCCATTAATATACTCGCCGGAAGAATCCAGATAATCAGCGTTAAAACAGCCAGCGGCACACCACCTCTTTTATAACCAATCAGTGTAAGGGTTTGCGTAGAAGAAGCCCCGGGAAGCAATTGGCAAAATGCATTGTATTCCATTAATTCCTGTTCTGTAACATAGGGCCGTTTATGAACAAATGTCTTCATCATCATGGCAATATGGGCTTGTGGTCCGCCGAAAGCAGTAACGCTGTGTAAGAAAACAGCCCTCAGAAATGGAATGTGGCGCAGCAGCATGGAAGTTTAAATATAAATAAAATCGGGTAAGAAGGAGATGATGATGTACAAAGCATCATTTGCAGTAAATTCATAAAAAATATGCCATGTTCAAAGGATTATTCTTTTTAGTAGTCATTATTCTATCAACACAACTTTCTGCACAAAACGATATTGACAAACTGAAAGCAAAAGCATCATCAGCGGCAGATAAAATCGAACCAAAATCTATTACCTGGCGCAGAGATTTTCACCAAAATCCCGAACTGGGCAACCGGGAAATAAGAACGTCAAAAATCATAGCGGATCATTTAAAAAAATTAGGGTTTGA
>JANNCC010000260.1:0-9765 GCA_031386125.1 Chitinophagaceae bacterium
CAAAACAAAAGCCGCTTAAAATTTGCATTCTAAGCGGCTTTGTACTTTTTTGGAGTACTATTTGCGGACCGGACGGGACTCGAACCCGCGACCTCCGCCGTGACAGGGCGGCATTCTAACCAACTGAACTACCGATCCAACTATTTGTTATTAAGAATATTAACTGATTGATTTATCAACCATCTTAAGTATTCTTTATTACACCTTTTTAATTTCTTTTCTTGTACTAAGGCTTCCGATTTCGTTTCAAATGTCTGAACGAATACTAACATCCATGGGCCTTTTCCTCTTGTGTAATCGTTTATGCCATCATTATGCTCAGTCAATCTTCTCACATAGTCGCTGGTACTTCCTTTGTAAAAAATACCGGATTGCTGACTTTCAATCATATAAACGTAATACATAACGTAAAGAACTTTTTTATTTTGCGGACCGGACGGGACTCGAACCTGCGTCCTCCTCCGTGCAGGGCGTCTCGCCTGAGGCGAGATAACCAACTGAACTACCGATCCAACTCCTGAAAATGATTCGTAATCCGAACCGTTTTCAGGACGGCAAAGATAGCTCTGCCATCTTTTGCCGCCAAAAGTTTTTCTATTATTTATCCACTGACAATCAACCTTTCAGGAGAAAAATTCGCATTATCATTTAATCCTTAATTTAGCTCTTCATTTTAGAGCCTATGCCAACCGATGCCAACAGACAGTTTCTAGATTTTGAAAAGCCCATCAAAGATCTGATTGATGAGATTGCCAGCATGAAGCATCGCCAGGAAAAGACCAAATTGGATCTTAGCGATACTATTCAGAAATTAGAACAGGGCATATTAGATAAGCGAAAAGAAATTACCGAAAATTTAAGTAGCTGGCAGCGGGTACAACTCAGTCGTCACCCCGATAGGCCGTACACACTTAAATACATTACAAACATGACCGACAACTTTATTGAGTTGTTTGGCGACAGGAATGTAAAAGATGACAAAGCCATGGTGGGTGGCTTTGCTAGCCTCGGTGGAGAAACTGTAATGATTATCGGTCAGCAAAAAGGTATCAATACCAAAATGAGACAACTTCGGAATTTTGGTATGGCCAATCCGGAGGGATACAGAAAAGCTTTGCGATTGATGAGGCTGGCAGAAAAATTCAACAAACCTGTTATCACATTAATAGATACACCGGGTGCTTTTCCGGGACTTGAAGCAGAAGAGAGAGGACAAGGTGAAGCCATTGCCAGGAATATTTATGAAATGATACGATTGAAAGTTCCTGTTATTTGTGTCATCATTGGTGAAGGGGCAAGTGGCGGTGCATTAGGCATCGGTGTAGGAGATAAAGTGTTTATGATGGAGAACACCTGGTACACTGTTATTAGCCCCGAAAGTTGTTCTTCTATTCTCTGGCGTAGTTGGGATAAAAAAGAAGTGGCAGCAGAACAATTACGATTGACGGCTGATAAAATGCTTGGCTTTGGGTTGATTGACGGTATCATACCCGAACCAGTCGGCGGTGCACATTGGGATTATAGCGGGGCTGCAGAATTATTAAAAGAATATTTGATACCTGTGTTAAAGGAGTTGAAACAAGCATCGGCAGAAGAACGGGTAAACACAAGGATTGAAAAGTTTGGCAAGATGGGATTCTGGGAAGAAGTATAGAGAGAGTCGGGAGTTGTTAGTCTTGAGTCAGGAGTAGAGAGATTATGTAGCCAGCTTTGGTTTTTCATGGCATTTTCGTTGCGTACACTTTTACTGCATATCATTGCCCGGCAATATTCAACATTCGTTATTATTAATTTATAATCCTTTATTATCAAAATGTCACTCAGAGAAAAATTCACCGGAACAGGTATTGCCATCGTTACTCCTTTTCATGCAGACGGAAAAATTGATTGGGAAAGTTTCAGTAAACTGATCGAGTTCTGGATAAAGGGAAAGGTGGAATATCTGGTAGTGTTGGGAACAACCGGTGAAAGTGCTACCATTCATAGTGAAGAGAAGCAAGAAGTATTGTCTTTTGTGGCAAAAGAAGTAGCTGACCGTGTGCCATTAGTAGCTGGCATCGGTGGCAGCGATACTAATGAAGTGCTTCATGGCTACAAAAATTTTGATTTGAAAGGATATGATGCTATTCTTACTGCAAGTCCTGCTTATAACAAACCCAATCAGGAAGGAATTTTTCAACATTATAAAGCATTAGACGCAGCGGCACCATTACCCATCATCATGTATAATGTTCCCAGCCGTACGGGGCAAAATGTTTCCGGCGAAACAACAGTACGCATTGCGAAGGAATGTAAAAACATATTTGCTACTAAAGAAGCCTGCGGCAATTTTGACCAGATAAATTATATAATAAAAAACAAACCTGCTCATTTTATGGTCATCAGTGGAGATGACCCGATTACTCTGCAAATGATAGCTGCCGGAGCAGAAGGATTGATTTCAGTTGTAGCAAATGCCTACCCATTGGAGTATTCTGAAATGGTACGTCTTTGTTTGAAAGGGAATTTCACCGAAGCTCAAAAGTCGCATTATAAATACACAGATATTATTGCTTCTATGTTTGCCGAAGGCAGCCCCAGTGGCGTTAAAGCTTATCTAAGTGAAATGGGACGTTGTCAGAATACATTTCGGTTGCCTGTTTGGAAAGTGAGTGAAAGACATCATCAAAAGATTAAAGAGTTGATGAAGGCAGCAGGATAACACACTTCTCTTAATTTTACAAATGCTTAAATCAACACTTGCTGTCTCAGCATTGCTGGCTGTATCGTTTCTTGCAGCACAAACTACAGTTCGTCTCGAAATAAAATCATTACCTGCTTATCATGCTACAGGCAGTAGTATCTATGCAGCCGGTTCTTTCAATGGCTGGAATCCGCAGGATGAGCAATACAAATTCAATAAAGATGATAAAGGCAATTATTTTTTAGACTTAAAATTAGCTTCCGGAAAATACGAATACAAAATAACCCGTGGTGGCTGGGATAAAGTAGAATGTAAAAAGGGAGGTGCTGGAATTGAAAACAGGGTAATGACAATTGCTGCAAATGCTACTATCAGTTTAGATATTGAAGAATGGGCTGACCGGTTTGCTACTGCTGCAAGAAAAAGCACTGCCAGCAAAAATGTAAAAATTATTGACACGGCATTTTTCATTCCTCAACTGAACCGGGTTAGAAGAGTATTGATTTATCTGCCTGAAAATTATTCAAATTCAAAATCCCGTTACCCGGTTCTATATATTCATGATGGGCAGAATGTATTTGATGATGCTACTTCCTTTGCAGGAGAATGGGGTGTAGATGAATTTCTTGACTCTTCAAAAGTAAAACAATGTATTGTGGTGGCTATTGATAATGGCGGCAATAAAAGATTAAATGAATATAGCCCTTATGATTTCACATTGAATCCTCTGAAACCAAAGGAAAATAAAGGAGAAGGATCACAATATGTAGATTTCCTGGCAAAGACACTTAAGCCTTTTATAGATAAAAAATACCGTACACTTAAAGACAAGAAGAATACTTTTATCACTGGCTCATCTATGGGTGGATTAATTTCATTCTATGCAATACTGAAGTATCCAAAGGTATTTGGTGGGGCAGGAATTTTTTCTCCTTCTGTCTGGATTTGTAAAGAAGACCTGTTAAGCCTCATAAAGACAATTGGCAAAAAAGTTAATTCAAAAATTTATTTCTATTGTGGCAAACTGGAAGGTCCGGGCATGGTGACGGATATGTTGAAAGCTTTTGAAGAATTGGCTGCCACTTCTAAATCAAAAATGACAGTTGTGATAAGGGATGATGGAAAACATAACGAACCAACCTGGAGGAAAGAATTTCCGGCTTTTTATTTCTGGTTGATGTATCCAAATCCGCCGAAAGAAGTAAATACTTCTCATTAAACTTCATAACAAACCCCTTCCAACGCCAGCTCTGTATTTGGAAAAACTTCCCTTGCCTCGGCCTCAAATTCTTCCAGTGTATCATACTTGCTACTAAAGTGGCCAATCAATAATTTTTTCACACCGGCTTTTTGTGCCATTGTCGCTGCCTGCTTGGTAGTGGAGTGAAAGCGGAGCTCAGCTCTTTCCCGCAGGTTGTCGAGGTAAGTGGTTTCATGATAAATCATGTCCGCTCCCTGTATATGCGGAATAAGAGATTCGTCATATTTGGTGTCGGCACAGAAAGCATATCTTTTTCCCGGTTGTGCAGCTTCAGTCACTAAATCGTTCTTTATAACAGTTCCGTCTTTCCGGGTATAATCTTCCCCATTTTTCAATCTGTCATAAAATGCAGCAGGTATTTCATACTCTTTTGCCTTTTCAGGATTTAGTTTCCTCAACCGCTTCTTTTCTTCAAAAGAGAATCCATAACATTCAATCCGATGATTGGTGCGAAAACATTTCACTGCTATTTTCTCATTATCCAAAAGAGTGGCTGCTTCTGTAATGTGATGGATATGCAGCGGATAGCACATAGTTGTGTCAGCTACTTTCAATTGCAACTCTATTATTTCTTTTAATGGTGATGGGCCAAAAACATGCATCTCCTGCTGATGGCTTAACAGGCTGAAAGAATTAATCAGGCCAATCAACCCAAAATAGTGATCGCCATGAAGGTGAGAAATAAAGATGTGTGATATTTTGCTGCGACGTATTTTGTAATTGATCAATTGTATCTGGGTGCCTTCGCCACAATCAACAAGGTAGTTGGTACCATCCAGCGTTACCACTTGGCTGGTGGGATGACGGTCAAATGCCGGTACTGCAGAATTATTGCCAAGAATGGTAACAGCGAACATGAAGGAATTAGTGATTTTTGGTGTGTTAGTGATGCCGGTAAGACTGCAATCTAAAAGATTTAGCTGCACAAGGTTTTTTATTCTTCATCTAAAAATTCCCTTTCAATCTCTTCCATCTGCACTATGTCCCAGGCCTCACTTTGGGTAGGGGTCACATTCATCATTTCCAACAACTCATTTTCGTCGAGGAAATCTTCAACTGGCTTTTGGAGTTCGCAGATAACGAAGGAAGCACCGTTTTCGTAGAATTTCTGCTGGATATAGACCAATTTCTCTCCCGCAGCTATGTCAATGCTTTCGATATCATTCAATATCAGTATCAGGTTTTTAACGTCATTTTGCAGGTAGGGTAACAAACAATCTCCCAGTTCATCTGTCATAGTAGCAGAAAGAGATGGTCCGGTAACCGTGATGGCATGAAATTTTTCTTTGGTATCAGTTTTGACCTGCATAAGTTCTAGTTTTATTGTTGAAACCTGCCAGCCTGAAAAATCATAAAACTGTCAGCCCCAAACAACTTAAATTATCAACATTCCGTTTATAAGTACGGCAGAACAAGAACCAAATTTATTCGTTAATATTGTATAACAACCAATTATCTAAAAATGGATAATAATTTTTCAGCACAGGTTAAGGAGATTATCTCGTTCAGCAGGGAGGAAGCACTCAGGCTTGGCAACGATTTTATCGGTACCGAGCATTTGTTGCTCGGCCTGATAAGGGAGGGAGATAACACCGCAGTCCGCATCCTCAAAAGCTTCAATGTTGATCTTTATGAACTACGAAAGGAAATTGAACTGGCGGTAAAGGACAAAACGGGAAAAAATATCGCCAATATCAATAGTCTGCCATTAACAAAGCAGGCTGAAAAAGTTATCCGGGTGACGGTGCTGGAGGCAAAAGCCCTGAAGAGTGCGACTGTGGAAACAGAACACCTTATGCTTTCTATTTTAAAGAACAAAGAGAATATTGCTACACAAATTTTAAATCAATTTGACGTGGACTACGATTTATTCAGACAAGAGCTGGGCATCGTAAAATCAAACGATCCCCGTGCTGAATTCCAGGATGAGAATGATGATGATTTTGATGAAGAGAAAAAATACTCTCAGTCAAAAGGCGGGGCCAAGCAGGCCGGAGCAACAAAAAGTAAAACACCAGTGCTTGATAATTTTGGCCGTGACATAACCAAAATGGCCGAGTTGGGTGCATTAGATCCCATCGTTGGCCGGGAGACAGAAATAGAAAGGGTTTCTCAAATTCTTTCAAGACGTAAAAAGAATAACCCGATCCTCATTGGAGAACCTGGTGTGGGTAAAACAGCCATTGTAGAAGGACTGGCATTAAGAATTGTTCAGAGAAAAGTATCGAGAGTATTATTTGACAAAAGAGTTGTTTCACTTGACCTTGCTGCTTTAGTAGCAGGCACGAAATACCGTGGCCAATTTGAAGAAAGGATGAAAGCCATCATGAATGAACTGGAAAAGAACCGGGATGTGATTCTGTTCATTGACGAATTGCATACCATAGTAGGTGCCGGTGGTGCCAGCGGTTCATTAGATGCCAGCAATATTTTTAAACCAGCATTGGCAAGAGGAGAGTTGCAATGTATTGGTGCATCTACATTGGATGAATACAGAATGTATATTGAAAAAGACGGGGCATTAGACCGTCGTTTCCAGAAAGTGATGGTGGAGCCGCCAAGTGTGGAGGATACAATTCAGATATTAAATAATATCAAATCTAAATACGAAGAATACCATAATGTAAATTATGACCAGGAAGCAATTGATGCTTGCGTAAAACTAAGTGACCGCTATGTTACCGACCGTTTATTGCCTGATAAGGCTATTGACGTACTGGATGAAGTGGGAGCAAGGGTGCATTTAAAAAACATAAACGTACCTCAGAACATAGTGGAATTGGAAGGAAAGATTGAAGATGTGAAAAATGAAAAGAATAAAGTTGTAAAAAGCCAGAAATTTGAAGAGGCTGCTTCATTAAGGGATACGGAAAAACGTTTACAGGAAGATTTGGAGAAAGCTAAAAATGTTTGGGAAGAAGAAAGTAAACACAAACGTTACCCGATTGGCGAAGAAGATATTGCTGAAGTGGTGTGTATGATGACCGGCATACCGGTGAAGAAGATGGTACAGGCCGAAACCGAGAAGCTGCGCAAAATGGCTGATGATATGAAAGCGATGGTAGTGGGACAGGATGAAGCCATCAGCAAAGTGGTGAAGGCCATTCAACGGAACAGGGTAGGATTGAAAGATCCAAAGAAACCTATCGGAACATTCATCTTCCTCGGGCCTACCGGTGTTGGTAAAACAGAGTTGGCAAGGGCATTGGCCAGGTATATGTTTGACTCCGAAGATTCACTTATTCGTATTGATATGAGTGAATACATGGAAAAGTTTACTATCAGCCGGTTGATTGGTGCCCCTCCGGGCTATGTTGGTTATGAAGAAGGTGGTCAGTTGACGGAGAAAGTTCGGCGCAAGCCATACAGTGTTATCCTGTTGGATGAAATAGAAAAAGCTCATCCTGATATCTACAATATATTATTACAGGTGCTGGATGATGGACAGTTAACAGACGGCTTGGGACGAAAAATTGATTTCAAGAACACTACCATCATCATGACGTCTAATATTGGTGCCCGACAGCTAAAGGATTTCGGAGCCGGGGTTGGTTTTGCCACCACGGCACGGGTAGATAATGAGGATGAAGCCAATAAATCAGTAATAGAAAGGGCATTGAAAAAAACCTTCTCGCCGGAGTTTTTGAACCGTATTGACGATGTTATTGTCTTTAATTCATTGTCTAAAGAAAATATTTTCAATATTATTGACATATTGATGAAAGGGGTAACGAAAAGGCTCACAAAACTTGGGTTTAGCCTTGAACTTACTGAAGCCGCAAAAGATTTTCTGGCAGATAAAGGATACGATGCTCAATTTGGAGCAAGGCCATTACACCGGGCTATCCAGAAATATCTTGAAGATCCATTAGCCGAAGAAATACTGAACCTGAATGTAAAGGCAGGAGATGTGCTGGTGGCAGATGCGGATATCGAAAACAGTAAATTGTCTTTTACATTTAAGGCAAGAGCAGAAGAACCATCGAAAGCATAGTCTGTAATAATAAAATTGTAAAGGAGTACCAATCTACGGTACTCCTTTTTTACTTTTGTGCTGTTCATGGCAAAAAAAATAATCATTACAATAGATGGATGGTCGAGTTGCGGCAAAAGCACTTTGGCTAAACAATTGGCAAAGGAGTTGGGTTATGTGTATGTTGACAGTGGTGCTATGTACCGGGCTATCACACTTTATTTTCTTCGTAACAATATTGACCTGGCAGAAAAGAAAGAAGTAAAAGAGGCATTGAAGAGTATCAGCCTCGAATTTGTCTTTAATCTTAAAAGTAACAACAGTGAAATTTATCTCAATGGTGAGAATGTAGAATACCTTATCCGGGACCTTATTATTGCAGAAAGAGTAAGTGATGTAGCAGCTATTAAAGAGGTAAGAGAACTGGCTGTGGCTCAGCAACAGCAGATGGGAAAGAAAAAAGGAATTGTAATGGATGGCCGTGATATTGGTACGGTGGTTTTTCCTAAAGCAGAGTTGAAAATATTTATGACGGCAGACAATGCCGTAAGGGTGCAACGCCGGTTCAAAGAGTTATATGAGAAAAACCCAAATGTGACTATTGAAGAAGTGAAGGACAACCTGGAGATGCGGGATTATATTGACAGTCACAGGGAGGTAAGTCCTTTAAGAAAAGCTAATGATGCAATTGAGCTTGATAATACCAATCTAACTGAAAAAGAACAGTTTAACAAGGCTTTGGTATGGATACGGGAAATAGTTTTCTAAAGAATACTTGCAATTACCAAAATCATTTTCTAATTTGCATTCTCATTGACCCCGGTCAATCTTTTTAAATCTCCCTCAGAAAAGCCAACAAGCAGAATCCAGCATTTGTGTTAGAAAACCTGATAAGTAAAAGTTAGAATAATTGTATTATTCAGGCTTTGGCAAACTAAACCTATCCAATCTCTCTTGAAGGATTATTAACATCCTCTATACTTCTGTAAAACCTACAGAAATCCCTCCTATACGAATAGCCGTGTATCCCATGGATCACCTGTAATACAGGATGATACAACTCATCATATAACAAGCAGGGCAACCTGTTATTCGTAAAATGTAAAGCTATTTAGTTAAAAACAAAAACCTTGAAGCATGAAAAAGATTTTACTTTCCTTATTTGTACTGGTTGTAGCAGGAATTTCTACCAGTGTACAGGCGCAGAGCTGTAATCTTACAACGCCATTAATAAAATTTACCAGTGGCACTGGTATTGCTCCCTTTAATATCGGAGAAGCTCCTAATTCAATAGTTGATTGGGAAACCCATATTTTGGGCCTTGGAACAGCTGATCCTACTACACCTTTCAATCCTCCGGTTTCCTCTGCTGCTAACTATTCACTAGATGGTACAGGCGTTATAGGTCCGGATTTAGACACTCCACAGCCTCCCCGGGATCTTCGTTTCTTTTCGTTTACCTACGATAATTATAATGTTTATTTTTATTTCCGCCGGATTAATAACAGTAATTACCAGAATACTTTTATGTATATTATGGATATTAATGCAGACGGCTTTATGAATGACGGAGAACCAGTAATACGGGCAAATTTTAATTCTGGTTCTGTATCAGCATTTGCTATCCATCAATATATAACAAATGCAGGTACCGATTATGTAGCCGGAAAAGGAAATTATATGACCAAGCCAACTGCTCCCAATGCCGGCTTTGCAGACGGTTACAGTGTAGCCGGTAGCATGAATTCTACAGGCGAAACATTACCGGCATTACTACCAAATGAAAAATTTTCGGCCGCAATTACTGAGGCTGGTTTTGGTGTTGAATTTGCGGTGCCATGGAGGTAT
>JANNCC010000261.1:0-4652 GCA_031386125.1 Chitinophagaceae bacterium
TGGTGCATACGTTCCGGCTTACCCACACTTGTACCGCCAAACTTCATTACTTTCATTTTGCTCCCCCTTCCAATATTTTAATTGATTGAAAAATAAGGCTGTAAAGATAAGTATGCTATGGATAACAAATCCTAGACAAACGACACTTCTAATTTGGAAGAAAGTTGCTTTAAATCTGATACTACTCCATCAAGCAGTGGAATACCATTTTGCATTCTCTTTGTCTCATACTCCCTTTCCGGATCACCCGGTATTAATACTTTGTCTTCGCCCAAAATTGTTTTACAGGAACGAAATCCCTGTATCCAATGATCCATACTTTGCTTAAACTCATTAGCCGGACGAAAAGCATCTACCCGCATGGCACCGAGAAAATGTCCAATACCTTTGCCCGGTTGCTGTGCAGGCATTGGCACATAAGCTGGAAATGGTGGCACCCATGGAGCATAGTTGGCACCACTTAATAAAGCAGAAAAGATATCGACCACTGCACCGAGTGCATACCCTTTATGACTTCCATGCTCCCTGTCGCCACCTAATGGCAACAATGCGCCACCGGTCTTTAATGCATGCGGATCATTAGAAGGGTTGCCATCTTTATCCTGCACCCAACCATTTGGTGTTTGTAAATTTTTGCGTTGCAGTATTTCTAATTTTCCATTGGCAGCAGTTGTTGTTGCAAGGTCAGCTACAAATGGCGGCTCATTACCAGCTGGTGCCGCCACACAAATCGGGTTAGTGCCCAGCATTTTGTCAATGGAAAAAGTGGGAGCTACTAATGGGCTGGCATTCGTCATCGCTAAGCCCATCATATCATATTGCAAAGCCATCATGGCATGATGTGCGGCAATACCAAAGTGATTACTGTTCTGCACACTTACCCACCCAGTGCCCACCTGTTTGGCTTTTTCAATAGCAATCTGCATGGCGAAAGGAGCAATCACTAATCCTAATCCGCTATCACCATCTACCACTGCGGTAGAAGGTGTTTCATGTATCACTTTTATATTGGGTCTTGCGTTGATACGTTTTACTTCCCATAAACGTACGTAACCACTCAGCCTTGCTACACCATGCGAATCTATTCCCCGCAAGTCGGCAGATAATAAAGACTTGGTTGCTATATCTGCATGTTCATTACTGCAACCAATTTTTATAAAAACTGATTTCGTAAAATCAAAAAGTTGCTGGTAAGAAAATAATTGATCAACCATGGGCAAATATAAGTTGTCACCTCAACTTCATAGATACAGGGTCCCAGTTAATCACTTTCTTTTGAAAATAACTTTCGTTACAGGCTAAACAGGGAGCAGCAGCCCGGAAACCAAATATGGCATCTTCCACCACCGGCTTTTTTGTTCTTACCGATTCAAAGAAATTGACAAAATGATCGTAGCGGTCATCATATCCATTGGGAGCTGCAAATTTTATTGCCGGTAAGTCTTCTATATTTTTCTTTGGATATTTTATTGCATGGTCTTCAGCAATTTTTTCCTGCATGGCTTTAGTGTAAGTATCATAAGCATCCCAACCACCATAGCCGGGAGATTTGGAGAATTTATTCCTATACATGGTGAAATCATTCCAACCAAAATCAATGACCCCTTCTGTGCCATAAAACTTTACTTTGCCGCTTTCCACTTTCTCCGCACCGCTGGCAAGGTTTACTTTTAATAATACCTGAAAGGCGGGATGTTCTTTCGTAGCCGTGTATTCCATTACGCCGGTCATTACATCGGGAACATTGCGGCCATCTTTCCAGTAACTCAAATCACCAGTGGCAAAAATCCTTGACGGACCTTTTGAATCTGTCAGAAAGTGAATACCAGACAAAAGATGTACAAATAAATCTCCCGCCACCCCTGTTCCATATTCTTTATAATTGCGCCACCAAAAAAAACGTTTCGCATCAAACGGGGTGCTGGAATTGGTTTTCAAATATTTTTTCCAGGCAACGGTGTTTTCGTTTGCATCCAGCGGCATTGTGTACTGCCATGCCCCCATAGCGGTGTGGCGGTCAAAGGAAGCCTCAATACAATTTAACTGCCCTATCTCCCCGGCTTTATATAATTCTTTTGCTTTGCCGTAGGCAATGCTGCTTACCCGTTGACTACCCACCTGCATGATGGCGTTGGTTTGTTGTTGTACTTTTATTATCTCCCAACCCTGATTGAGCTGATGCACCATTGGTTTTTCGCAATACACCGCTTTTCCTTTTTGCATGGCATCAATGGAAATTTTATCATGCCATTGGTCGCTGGTGCAAATGATGACGGCATCAATATCATTTCTACCAAGCAATTCTTCATAAGCTTTGGTAGTAAAAAGTTGGGAGCCATATAATTCTTTTGCCCTGTCCAATCTTCCCTGGTATAAATCGCAAACGGCGATTAACTGCACACCCGGAATCTGCAATACCGTTTTTGCATTGCGGCTGCCCATAATGCCAAAGCCGATAATAGCCACATTGATTTTATCGTTTGCAGAAATCTTCTTTTCGTAAAGAATTGTTTGCACAGGAATTTGATCAGCTGCCAATGATGATAAAGGCAATGCTACCGACGCAGCACTCAATTGTTTAATAAATTTTCTTCTGGTTGACATATGCTGGCTGCTGGTTATAAGTTACTGGTCATATTTACAAATCAGAGTTTGCCTATCTGCCCGAGGTAATACAAAACATTTTGTTGCATTTCGCCCATGTTTTTATCGGGGTTTACTTCATACTCAATAGATACTGCCCCTTTAAACTTTTGCCTTTTTAATTCCTTTAGCACAGCCGGTATATCGCAAACACCTTTTCCAAGCAGGGTGTCTTCGGCAGCCGTGTTATCAAACTGCCGTATGTCTTTTAAATGCAGCCCCCATATTTTACCATCTACTTTTTTCATGGCAGCTTGTATGTCCACTCCGTTTCTTGCCCAGTGACCAATATCCGGCCAGGCGCCAATATTTTTCCTTCCGCTCATTGCTTTGACTGTAGAATCAGGATGCCAGTAATGGCTGGAAGGTTTAGGATGACAATGCAATGCCACTTTTACTTTATACTTACCTGCCAACCTGTTAAATTCATCAAGGTCTTCCCACTCCGGTTCTGCTGTGATAACAGGGATATCCATGTATTTCGCAAACTCAAAAAATTTTTCGAGATTGTCTTTATTGTAATAATATTTATCAATTACTCCCAGAGCTACAATTTTGAAATTTCTGTATTCTAAGAATTGTTTTATTTTATCTCTTGATGTTTTATCCAATGTGTAACTGAACATTCCCTGAATATCTGCCCCGACTTTCTGACCCGGATATACCTCCAGATATTTTACTCCCAAACTATCTGCCTTCTCAATTGATTGCAAAAAAGAGTACTTGTGAAAAGTCCATGTTTGGATGGAGAGTTTCCATTTTTGCGAAAAGCCAACAGTATTAGTTAATAACACCAAACCTAGTAAAAAATAATTTTTCATTTATAATCATTTGCTATTAATTGTATTCCGGACATACCTATCAAAAGGACTCAACAAATCTTCAAACAAAGCAGCCAACTCAAATCTTTTTATGTGTCTTTCAGGAAGATAATCCTTCAAACCAATATTAGTCCATATCTTTTTAATATCGCCGGTTATAAAAATTTCACCAATTGGAGGGGAATATTTTTTATACTTATTCTGAACAATAAAATAAAATTGTTCCAGCAATTTGATTGCGTCTCGTATGGTCAATAAAGAATCACCCGAACCATTAGAACCCGAAATACTGATTAAATCTTTATAGCCAGATAAAAACTGATTGATATTTTTTGTTAACTCTATAGTATGAACAATACTATCGGGATAAAAAAACATTTTATTAGCCCAGCCCTCCGCTTTACCTGTTCCTCTTAATATTCCTGTAACACCTATCTTCTGAATCTGGACCCAATGTGGATGTTCTGGCTTTACATCTATAAAGGGAATCAGGTAAGCTTTTGCCCTCAACAATTCCTCCTGTACTGATCTTACTGATACTTTTCTTACTTCAAGCACCCCTTTAGAACGGGGCCATACTGCCGTTGCTTTTGCTGCCAAAACCCCCGCCGCTTGTCCCGTCAATAAAACCACAGGCTGTAACCTTGTAGTTCCGTTTACAATATTGGTAACTGAAATTCCTTTTTCACAAACAATCAATCCATCAATTTTCTCCGGTATCAATGCTCCCATTGGTATATTGTAGGAAGGTATTGGTGGAAATTCTATCTCCGGAACTTTGCCAGGATATTGTGCATGGTGATGGTCAACCGGGTAATCGCCAACAGAAATGCCTGTTTTGTATAAAGTATAGTCATACGGGTTTTTAATATGATTAATATTCATTCTCACCATTCCTTTTACCCGTCGCCCCTCCCGGTTGTAAGGAATCAATGCAAGGCCATCATTCAATTCATCATCAGCTAAACCAATACTCTTCATCCCCAACTCTGTCTGCATAAAATAAATAAATCCTAATGTGTGTTGCTTTGCCAACTCATAACTCTGAGCTCTAAACTCTGAACTCTTTTCTACTACATTCAAATAGATATCATTGCCATGAGCAGGCCAGTTCAGCATATACTTATCAAAGGTTGCTCCAGGACTTCGGGGCAGTTTTCCATAGTTCAGCATTTTTAGTTTATCGCC
>JANNCC010000050.1:0-13070 GCA_031386125.1 Chitinophagaceae bacterium
GACCATGCGCCGCATACATGGGACGAGAAAGATGAACCCTACGAAAAAGCCTATGCCGGTTTGCCACTGGTACAGCATCCTTTATTATTAATGCTGCATTATTATAAACAGGGTAAAATCAGTTTGGAGAAAATCGCCGAAAAAATGAGCCATGCGGTTGCAGATTGCTTTCAAATTAAAGATCGGGGTTATATCCGGGAAGGTTATCCTGCCGATTTGGTTATTGTTGATATGAATGAAACAACCAAAGTAACTAAAGAGAATATTTTATTTAAATGCGGCTGGAGTCCTTTAGAAGGCTTTGAATTTCCGGCTACCATCACCCACACATTTGTGAATGGCCATTTAGTGTATGGAAATGGAGTATGGGATGAATCTCAGCAAGGGCAACGGCTTACATTTGACCGATAAATACAGACCGCAGATTGTCATGATAATGATGATTTATTACGATTTTATCTGTGTTAGTCTTAACAATCATACTAATCTGCGTTCTACAAAAACATGGAGATAGACAAGATATCATTCAGCGACATTTCCATCTTCCACCACGAAGAGGAGTTTTCTATTTTTCATAAACTCAATTTTACCCGGACCACCGGTGGCAAAGAATGGCTGCGCAAATTTTTCAGTGAACCGCATAATGACGTAAATAAAATTATCGGCACGCAGAAAATTATCCGCACTTTTTTGGAACATGTAAAGGACTGGCCCAGCGGCATCAGCAATGGCACCGTGCTGATGATGGATAAGTTTATGGATTACGCATTAGACCCTATCAGTGAAAATCCGGGCTCTCTGAACAATATTTTTTACAGGTGGCTTCACAATGAAGACTATTCCCTTGTAAAATATTCATTGATCCATTTCGCTGATTTCTATCGTGGAATAAAGCAAATAGCTGAATTACTGGAAGACCTGGAACTACCACCAAGCCTCCAGTTTTATACCGATCGTATCAGCCGGATATTGAAACACACACCCCTGCAAAAACTTTCTGAAACCATACCCGGTCAAAAATTTTCTCCCCGGCAAAATTTATATTTCGGTCATCATCTCCGTGGCCGTTATAAAACAGATACATTAGAACTCATAGATATTTTCAGCCGGTTGGATGCCTGGTACTCTATGGCAGTGGCAGTAAAAACATACCATCTTACTTTCCCTGAATTTGTGGAACAGGCAACACCGCTGGTAGATGCCAAAGGATTGTATCATGTATTGTTGCCGCAGCCGGTTGCTTATGATTTGCAGATGAATCCCGAACACAATTTTCTTTTTCTGACAGGAGCAAATATGGCAGGTAAAAGCACTTTGATAAAGGCAGTGGGCTCTGCTGTTTTCCTTGCACATATCGGTATGGGTGTGCCGGCGGCAAAAATGAAGCTCACCTTGTTTGATGGCTTACTAAGTAATATAAACGTAGTGGACAATATTGCCAAAGGAGAAAGTTTCTTCTTCAACGAAGTGCAGCGGATAAAAAACACTATTGAAAAAATAAACAACGGCAAAAAATGGCTGGTACTGATTGATGAGTTATTTAAAGGCACCAATGTGCAGGATGCGATGAAATGTTCGCTGACTGTTATAAAAGGATTGATTAAGATTAAAAACTCATTGTTTATCCTCTCCACTCACTTATATGAAATAGGTGAGGAGTTAAAAAACTACCCTAATATCTCCTTCCGCTATTTCGAAACGAATGTAAAAGATGAACAACTGGAATTTAGTTACCAGTTAAAGGAAGGCATCAGCAATGACCGGATTGGTTATGTGATATTGAAACGGGAGAAAGTGGTGGAGATGCTGGAGAAATTGTAACAGGAAAGCTATTTATTGCATCATTTTTTGCGGTAATAAACCCGGCAATATACTTCTACCTTAGCACCAAATTTGTTATATTTACAAGCAAGAAATGAATAAAAAAAGACCCCATATTATTAACCCGGCATTGCTCTGGGAATACGACCTGGAGACATTCAATTACGATAAATCATATAAAATTGTAATAGAAAGAGTTCTGCAATTGGGAACCCTGGAAGAATGGAGGAATATGGTTAATTACTATTCAAGGGATCAAATACTTGAAACTATAGAGTGGAGTGCCCAGTTGGATAATAGAGATAAAGATTTCTCAATATTTTTCCTCAATTCTGGCTTTTTACATGCTGCATAAAGACCCTTTTATTATTGCCCCCGAAACTTTTGAACTGATTCAGCAGTTGCAAGCCTTACCCGAACTAAAAGATTTTTATTTAGCTGGTGGTACAGCATTAGCCCTTCAGTTAGGTCACCGGAATTCAATTGATATAGATTTATTTACCCTGACTGAATTCAGCGACACAGATATAATAGAGTTAATCAGTAAACAGTATAGTATAAAAGAAGTATTCCGGCGACAGAATACCATAATATCTCTGGTCAATAACATTAAAACAGATTTTATCCGACATAATTATCCATTGCTACAGCCCCCCATTACAGAAGAAGGAATCAGCTATTTAAGTAAAGAAGATATTGCCGCTATGAAATTTCATGCTATTATCCAAAGTGGCAAACGGCTGAAAGATTTTATTGATGTATATTTTTTGCTGGAATATTTCAGTATGCAACAAATGGTTTCTTTTTTCGCAGCCAAATACACCTATTCCAACCCGATGATTGCTGTGAAGGCTGTTAACTTTTTTGGCGACATTGATGAAAAAATGGACCCGCCCAAAATGCTGAAACCACTACCATTAAAAAAAATAATTGCCCGGATTCAGGAAGCCACACAAAACCCGGATAAAATATTCAGAGAGGATTAATACATGAAGAAATTTTTTCTACCCCTTTACCTTTTTTGCATTTCGTATTCAATATCTGCGCAAAGAAAGATTGACGTTCTGAGTTATAAATATGAAATCAGGCTTTCAGATACAACAGATAATATTTATGGAATTGCAACAATATACTTCAAAGCTAATGAGCCTGCTGAATTTTTAGAACTTGACCTTACTAAGATCAGCAAGAATGGAAAGGGAATGAAAATAACTGACCTTAATACCCCTGCGGCTTTAGACATTCGAATAACTGCTTCTCCTATGCTTATCGAATATTCACATGAAAATGATAAAGTAAAAATCAAATTACCTAAGAAATTATTAGCCGGAGAAAATGACACTATTGCGATTGAATACAAAGGCATCCCCGCCGATGGCCTTATCATTTCCAAAAATCAATTTGGCAACCGCACTTTTTTTGCCGACAACTGGCCCAACCGGGCACACAATTGGATTCCCTGTGTAGATGATCCTGCAGATAAAGCAACGGTAGAGTTTATTGTTACTGCACCTTCGCATTACCAGATAATTTCCAATGGTGTACAGATAGAAGAAACAAACTTACCCGGGAATAAAAAACTAACACACTATAAAGAAGAGGTGCCCCTTCCTACTAAAGTAATGGTTATAGGTGCCGCGGATTTTGCTGTTAGTCTTGTTGGCGAAATAAACTGTGTACCTGTGTACAGTTGGGTTTATCCTGAAAATAAAAAAGAAGGCTTTTATGATTATGCTATTGCCAAAGATATTCTTGCCTGGCATATAAACTACATTGGCCGGTTCCCGTACAAAAAATTGGCTAACGTACAATCCAAAACCAAATTTGGCGGCATGGAAAATGCAGGTGCTATTTTTTATGCCGAAGACAGGGTGAATGGCCTGAGGCAAGAAGAAGAATTGCTGAGTCATGAAATAGTTCATCAATGGTTTGGCGATATGGCAACAGAAAAAAGCTTTGCCCACCTGTGGCTTAGCGAAGGATTCGCTACTTATCTTACCCATGTTTATATTGAATCAAAGTATGGCACCGACAGCCTGAACACAGAAATGAGATTCGACAGAGAAACTGTAATAGACTTTGTAAAAAATAGTCGCCGCCCCGTGGTAGACTCTACTCCCAATTATATGCAACTGCTTAATGCCAACAGCTATAAGAAAGGCAGTTGGGTGCTGCACATGTTGCGGAGGCAGTTAGGCGATTCCATTTTCAAAAAAAGTATTCGTCTGTATTATGCAACATATGCCGGTAAGAATGCAGAAACAAAAGACCTGCAAAAAATCTTTGAATTTGTTTCAGGAAAAAACTTAAACCAGTTTTTTAATCAATGGCTCTTCAGCCGTGTAAACCCTTCATTGAAAGTAGCCTGGAGATATTTAGCCAAAGAGAAAAAAATAAAAGTAGATATTGAACAAACACAAAACGAAACTATATTCAATATGCCGCTGGAGATTGAAATCTGGTTTCCTGGAGGTAAAAGTGTAACAATGCCACTCAATATTACTGCAAAGCAGCAATCTTTTACATTACCCCTTGCCAAAAAGCCAGCCATGATTACAATGGATCCGAAGATTTCTTTGCTTTTTGAAGGAACCATCATTGAAGTAAAGCAGGATAAGTAATACCACTTTCAGGTAATCAGTCATCCCATTATTTTCTCCTATCTTCAAACCATGCTTGTAAAAACATTTGGCTCTGCCGTGTATGGTGTGGAAGCCATTACTATTACCATTGAAGTAAACTGGATGACGACTGGCAAAGACCCGATGATAGTGGGTCTGCCTGATAACGCCGTAAAGGAAAGTTTGCAACGGATAGAAAGCACTTTCAAAACCAACGGCTTTCAAATGCCACGGACAAAAGTGGTGGTGAATCTTGCCCCTGCCGATATTAAAAAAAGTGGAACTCCTTTTGATCTGCCCATTGCGCTGGGAATACTTGGCGCATCAGAACAAATTGAAAACCGTGATGCACTGGCCAATTATGTAATCATGGGTGAGTTGGCATTGGATGGTGAAATCCGTTCCATAAAAGGAGCATTGCCCATTGCTATCCAGGCAAGAAAGGAAGGCTTCAAAGGATTGATTGTGCCTAAAATGAATGCTAAAGAAGCAGGCATGGTAAACACCTTGAAAGTGTATGGCGTCACCCACATTAAAGAAGTAATTGATTTTTTTGAGAAGAATGAAACCGGCCTGGAGCCAACCGTTGTAAATACAAGAGAAGAATTTTTTGATTCGCAATATGATTTTGAAATTGATTTTACCGATGTAAAAGGACAGGAGAATATAAAAAGGGCATTAGAGATTGCAGCCGCTGGTGGACATAATGCAATTCTTATTGGCCCGCCCGGTGCCGGCAAAACAATGCTGGCAAAACGATTACCTACTATTCTCCCCCCTCTCTCTTTGCAGGAAGCATTGGAGACAACAAAGATTCACTCAGTAGCCGGTAAGTTGCCGGAGAATTCAACACTTGTTTCTAAAAGACCATTTCGTTCTCCGCATCATACTATTTCTGATGTTGCCTTAGTCGGTGGCGGTGGCATTCCCCAGCCAGGTGAAATTTCATTAGCACATAATGGCGTTTTATTTTTAGATGAACTGCCAGAGTTTAAAAGAGCCGTACTGGAAGTAATGCGGCAGCCGATGGAAGAAAGAAGAGTAACTATATCTAGAGCAAAAGTAGCCGTTGATTTTCCGGCTTCTTTTATGCTGATAGCATCTATGAACCCCTGCCCCTGTGGTTTTTATAATCACCCGGAAAGAGAATGTACCTGCCCGCCGGGAACAGTGCAGAAATATTTGAATAAAATTTCGGGACCATTGCTCGACCGGATTGATTTGCATGTGGAAGTAACTCCTGTTGCTTTCAGTGAATTGTCAGGAACCAGGCAACAGGAAAATTCTGCCAGCATCCGTGACAGGGTTATTGCAGCAAGAGATATACAAGCTGAACGGTATAAAGACAATCCCGGTATTTATTGCAATGCACAAATAAGCACTAAGATGCTGAAAGAAATTTGTGTTATCAGCCAGGTGGGTGCTAATCTTTTAAAAGCAGCTATGGAAAAACTAAATCTTTCTGCAAGGGCTTATGACCGTATATTAAAAGTGTCAAGAACCATTGCAGATCTTTCTGCCAGTGATGATATAAAACCCGAGCATTTGGCAGAAGCAATACAATACAGAAGCCTGGACAGAGAAGGGTGGGCAGGGTAAGGATTTAGCTTTTACATAAATTATTTTTTATAATTGAAAGACCCCTTATTCATACAAGAGATGCTGACTAAAGGAGCCTGGGCCGGAGAAAAGGTAAAAGTATCCTTTTCTACTATTTCATTGGAACAATTAAACTGGAAACCTGCGGAAGAAAGCTGGAGTATTGGTCAATGCCTCGATCATCTTGTTGTTTCTGATTGTTTATATTTTCCGGCATTAAAAAAAATAAGAGAAGGAAAACATGAAATGAATTTCTGGGAAAACTGGAACCCCTTCGGTGGTTTATTTGGAAAAATACTGGTAAATCAAATAAATGAAAACCCCCGAAAGAAATTAAAAGCCCCCGCAATATTTCTTCCCTCCTATAGTAAAATTGATATGGGAATACTGGAACGTTTTCACAAGCATCTTGCTACGCTGCTTGAATACACCACCGGTTGCCAGGGGATTGACATTGATAAAGTGCATATTACCTCTCCGTTTTCAAATGCAGTAACATACAGTTTGCGGAAGGCAATCACCATTTTGATACAGCATGAACACCGGCATATCAACCAGGCCCTTAAAGCAAAAACTGCAAAAAAATTCCCTCAATCATAACAAACTGATTAAAAGTCAATGGTTCTTTATCTTTACCGGAATTCATCCGTCATGCAGGACTATTTCCAACTTCTCAACCAGTATTACGATAAAATATATGTGCTAAGCATTGAGTCTGCTGTTGCAAGAAGAAAATTATTTGCGGAAAGATTCAATGGGTTGCAATATTCATTTTTTTATGGCGCCGACAAAAACAAATTTTCAATTGAAGAGGTTAAAGAAAAAGGTATTTTCTGTGAAGATCTTACCCGTCATCATCACCGCTTCGGCAAAACGATGAAACATGGTGAAATAGCCTGCTCCTGGAGTCATAAGATGATGTATGAAGAAATGCTGGCCAATAAATATAACCGCATCCTGATTTTTGAAGACGATGCAGTGCCGGATGAAAAAATGCTGAAACAGATTTCTGAAATACTCAGCGAGATTCCTGCTGATTGCGAATTGCTGATGTGGGGTTGGGATAAAAATGGGGTAAATAGTTTTGGTACCCGTTTCAAAAAAATCATTTACCATATTCAGCATAGCATTGGAAGATTAAAGTGGAATCACCAGGTTATCCGCAATCTTTATGCAACAGCTTTTTCCCGCCACCTGAAAAAAGCCGGTTTTCATGATTACACCTATGCCTATGGCATCAACTGCAGTGGGGCAGAAAAGCTCATCAACATGCAAACCCCCATTCAATATATTGCCGACAACCTGCTGGCTCATGCCGCAACAAAACAAGTGGTGAATGGTTATATTGTTTGGCCGCAGGCTTTTCTGCATGACAGTTTGCCTGATGGAAGTCACAGAGATTCGTATATTCGGTAGGCTGCTACCAGAAAAAAGGTGTCAGAGTTTCCGTTTTAGTTATTGACATGATTTTTGTGCTGCCTTATCTTTACTTTTTAAATACAAGTATGAAGATTCTCATAAAATACCTGAAACCCTATAAGTGGCTGGTTGGCTTAGTACTATTGCTGGCTGCTATTAATATTGGGTTCTCATTAATAGACCCTATTATTTTTGGAAAATTGGTGAACCTTGGAAGCTACCATCAAAAAGTAGAACCGTTGACATGGCATGATTTCCTTTTCACCAAAAAAGAATATATAGATGCCGGTGTGCAGATGGATGCAGCAGGAATTGTCAAAAAAACAGCACACTCTAAAATCATTTATGGTGTTGTCTGGCTTTTGATTGCTTCTATTTCTGTAGCCATGATAAGCCGTATTGCTAAAGCCTTTCAGGATTATTTTCTCAGCCTTATCACCCAAAAATTTGGTGCTACCATTTTTACAGAAGGTCTGCAACATGCTATGAAGCTGCCTTATCAGGAATTTGAAGATGCAAGAAGTGGTGAGACCCTGAGTGTGCTGCAAAAAGTAAGGATAGATACAGAGAAATTTGTAGCCTCGTTTATCAATATTCTTTTTCCCGTTATTGTAGGTATCGTTTTCGTGGCCGTGTATGCCACCACCATTCACTGGAGCCTTCCGTTGGTTTATTTCGGGGGCATCTTTCTTTTGACAATTATTTCCAACCTGCTTAGCAAAAAAGTAAAGACAATTCAGAAAAAAATAGTGGGCCAAACAACTGCATTAGCAGGTGCCACCACAGAATCGCTTCGTAATATTGAGCTGGTAAAAAGCCTTGGCTTAACAAAACAAGAAGTAAGCAGGCTAAATAAAAATACTTTTAAAATCCTTGGGCTTGAACTAACCAAAGTAAAACGCATCCGCAGTATCAGTTTTGTGCAGGGCACTTTTGTAAATACACTCCGCCAGATAATCCTTTTTTTGTTGATGCTGTTTATTTACCAGGGAAAAATGGATGCAGGGCAAATTGTAACCATGCAAATTTTCTCCTTCTTTGTATTTGGCCCCTTACAGGAAATAGGTAACATTATTCTTACCTACCGGGAAGCACAAGCATCATTGGAAAATTTTGACAACCTGATGAAAAAAGCACCGGAGGCGCAGCCTGCTAACCCAAAACATTTGGGACAAATTCAAACACTGGAGTTTGACCATGTGGCCTTTCAGCACCGGACAGCATCGCAAAAAGCTATTAATGATATTAGTTTTAAAGTAAAAATAGGTGAAACAATTGCTTTTGTCGGCCCATCAGGTTCCGGTAAAACTACCTTAATGAAATTACTGGTCGGGCTTTATCGTCCGCAGGAAGGAAGTGTATTATACAATGGAATTGATGAAAATAGTATTGATTTTGAAGCACTGAGAAACCAGATTGGTTTTGTAACACAGGACACACAACTTTTCTCCGGTACCATCAAAGAAAACCTGCTGTTTGTAAATCCATCTGCCACGGAAGATGATTTAAAGGATGTATTAAAAAAAGCTTCCTGCCAGAATATGCTGACAAGAGCTGAGAAAGGGCTTGATACAATGATTGGTGAAGGCGGATTAAAATTAAGCGGTGGCGAAAAACAACGTTTGTCTATTGCAAGGGCATTACTTCGTAAGCCAAAGTTGTTGTTGTTTGATGAAGCCACTTCTGCATTGGATTCATTGACAGAAGAAGAAATCACAGACACTATCAGGGATATATCTAAACAGGGCGATCAGATAAGTATCCTGATTGCTCACCGGCTGAGTACTATTATGCATGCCGACAGAATTTATGTGCTTGAAAAAGGTGATGTGGTGGAAACAGGAAACCATGAAACATTGCTGGCAGAAAAAGGGTTGTACTATGCCATGTGGCGTCAGCAGATAGGTGAAAGAAAAAACAAAATAACCGCTGCATAATTATATGGGGTTATTATCATTCTTCGGCTCTGGCAAAATAAAAAATGCATTAAGGAAAGGTGCCATCGTTATTGATGTCAGAACTGGTATTGAATACGACCGTGGGCATGTGCCGGATGCATTCAACATTCCGGTTGACCGTATTAAAATAAGTGCTGACCGGTTAAAAGAAGCGAAAAGACCTGTTATCGTTTGTTGCAATTCCGGTGACAGAAGCAGCATTGCCCTTCAGCACCTGAAAGCAAAAGGATTAAAAGAAGTCTATAACGGCGGAAACTGGGAAAATGTATTGAAGATTATGCAAAGCCTTTAAATCAGGGGCTCACTTTCACCTTTACCGATTTGGTAGCTGAATTATTACCATGATCTTCAAATGTAACTGTGACAGTATAATCTGACGCAACAACTACGGAAGCTGTATGATTGATATTGAAATTATATAATAATATACCATGAATTTCATAAGGCTGGCTTAATAAGACAGCCCCATTTGCATCATTGATAATACGGATGGTTCCTCTGTACAATCCATAATCATCCGTTATTCTTCCTGTTATATTGATAACACTTCCATTTGTAAACACCTGGTTAATCGTTGGTGTAAAAATGCTTATCTGCGGTGGAATTGTATCGTTTGGAGTTTCTACATGAGATCCACCGCCTTCACCAGTAGTAGTACCACCTTTAGAACAAGCGGCCATAGCAATTACTATTGCAGCACAAAAAATGATATGTTGAAGTCTAGTTGTCAAGAATGTAAATTTAAGATTCTTTTTTTTCTTTTCCTCCCCACAAATCACTGAAAAAATTAGTCTTTTCCAATTCTTCCATATCACTTAGCTCCCATTCCAGAGCTTTGGTACTCTGAGAAATTTCCAGCAATGAAATTACCAACGAAGCCAACAGGCTTAACAGGCTGGCAGCAAAAACATAACTTGTAAAATCACCCCACTGTTTGTAAACACTGTACATAGTTACTACACAGCATAAAAAACTAAAAACACCCAGGGTCTGCATCTGTCGCACCATATTAATCCGCACCCTGAGAATTTTAATCTGGTTCAACAAATGGGTTTTCTTCTCCCCTTTCATGTACTCATCATGCAATTTGCGGATAAGGCTGGCCAAGGCCAGGTACCTGTTTGTGTAAGCCAGTAATAGCAAACTGATAGCCGGGAATAGTAACGCCGGTGTGTTAAAGGTGATTTCCATACCACAATTTACTCTATAAAAAAGAAACCGATCTGCTTTGCAACAAGACTGGTTTTAAACAGTAAATCAAGACAATCATTTTTTTACAAAATTCAAAGGAATATTAAGCTTGACTGAGAAGTTGCGCCCCGTATTAAACACACCGTTTCTGCCTGTTACCATATTTTGCGCTGCATACTTCAACCGGCTCAGGTGGTTTTGATAAGCCATATCACTGATATTATTTATCGCAAAATAAACACTAAATAATGTTTTCCTGTTATTTCCCAGAATCTCAGAACCAAAACCGGCATTCAATAAAGTGTAGCCGGAAGTAGCAGTTTCCGTATCATATCCTGCGAAAGGATGTTTCTGTGCAAATGTTTTATCGGCTTCAATTTTTACATACAGGCTGCGAAATGCCTTGCCTGCTTTCTTAAAATCGCCCCGCAGTTCACTCACCAATCTTGCCGCCGGAATAAGCGGCAGATTATCGCTACCATCAATGGGATCATCAAACCTTCCCCTCACAAATGAAATGGTGTTTTCAAAATGCAACCAGTCCAATGGATGCGGATGAATATCAACCGAACCTTCCACACCTGCCAGCTTTGCATTATGCTGATCAAATTGAAATGCCGGAATATCATCTCCATCCACATTCACCAATGAATCGCCACCGAGAAAGGACTCCAATTTTCTGTAAAAAATAAAACTATTCATCCGGTTGTAAAAAGCACTGAAACCGATACTAAAATGTTCATAGTTTACATCAAGGCCACCGTCTAACTGCAGGCTTGTTTCAGATTCCAGGTTTTGATCGCCATATTCATACCTGTTGGCTCCTTCATGTGCTCCGTTACTGGCCAACTCTGCTAATGCAGGTGCCCTGAAACCACGGGCAATATTAACTTTCAGGGTGATAGCATCTGTTGGCTCAAAACTCATTCCAACACTTCCGGAAAAATTAGCAACCGACCGGGTAAAGGCTGTGAATTTAGTATCCGTTCCCACTTTCAATTCTTTTGAATCCACAGAACGGTTATCAAACCGCAAACCGCCACTCAATGTTGCTTTCTTAAATAACCGCTGTACATATACAAACCCGCCAACATCAAAAATGCTGTACTCAGGAATCAATACTTCTATTCCTTTGTTTTCATTATTTTGCCTCATTCCATTCACACCAATCGTTGTATGCCATTCTTTCATCTCCGGCAATTGCCATTGCAGATTATAGTTGATTGTTTTAAGGTCAAAGAATAATTCTTTTTCTGACGGGTCTTCAGGATTGCCAAACTCCTGCCGCTGGTTATTCTGATAGCCAAGATTAATTTTTAACCGGCTTTTCCTGATTGCAAAATTATTATCGAGAATAAATTTATTATGCTGCACCCTTTGTTGAGGAACAAACAAATCTCTTGAGTCCAAATCAGCATTGGTCGCAATTCTTTCCAATGAAGAACCGGCGAACAAAATAAATTCTCCTGTTGCATCATCCCTGTCACCTTCTACCAATCCAAGCCGCTGGTCAAAGCGGCTGAAGATAAGATGAGAATAACCCCAGCTTTTGTTGATACCGATATAACCGCCGAAATTTTTCTCATTAAACCGGGAGTTCAGTACTTTACCATCATACCTGTTCTTATAATCACCGGCTGATTTATAGGTTCCGTACAAGTTCCAGTTCAACCCATTTTTATTGGCCGCTATGTTTGCATTCAGAGCAAACAATCCATTATTGCTTTGGTAATTGGACAATAGATTCCCTTTCACCACTCCTTCAGCAACCGGTGTGTTTGTAATAAAATTTATTACTCCTGCCAGTGCATCGCTTCCATACATTAGGGATGCCGGGCCTTTCAGTACTTCTACCCTTCCCACACTCAGTTCATCTATTTCCACTCCATGTTCATCACCCCATTGCTGGCCTTCCTGCCGTACACCTTCGTTAACTACTACCACACGGTTATACCCCAGTCCACGGATAAATGGTTTTGAAATAGCAGGGCCGGTAGAAAGTTGCGACACACCGGGAACATGGCTTAGCGCATCAATGATATTGGTGGATGATGATTGCAATAATGCGGCCTTTCGAATGGATGTTACCGGCACCGGTGCTTTGCGAATGCTGGTAGCACCAGACACTCCGGTAATAATTACTCCCTGGTTTTCTACAACAACTGAGGAGAGTTTGAAATCTCTTTCCATATCACTGTTAATTTCTATATGCTCAACCAAGGTGGCATAGCCGGCATGAGATACTTCAATAACATGGTGACCAAAAGGAATATTGTTTAAACTGTATTTTCCATTGGCATCAGCCGAAGTGCCGATTTTATCATCAGCGAAATAAACAGAGGCTCCGGGCAGTAGCTCACCTGTTTTTACGTCCATTATTTTTCCGGTCAGCTTTGCTTTTATGACCTGTTCAATTGATTTTACTTCGTTGGCGGTAGTTAAGTTATGTTGAGCCGCTGCT
>JANNCC010000061.1:0-24659 GCA_031386125.1 Chitinophagaceae bacterium
CACATTCGATGAGTTGCATGAAATATAGTATTTAGGTGCTAAGATATTGTTTGTGGAATTAACCTACTTGTCATCCCGTCTCAAAGGCATCTTTATCATATCAAATGTCCTTTCCTCCTTAGTATCATTCGGCCTATAGAAGAATGTGCCTGAGCTGCTATCAATTATTCCATAGCCATAGGTTTCAAAAGTCTTTCCTTTCAATTTATTTACAAAGTAAACAGTGTCGCCGGAGCGGATATAACGTCCCCTCTCACTATCGGGCATCCGGAGCACACCCATGAGCAGCATCTTAAGAGAATAATGATCATTTTTCCGAAGAATAAAATACTCATCATGAAGTTTATGTGTTTCCTTAGCTTCCAATATCCGTTTAGAACAAGATGCGGAAAACATCAATAAAATAAGTAATAGACCAATAAAAAAACAAGTTCTGGCTTTCACAAAATAAATTTTAATTATTCTCCCAACGGCTTATAAACCGGTTCCACCACTTTCTTCGGCGCAAAAACAAACTCTCCCGGATGCCTCCATAAATAGTTACCCAATATCCGGAAGAAACGGGGATATTGGGCAAACCGAATACCCCTCGATTTTACAGCTACTAAAAATGCTAAAGAGAAGCTGACAAGAAAATTCAGGAAGCCAATACTCAGCACACCACCAAAAACAGCCAGCAGAAAATAAGGTGGGATATTTTGTAAGCCCAAGCCATAAATGGCAATTGCTGTATTGCCGGCAGCGATAGTGATGTGACGGATATCGAACGGAATACCTAACATTTTTCCAAAAATGCCGGCAAAGCCCAGAAAGAAACCAAGAGAGATATTACCAACCAATGCCCCAAAATTTCTCTCCACCCAGTTGGCCATCCTGTCTAATCGTTTAGGCGACATAGAAAGTTTTAATGCCGGGTGTTTTTTCAATCGTTCCTTGATGCGGCCATAGCGGATCTTATTTTGCCAATAACCGGCAATGATGCCGCTGGCAAATAAAAAGAAACCGGTAAAGCAGGCATATAATAAAGAAAGGCTTCGCCATGGATGCTGGTCTTTCAGCATCTTCATAGCAGCATCGCCTTCAGTTATTTTTTGATGAAACAAAAAATCATAACCCCAGGCGAATAAAAATGTAATAGGGAAAACAATAATAAGATTACCAAAAAAAGAAGCAATCTGGCTGCGGGAAATTTTTGCTACTGTTGCGGCAAGGTTACCTAAATCCGGTTCACTGTGTTTTTTTGTATCTAATGACCCAGCTACTGCACTGGCAGTAAAGGCGGGTTGTTTTGTGGCCAGGGTTGATCCGGTATTTTCAATCAGGATGAATCCAACACTATAATTCACACTGTAAAAAAAGCCCATCGGGAAGGGAGCTAATTTTAATTTTCCAATCAGATTTTTAGCGATAGCAACAAAGCATACAATCAGACCGCCCCACATGGCACTGCGTATCATTTTAAAATAATCTTTCCGGGAATCGGTGATGTACTTGTGGCCTTTTGAACCTTTGTGTTCGGCTATCTGGTAGGCCAGGTAACCAACACCCTGCGACAAAAATTCCCGGATACTGTTCTTTCTTTTTTCGTTCCGTACCAGCAATCGAAAAACATCAACAAACCTGCCGGTGTCAAATTTATTATCAGCATCCAGCACATCCAATACTAATTGCATCCGCTCCAGCCTGTTTGACAATATCAGCAAAAGATAAGTTTGTTGTATGCTGGCTCCTCGTTCAGAATGACTTTCCCGGATATGATCTATCAACTGGTAACAATCTTCAATAATATTTTTTAGTTGAAAAGAAGCTGCGAGTACCTCATGGTCTGTTGCATTATCCATCAGCAGCTTCTCCAGTTCATGCACTTTATAATTCTGTAATACAAAAGGAGTATCCTCTAAACGATGTTCTTCCGGTAAATAATCCAGTACTACTTTTTCCAATCCTAACTGTGCCACCTGGAAAGAAAGAATTTTCATGGATTGCAGCAACTCTTTCTTCAGCGAATTATGTTGCGGGGTGAAACTGAAACCGACCGCTTCAAAAAAGTCTATCCATGACTGGCGGGAAATAGCTTCCACCCATTCATAATCACTCTTCTTAAAAAAAACATTATTGATAACATAGAGAAAATCACCTTCGTTCTGTAATGGCGGAAGTATTTTATGTTTGATACGATTGGATAATTCCTGCCAGAAGCCCCTTGCTAATGGAATACCACTTTCTGTAATAGCAGCCGTGAGGTCAGTACTTGTCAGTTGGGAAACCAAAGCATGTTGTGTATTTGCCAGCACTATTTTATGCTGCTGCAATTGTGCTGTTACCCGTTGCAGGTTTTTCTCCGGGTTTCTTCTCTTTTTACCATAGGCAGGACGAATTTCAGAAAAAAGAGAATTCAGGAAACTCAATCCCTTCTGCCGCCCATGATGAGGCAATATCACATTGCGGGCAATGAGATGTTCAAAAAAATCAGGTTTCTTTTTTCGTAATCGAAATATCACCATTGTTCCGAAAATACAACAACTAAACCGTTTAAATGTTACGGGGATATTAAAGTAAAATTAAATCCATTCACCGGTAATCATCACCTTATCAATAAGGTTAGTGCCGAACGAATAAGGCAGGTAAGCCAGCGAAGGAATGGGTTTGGTAAAAATGAGATTAGCTTTTTTACCAGCAGTAATACTGCCCAGTTCATCCTGTAGTTCCATAGCATAAGCACCGTTGATAGTGGCAGCGTTGATAGCTTCTTCCGGCAGCATTTTCATTTGTATGCAACTCATGGCAATGGCCAGGTTCATATTTCCGGATGGAGATGAGCCGGGATTGAAATCTGTTGCTAAGGCAATAGCACATCCGGCATCAATTAATTTCCGGGCTGGTTGAAATGGCATTCGCAAAAAGAAAGCTGCTGTTGGTAATAATGTGCCGATAGTAGTTGAATTAGCCAGAGCATGAATTGCATCGTCATCCATTGTCTCTAAATGGTCAACACTTATTGCCCCCAACTTTACTCCTATTTGTGTACCGCCGGATAAATTGAGTTGGTTGGCATGAATCTTTGGTTTTAATCCATAACTCATACCTGCTTTACAAATCGTTTCTGTTTCTTCCGGTGAAAAGAAACCTGTTTCGCAGAACACATCAATATAGTCTGCCAGTTTTTCACCAGCTATCACGGGCAGCATTTCATTAATGATAAGGTCAATATATCCCTGGTGATTGTCTTTATACTCCAATGGATAAGTATGAGCACCGAGAAACGTTGTTTTTACAGGTATTGGCGAGGTCTCTTTCAATTTTTTTATTACCCGCAGCATTTTTAGTTCGCCTTCTACAGAAAGTCCATAGCCGCTCTTTATTTCCACTGCTCCTGTTCCAAGTGAAATAATTTCCTGCAACCGGGCCCAGGCTGAACGCAGCAATTCCAGCTCACTTGCAGCAGCAATATTCCTGGCTGAGTTTAGAATTCCACCTCCCTTTGCTGCAATTTCTCCGTAACTCATCCCATTTATTTTGTCAACAAACTCTTCTTCCCGGCTGGCTGCAAAAACCAAATGTGTATGAGAGTCACACCAGGTGGGAAGAACAAATTGACCATCTGCATTAATGATAGTGTCGAAAACAGTATCAAGCCTTCCCTGCGAACCCATATCCCCATATTCAGCTATAATACCATCTTCAACAATTACATAAGCATTTTCAATACATGGTAATTGGCCCAATTCTTTTCCCCGAAGCAATTGATTATGCTCCCGGGTATTGACGAGTAGTTTAATATTTGATATGAGAGTGGCCGCCATTTGCAGCTAATTTACTTGGAAAAACTCAGGTACCTGTAAAAAGTCTGAAATGAAAAAACCGTCTTACCAAAAAGCAAGACGGTTTTGAATATTCTAAAATAGTTAAAATCAATAAGGTAATATAGTAGTATGGGCATTTCCACCCGGGCCTGTCCATACAATCTTCATATAATAACTACCTGCGCCGGGACAGGAAGTAGGATTACCTGAAGCGTCAAGTCCAAAAGTAGCAGTAGCATTAAAAACCGGGGTTGTATGTGCTGCTTTGCCGCTTGTAAGGCGGAAACTACAATCCTGGCGAATAATCAATGGTTGTGTAATAGCTGTTGTAAATGTGCGGCCGAAGCGATTGGTTCCCCACTCTGCAATACCGGAAATACCTCCTTCAGTATGTGTGCCTGTTGTAGTTATAACGATACCATTATTATAGGTAAACACTCTTTGTCTTGCTACCTGCCAGTTGCGTTGTGAAGCATTATCAAAAGTAACCGACATATTGCTGCTGGTAATGGTATGAGTAATAGTATTAAGTGTTGGCAGATTGATCAATAAACCTCCGCTTACATTCGTGTAAGCCTGTGTACCATTGATGGTGATACTTTTATTGTCGCTGAGACGGGTAATTTTCAGGTTCTGGAAACTTACGTTCAGTACTGCACCGGCATTTCTCCAGCGAACACCCTGTGCCATTGAAAGGACTACAACACCTGTACGGGTACGATTGCCCAGACAATTGGTTCCATTATAAGTGATAGTGATTGTCCTAGGGTTACTTAGTGTATCCACAACGATAGTGGCATCACAAATGATCTGGATCTGCTCGCCACGACCATTAAAACCTGATGTTGTTTCAAGCGTTGCATCCGCATCATTGGCGACGGCATCTACTTCATTTGAAAACCGGGATTGGTCATCAGAATGAACAGATGATTCGGTAGTATAGTCTGTGTCATTGGCCGTGTCTTTTTGGCAAGCCGTAAAAATCAGGGATAAAGAAAAGATAGCTGCTGCTAACGAAAGGATTCTGGCTTTCATAATTGAGCTTTAATGTAAGGAATGAAATTGACAGTGCATAGACAGATTACATGTTACTGAGTTTAATGATTGAGCATTTTTTTTGTAAAATAGTTGTCTGTAAGCCTGTATTAACGGTGATTCGCCGTATTTAGTGCTTAGAAGAGATAGAAAATATACGAATGGGGAGTTGAAAAGTTTACGAATTAAAAGCCCTCTTGTCAGGCAGGCACCAGTGTCTTCTTCATCAGCCAATCTTTCTGAGGGTCGTCGCCAAGCATGAAAACATGGGTGCTGAATTTTTCAAATCCCCATCGGGTATAAAAATCTATGGCTCTTTTATTATGCTGCCACACTCCCAGCCAGATAGTATCAATTTTTTTCTCCTCAGCTATATCAATACATTTTTGCATCAATGCTTTACCAACGCCTTTGCCAATAGAATTGGTGGTCGCATATATACGGGCAATTTCTACTGTCTTAACTGTGGCTAACCCAGGTGGATTATTATGTTCCCGCATCCGTGCATAACCAACTGGTTCTTCTCCATCATAAGCTAATAGAAAAATATTACCTGACTCTCCCACCTCTTTCATCAATGCCTCTTTGGTAAATGTTTCGTTCATGAACTTATCCATGTTCTCTTTTGTGTTTTGCCCGGCAAATGCTTCATAGAAGGTTTGACGACTTATGACTGCAATGAGTTCTGCATCGGCAAGAACAGCAAGCCTGATTTCTATTGGCATATTGATTTTTTTGTCGGAAGAAAGGAAGCCTTCCGATAAAACCGAAAGGCTTCAAACTATTTATAACAACTTTAAATTTTGCCTGGCAGTCAGATTACAAACTCTCTATCACCATTGCACTTGCCCCACCTCCACCATTGCAAATTCCCGCTGCACCATACTTCGCATTATTTGCTTTCAATACATTTATTAAAGTAACAATAATCCTGGCACCGCTGCATCCCAACGGATGACCGAGTGATACAGCTCCGCCATGCACATTCACTTTTGCAGGGTCCAATTTCATACGTTTGGTATTTTCAATTCCAACTACCGCAAAGGCTTCATTCAACTCCCAATAAGAAATGTCTTCCATTTTCAAACCGGCCTTCGCTACTGCTTTTGGCACAGCAACACTCGGTGTAGTTGTAAACCACTCCGGTGCCTGCTCTGCATCAGCATACGATAAAATTTTAGCGATTGGTTTCAATCCCAGTTCATCTGCCTTTTCTTTACTCATCAGCACCAATGCTGCTGCGCCATCATTCATGGTACTTGCATTGGCAGCCGTTACCGTTCCATCTTTTGTAAATGCAGGATTTAGTGATGGTATTTTATCAAACTTTACATTAAACGGCTCTTCATCTTTTGCAAAAACAATCGGGTCACCTTTTCGTTGTGGTATTTCCACCGGTACTATTTCATTATCAAACTTTCCGGATGCAATAGCTGCCTGGCTGCGTTTATAACTTTCGATGGCAAAAGCATCCTGTTCTTCCCGGCTAACACCACAGTCCTTTGCGCATAGTTCGGCTGCATTACCCATTGCTTTGCCATCATACACATCAGTCAGGCCGTCTTTCGCCAATCCATCTATCAATGATGTATTACCATATTTGTTCCCCCATCTCACACTATCAGCATAGAAAGGCACATTGCTCATACTTTCCATACCACCGGCGACAACAATATCAGCATCGCCCAGCATAATACTTTGTGCTGCCTGCGCAATAGCTTTCATACCACTGGCACAAACTTTATTCACTGTTGTACAATTCACTTCATTTGGTAAACCGGCAAACTTTGCTGCCTGTCTTGCTGGTGCTTGCCCCAAGTTGGCCTGCAATACACAGCCCATCAATACATCCTGTACTTGTTCAGATTTGATACCTGCTTTAGCAACCGCAGCTTTTATGACTGCTGCGCCTAATTGTGTAGCCGATAAACTTTTTAATGACCCGCCAAAACTGCCCATCGGTGTACGGACAGCGGAAATGATATAGACTTCTTTCATAAATTTTTTGAATTTTAAATTGAAGTGGCAAAGTTAATGATTGTTTGCAAGTCCTTTTGCAGGCTGTTTTTAAAAGGTATTTCTTATATTCGGCTATACAACACCAAATATGCTCCTTAAAAAAATAGGTCTGCCTGCAATTTTGTTATTGCTGTTGCAATCAGCCAGCTTATCGCAAACACAAAAAAGAAGTCTTCGTCCGTCTGATATTTATCGCCAGCAAACCACCGGCGATGCACAAATATCCCCGGATGGTAAATGGGTCACCTACACCCTTACTGCTATAGACTCAGCTAAAGACAAACGCAATACTGATATCTGGATGATGAGTTGGGATGGTACAGAATCGGTGCAACTCACCAATAGTCCTGATGGGGAAAGCAGTCCTAAGTGGAGCCCTGATGGAAAATATATTTCGTTTACAGCAAGTCGCAGCGGTGGCAGCAGCCAGGTTTATTTACTAAACAGGCTTGGTGGAGAAGCTATTAAACTGACAGATGTAAAAGGCGAACTCAATGATTATGTATGGAGCCCGGATGGCAAAAAATTATTACTGACTATAAAAGATTATGAAGACACGGCAGGTAAAAAAGTAAATAAGCCCTATGTAATAGATCGTTATAAATTTAAACAGGATGTAAGCGGCTATCAGTATGATAAAAGAAAAACGCATCTCTATCTTTTTGATGTGGCCGCCAAAAAAACAGATACTCTTACAAAAGGGAATTATAATGAAAGTGGTGTGCAATGGAGTCCTGATGGTTCTGCCATTGCATTTGTAAGCAACCGTACCGAAGACCCTGATAAAAATAATAACTCGGATATTTTTATTATAGATGCCAAACCCGGTGCTATAGCAAAACAATTCACTAGCTGGAAAGGCAGTGACGGCTCACCGCAATGGAGCCCTGATGGTAAAAGCATTGCCTATTTGCGCAGTACGTCGGATGCCAATTATATTATGTACGATCAATCCATTCTCTGTGTAGCATCCGTGAGTGGTGGCGAGCCAACTTTATTAAGCAAGCTGCTAGATAGACCCGTCTCCACACCCCGCTGGGATAAAGACGGAGGTAATATAGCTGTACTGGTTACTGATGATTGCGAAAGACACATTGCAACATACAATATAAGCAATGGGAAAATGAGTAAGGTGATTGGTGGTACCCGTTCATTCAATTCGTTAGAACGGCACCCTAATGGCAGTTGGATCATTTCCATGACAGACCCGCAGTTGCCTTCTGAGTTCTATGCATTAGAGAATAGTAACCTTCGCCGCCTTACCAAAGTGCAGGATGATTTTATTGCACCGCTTTCGTTAGCATCAGTACAAAAATTTACTTCAAAAAGTAAAGACGGTGCTATTGTATCCAATCTTCTTTATTTGCCAGCCAATACTAATAAAGAAAAATTACCCGTTATCTTTTTTATACATGGCGGACCGGTAGGACAAGATGATTATGGATTTGATCTGACAAGACAACTGCTTGCCGCCAATGGTTATGCAGTGGTAGCTGTCAACTATCGGGGCAGCAATGGCAGGGGACTTGACTATTGTAAAGCCATTTATGCTGATTGGGGCAATAAAGAAGTGCTGGATATACAGGGGGCAGCCGATCATTTAATCAATAACGGAAGAGTGGATAGCAGTCGCATGGGCATCGGCGGCTGGAGCTATGGTGGCATACTCACCGATTATACCATTGCAAAAGACACCCGTTTCAAGGCTGCTGTCAGTGGTGCAGGCAGTGCCATGCAACTGTCAATGTACGGCGTTGATCAATACATATTGCAATTAGACAATGAAATTGGTCAGCCCTGGAAGGATAACAACTATGAAAAGTATTTAAAGCTCTCCTATCCTTTCCTGCATGCTGATAAAATTAAAACGCCTACCCTCTTTATGACCGGCGAAAAAGATTTTAATGTACCTGCTGTGGGTAGTGAACAGATGTACCAGGCATTGCGTTCTATAGGCACACCTACAGAACTGATTATTTATCCCGGACAATTTCATGGCATTACCGTTCCGGCTTTTCAAAAAGATAGGTTTGAAAGATATATTCAGTGGTTTGATAAATATTTAAAAGTAAAAGGATTCTAGAGAAATAGCACCTACTGTTATTTATAGAAACTTATTTATAATTATCTTCAAAAAAAGAAATCACTAAAAGCCATCTTATGAAACTACTCATTACTTTCCTGTCAATTATCTTTTATCAGCCTGTGGCGGTAAAGCTGATAATTCAGTAACACTGGTTGGATTGGATATATTAAGCAATTTCTGAGGATATTATTTATTCAGTACTGCCAAAGAGCCGCAGTTTGCCGACATTGCTATGATGGAAGAGTCGTATAAGAAATATTTTAAGTAAACGGCAGTTGGTTCATATAAAATAGTTAATACCCTGATCGGGGTATTTTTTTGGCCCTTGCTTTCTTAGTTTGCAGCTGCAAAATTTATTTTCCGCATGAAAAAGCTGATACTTACCATTTTTTGCATACCCTCTGCTACCCTGCTTCATGCACAAACAGCAGCAATTCCTCCTATTCCCGTTACAATCAGGCTGACAGATTCTGTTAGCTGTACTTCAGTGAAAGACCAGAGCCAAAGCCCTACCTGCTGGGTGTTTGGAACCAACTCCCTTTTTGAAAGCGATTTGATAAAAAGGAATGGTACCCGCCTTAATCTTTCCGAAATGTTTATTGCACGGTATGCTTATATAGATAAAGCAACCAAATTCATGGCCACTAAAGGCAAAACTTATTTTGAAGGCGGAGGGCAGTTTCATGACGTAATAAGAGTGGCGAATACCTATGGCATGGTACCTGAGGAAGTGTATAACGGAAGACCCGATGAGCAATTCAGTCATAACCACGAAAGGCTGGATACTGCGATGAAAATATTTATACATAAACTATTGAATGAAGAAAAAACTGATTTAAATCCGGAAGATTTGCAACAGGTAAATGATACTCTTGATAAATATCTTGGTAAAGTGCCGGCTAACTTTTTCTATGAGCAAATACTTTATACACCGAAAACATTTGCAGAAGAAGTAGTTCGGTTTGGCAATGATTATGTTGAGTTAGTTTCCTTTGCCAACCAGCCGCTGTACAAACAATTTATACTGACAGATAAATATAACTGGGCTAGTGACAGCTTCTACAATATCACTCTTGATGATATGTCGATGCTTGTTGACACGGCGCTGTACAAAGGCTGGTCAGTTGGCTGGGAAGGTGATGTAACCGAAGAAGGCTTTCAGTATTATAGCGGCTATGCGGCTTTTGCAAATTCTGCCCATCAATACAATGAAGAACGGCTGGCCAATTATAAAAGCGAAGTAACAGAGAGAGACCACATGCTGCAGATAACAGGCATTGGCCGGGATGAAAACAATAAAAAATGGTATTACCTTAAAAACTCATGGGGCACTTATTTAAGCAAGTACAAAGGCTACCTCTATATGGAAGAAAATTATTTCCGGCTAAAAACGGTAATCCTTTTTGTAAACAAACAAGCATTGCCACATGGTCTCAAAGAAAAATTGGGCATAAACTAGTTTTATAACATTACCAGGAAAAAATAAGCCGCCCTGTTTGCACAAAGCGGCTTTACTCAAAATCGTTTCAGCAATATTATGATGCCCTTTCAAATTTCAATAATGAACCGGCCGCACTGTAAGTAGCTTCGTATTTTACTGTGCTTCTCATAAAATGGGCTTTCCAGGTGCCATCATTTCTTAATTTCCATTCATACACATTATCCGTGGGGAACCGGAGGCGAAAAGCATCCAGCACAACCTGAGGTACCGGCGCATCTAAACAAATAATACTGTGAGAAGACTGATGACCGCTATCATCATAACCAGCATCATGCCGCTGGCTGATGTGATTAAACTGGACGGTAAAATTGCTGCTGCTGTTGCGCTGCCATTCCACTCCTGTTGCACCACTAAAGTCATTACTGAAGGCAGTTCTTGTGGCTTGAGGAACGGCAGAAACATCTACTACAGTAGCACTGCCACCGCCATTATCATCTATGGCAGACTTAGAACAGGCTGTCAGCAAAACAGCACTAATGGCAACAAAAAGAATTGTGTTTTTCATGAATGTAATATTTAAAGTGATAAAATGCTGGTTACAGTAATAGGTAAATACCCGGTATTAATTTGTAACCGCCGCTGGTATTTTTTTTTGTCCTGTTCATGATTTTGCCCTTCGGATTCGGTAACTTCAAAATAAAAATGGCCAGATCCCATCATCGCAAAAAGCATAAAGAGCATCTCCGGCAGTACCAGCACAGCCATGAAGGTGCTTCGTCAAAAGCCAAAAAACGAAAAGTCAGCGGAACATTAGCCGTTATCGGTGCCATTGTGGGGATGTCAGTCGGTTATTTTGCAACTGGTGGCTCCCCTATCTGGATAGGATTTGGGGCTGTTGCAGGTGGAATTGCCGGGTTCCTGACTGGTCGTTATTTCGATAAAGAATAAACGGCCCGAAAGCAGCCCCTGCTTATCAAAAATTACCTTTTCCGCAGCAGACTGTTAAGTTCCTATGCAGTCCGTATAAGTTATGTACATTTGTAAAAACTAGTAGTATGACACTTTTTGTTGCCGGTTTGCCCTATGATCTTGATGATGCTGAACTGGAAGAAATATTTGAAAAATTTGGAACTATTGCTTCTGCCAAAGTTTCGATGGATCGGGAAACTGGTAAGAGCCGTGGTTTTGGTTTTGTAGAAATGCCTGTTGAAGCAGAAGCCAAAGAAGCCATTGAGCACCTGAATGATATTTCACTCGGTAAAAAACCATTGGTAGTAAAGAAGGCAGAAGACCGACAGGGTGGTGGTGGATCTGGCGGCGGTTATCGTGGTGGTGGTAACAGCGGTGGTTCTGGTGGTGGATATCGTGGTGGCGGCGGCGGAGGGGGGTATAATAAAGGTGGTGGTGATGGCGGATATAACCGGGACAGAAATCGTTATTAAAATATAAGAAAAGCCTCCTTTACGGAGGCTCTTTCATTCAAAGGATTACGTTGTTCTACAAATATTTTTTTTAAGAACCCGAATCTATTATTTTAATTGATAAAGAATAGTACAGCTATAAGGCTCTAACCTCCAGAAACCTTCTTTTCCCCCGATTACATCTGAAATCATATTACCAGCAACAAAGACCCGGTAGTTTCCCTGTTGCGCAACGATTGATTTTTCCTCACCAGTACCATTAAACACCAGCAATATTTTTTTCCATTTATCTCCTGCGGAATGTCCATCTATTGTATATGCGATAATCCCTGGCTCCATCCCATCCAGAAACCTTATAGCAGAAGCAATTTGTTTTGCAGATAGCATCCGGAAAGCCGGATGGGCCTTTCGCATTTTGATCAATGCTTTTACATAATTAAACTCATACTTATTTATCGTTTTTAAATTCCAGTCAATCGCATTGATACTGTCGGGTGATTCAAAAGAATTCTCAACTCCTTTCTTGCTGCGTAAAAACTCTGTGCCTGCATGAAGAAAACTAATTCCCTGTGAAGTTAAAACGATTGATAAAGCCAGCTTGTGCATTTCCATACGTTGCTCCATAAATGCATCTTTTGCAGAAATAGCCAGCTTATCCCATAGCACATGGTTGTCATGACATTCAGCATAAGTAACTGTATTGAACGGTTCGGCTGAATAAGGGGCTTTCGAATAATTTACTTTGTTATAATCTACCTGTGGATGCCAGCAACTTGCCGCTATACCAAACTTTATGCTTTCTTCCATCCCCGGTTTGCCGCTGGCAAAACCTTTGTCGGTGTATTCAAAGACACTTCCTTTAATTCCATCCCTGATATCATCACTAAAGACTGCAATCCTGTCCAGTTTTGAAGCATTTGCTTTTATGGCTCTTAACGAATCAGGCAAAGGTGATGCGCCTGCTGTCCAGCCTTCCCCATAAATTAATATATCAGGTTTTATCTTATGCAGCTCTTTTGAAATCAGGTTCATTGTTTCAATATCATGCACTCCCATCAAATCTACCCGGAAGCCATCCACATGATATTCCTGCACCCAATACATCATAGATTCCAGCATAAATTTTCTGAACATTGGCCTTTCGCTTGCCGTTTCATTGCCACAGGCCGTAGCATTGGAGAATTTTCCATCTTTTGTTTGCCGGTAATAATAGCCCGGTACTAATTGATTGAAGTTCGAAGTCTCAGTTAAAGCGGTATGATTGTACACCACATCCATCACCACCCTCAAACCATTTTCATGAAAAGTCTTTACAAGTTGTTTAAACTCCTTGATTCTCGTTACTCCGTCGTAAGGGTTGGTGGAATAAGAACCTTCGGGCACATTATAGTTCAACGGGTCATAACCCCAATTATATTTTGCATCCGGCTTTGTTTCGTCAACTGAATTAAAATCATACAACGGCAGTAAATGAACATGGGTAACCCCCAATTCTTTTATATGGTCGAGGCCGGTAGATAATCCGGTTGCATTTTTTGTTCCTCTTTCTGTAAGTCCTAAAAACTTCCCTTTGTTTTTAATACCGGAGTTTGGAGAAATGCTGGCGTCTCTTACATGCAATTCATAAATAATGGCATCGGTTGGATTTTTAAATGCGGGGCTTTTATCTTTTTTCCAGTTTACGGGATTAGTTTTTCCGAGGTCAACTATCATTGCTCTCTTGCCATTTATGCCAACAGCTTTTGCGTAAGGGTCAGGTATTTCGTTTTGCCATTTCTTGTTAATCATTACCCGAAATGTGTAAAACAAACCATTTTTATTTCCGGGCAACTCAATAACCCAAGTACCATCATTACTTTTTTGCATGGAATGGGTGCTCAGCGAAGAACCACCATCGCCTTCTTTGTAAAGTAAGAGTTCCACCCTTTCAGCAGTAGGCGACCAAATGCGGAATAGAGATTTTTTTTCAGCATAAATAAGCCCCAAATCCGTACCGTTATAAACCGGGTACTTACTAAAATCGTTTTTCTGTGCCTTCCCGGAAAATAATTGTGCAATAAAAGCCAGTAACATAATACAGTTCTTCATTTAGGGATGAATTTGATTATAAAGATATGGCTATTTGAAAGCGAAAAATTACAGTCATGGTGGTAGCCAGGGATAATGTTTTTGTTAACGAGTTCTCTACAGTGCCTTGGCTTATGCCAATGTTTACTGTAAATTGTTGCTTCATTTACACAAATAACCTACTTGCATTATGGGACATCTTCAGGTAAAAAAACAATCAAAGAAATATGATGCTGTAATTGTTGGCTCTGGTGCTGGCGGTGGTATGGCAGCTTATATGTTAGCCAACGCAGGATTAAAAGTTTGCATCATAGAAGCCGGTTATATGTATGACCCGCAAAAAAATGTTACTCAACTTAAAAATCCCTGGGATAGCCCTCGCCGGGGAGCCAGTACCAAACTTCGTCCTTTTGGTGATTTTGATGCTTGTTATGGTGGCTGGTCACTGGAAGGTGAACCATTTACCAAAGAAGCGGGTACAGACTGGGCATGGTGGCGGGCAAGAATGTTGGGTGGCCGTACCAACCATTGGGGAAGAATATCCCTTCGCTTTGGCCCGAAAGATTTTAAAAGAAAAAGTATTGATGGATTGGGGGATGACTGGCCCATCGGTTATGAAGATGTAAAACCCTATTACGACCGGGTAGATAAACTGATCGGTATATTTGGCACCAATGAAGGTTTGGAAAATGATCCTGATGGTTTTTTTCTTAAACCCCCGAAGCCAAGACTGCATGAACTGTTTATTAAAAATGCTGCCACACAAGCAGGTGTGAAAGTAATTCCTTCCCGTCTTTCTATTCTTACGGAACCAATAAAAAATGATGCGGGCAGAGGCGCCTGTTTTTTCTGCGGGCAGTGCAACAGGAACTGCAGTATAGCGAAAGCTGACTTCTCCTCCCCCAACGCATTGATATATCCTGCCATGAAAACTGGAAATATTGATGTAATGGCCAATGCAATGGCAAGAGAAGTGTTGACCAACAGCGAAGGTTTGGCAACAGGTGTTTCTTATATCAGCAAAGATGATATGATGGAATACCAGGTAGAAGGAAAAGTAGTGATTGTAGCGGCCAGTGCCTGTGAAAGTGCAAGGTTATTACTCAATTCAAAATCACAACGCCATCCGAACGGGTTGGCTAACAGCAGTGATGTAGTGGGAAAATATTTGCATGATTCAACCGGTGCTGCGTTAGGCGGTATTCTTCCACAACTGTTCGATAGAAAAAGATACAACGAAGATGGTGTGGGGGGCATGCACATTTATTCTCCCTGGTGGTTAGACAATAAAAAATTAGACTTTCCAAGAGGCTACCATGTGGAATATTGGGGCGGACAAAGTCAGCCTTCGTATGGCTTTAGCTGGGGCATTGAAAATCTGAACGGTAAATATGTAGTAAAAGGGAAACAGAAAGAAGGTGGCGGTTACGGTGCATCTTTAAAAGAAGACTATCGCTATTTCTATGGTTGTGGTGTAGGTATGGCTGGCCGTGGCGAAGCCATTCCTATTGAAAGTAATAACTGCTCAATAGACCCGAATGTGGTTGATAAGTTTGGCATACCTGTTTTAAAATTCAATGTGAAATGGACAGAGCATGAAATAAAACAAGCGAAGCACATGAAGGAGACATTTAAAGAAGTAATGCATAACATGGGTGCTGTCATCACCTGGGGTGGCGATGATGATGAAAAAAATCAATGGGGATTGGCAAAGCCCGGAGAAATTATCCATGAGGCCGGAACAGTGCGGATGGGAAATGATGCCAAAAAATCTGCGCTGAATAAATGGAGCCAGGCACATGATTGTAAAAATCTTTTCTGTGTAGATGGTGGGCAATTTGTATCACAAGCAGATAAGAATATTACCTGGACGATACTGGCTCTTTCAATGAGAGCATCTGAATACATCATAGATGAAATGAAAAAACAGAATCTTTAATTACTTATACAAACTCTTTATATGGATCGTCGCAAATCATTAAAATTAATTGTCGCAGGAGCTGTTGCAGCACCCATTGCTATTGCCGGTTGCAAAACCGATGATAAAAAAACAACTACGGCTACAGATGACCCAAAATTTGCCCTTGACAGAAATCCTGATGAGTTGAAGTATGAGAAGGGATTACTGGCCCAAGAAAAATTTTTTACCGATCATGAACTTGCAACCATCACACTGCTTGCCGACATCATTATTCCCAAAGATGATATAAGCGGCAGTGCCAGTGAGGCTAAAGTACCAGCATTTATTGAGTTTATAGTTAAAGATATGCCCAATCACCAGGTACCGATGAAGGGAGGACTGCGTTGGTTAGATATGCAATGCCTGAAACGATATGAAAAATCGTTTAAAGATTGCAGCCAGCAACAACAGATTGAACTGGTAGATATGATTGCCTATCCTAAAAAAGCAAAACCTGAAATGAGCCAGGGTGTGCAATTTTTCAGCCTGATGCGGGACTTAACAGCTTCCGGTTTTTACACCTCGGAAATTGGTGTAAAGGATATTGGGTATGAAGGGAATAAGGTCAGCCAATGGAATGGAGTGCCGGACGAAGTGCTGCAAAAGTATAAAGTAGCCTATACTGAAAAAGAACTAAAGGAATGTGTGAGCTTCCCGGGCAAGTAAGAAAACTTTCTTAACTTTCTGATGATTATCACAACCATTAAAACTGTCTATATGCATAAGAAAATACTATTATCGTTTATCCTCCTTTTTATATACGCAACGGTGCTGGCTCAAAATAATGTTGGTCTTTATGAAGACTGTAACTATAGCGGCAAGAAATATTATCTCGCTGCCGGTTCTTACAAAAAATATCAAATGCAAATCGATAACGATATGCTCTCTTCCATGCAAATCCCCAATGGCATGAGAGTGACCGTTTATGAACATGATGATTTTAAAGGCTCTTCGTCCACCTACACATCCAATATTGCCTGCCTCACTGATGTCTTGAACGATAATGCATCTTCAATAGTGGTGGAAAATCTGAATTATCAACCCGGCTATAATCAAAACGATTATGTCACTTTTTACATCGATTGTTATTCCAAAGGTTATTCACAAAGCCTTCGCCCCGGTACTTATTATGGCAATCAATTAGGTTCTTTAAAATTAAATATCTCCTCCTTTGTCATATATGGCAACCTCCGGGTGAAAGTTTATACCAGCAGTGATAATGCTTCCGGCTACTCTTACACTTTTGATGCCACTCAAAATTGTCTTGGCAGTTCATACAGTGATAAAATAAGATCACTGGTAATAGAATATAAACCAACCCAACCCACCTATCCTACAGACGGAACAGGTTATTATGCCACCGTTTATGCAGATTGCAATTATGGTGGCAGTAGTCTTCGGCTGGCTCCCGGTTATTACCAGGGAGATAAATTGGGTTTGTTGAGATATGATATCTCCTCCATAGAAATTCCTTCTAATTTAAAAGCAAAAGTTTTTATCAATAACGAAACTCTCTCCGGTTCATCTTATACGATTGCTGAAAACACCAGTTGCCTTTCCAGCACATTAAACAACAGGATTGGATCGTTAGTAATAGAGGAAACCAACGGATACACTAATCCGCAATATCAGCAGCCAACTGCTGAAAAAGTGATTTTGTATAGCGATGCTAATTTCAAAGGATTATCCGCATCGGTGTTGCCTGGAACATACAGCACTATGACTCAAGCTGGTTTTACTGACAATAACCTGAGTTCTTTATTCCTTCCATCCGGATATAGAGTGGTATTGTATGAGAATGAAAACTTCGGTGGTAAAACCTATACTATCACCGCAACAAAAAGTGGGTTTAGTATTTCCGGCTGGAATGATAAAACATCTTCTATAGCTATTTATAGGAATTAACGAAAGATTGAACGGATTTTTATATTCTCTTTACGTAGCAGCCCGCCATATTAACAAAGCGTTGATTACCATAAAAATTGTGATAACAGAAAAGAATGCCAAGCGGTCAAGCTTCAGTGATTTTTTTTTCTTTCTTTCATCCCCAGATTCGTATAGACGCAGGGAGAAAATGATAATACCGACAATCAACAGTATAAAGGTGAAAGTAAGATTATGTACGTCATCCATTAGTGTATTAGATGTTGACCCCGGTATTGCCGACTCTACGATATACTTGTTACCAATTGCCGCAAACAAACCACCCACACACAACCCAAATCTTGAATCCTGATTTTCAGAAGATACAAAAAATACCAGGCAGGAAATAAGGAAGGCCACATAAGCCCCTGTCAGCATCTTTACCAGCATCAGCCAGGAATTATTACGGCTTATCACTAACTCCGCCACTACTCTCGGGTATGTGCTGCTTCCACTCAGTTCAGGGTTGCCATAAGTGGTTTTATACGTTCGTTTATCCTCTCTTACTTTAAATGAAACAATGCTCCATTCTTTTGAATTAAATGAGCAATCTACTTTTGAATTAGCTGTATCAGCTATATAAATAAGTTCAGATGCATCATACCTTGCATCCTCCAGTTCAATTATCAATCGTTGTTCATCAAAAGGAAATTTTGACACATCCCACTGGTGCATTACCTGTGCTTTACATTTTTGTGCAGCCCAGTTTATATCTCCTTTTTTCTCAATGCTATAATGGCTGAATTCAACATTCTTGCTGTTAGGCAATTCGAGTGCATCATCAAATCGCAGGCTGTCATTCTTGTAATTCATCCATAGCCAGAAATCAGCCATAAAGCTTTTCTCCTCTATATTGAAATCGTAAACGGTGGTAAGATACAGCCCCAGTTTGCAGGTATCTTTTTGGGCCATTACCAGATTGGAGGTAAATAAAAATAAGACGAACAGCAGTGTCCGGTTTTTCATATTGGTGGATTTTGTCCCGTTTGCCTGATTACTCCGAGGGCTTGGGCTTGTTTTTCTACTATTGGTTACTGTTGAAACGCAGCTAACCCGTTAGTAGTATTGCTTTATTACAAACACCTGCTATTGACTAAAGGGATACCATTAAAACATGTAGAAAAAAAGGATAGAAATCATTTCTCAGTCTTTTCATCAAAAAGTTCCTCGTAAACGGGGCTTTCAGTCTTTGTCAGCTTATCCCACCAGGTGAAGTATAACCCAAAATTATATTTGTATTGCTTGTGATGGAGTGAGTGATGAGTGGCACCTATCATTGATCTGGTAAAGATATTTTTAGAAAACCATTGGGGATAAACTTCAATATCAAGATGGTTGATTACACTGCTTATAGACATGATGGTAAGCATAATCACCAGCACATACAAATTCATCGGTAAGAAAAGGAGTATTAATGGGAGAAAAATAGCCTGTATCAGCCCTTCCAGCGGATGAAAAGAAAAAGCTGTCCACGGTGAAGCAATGTGGCTGTCGTGGTGCCACTTGTGAACTAATTTGAAAACCCTTGGAATATGCATCCAGCGATGCAGCCAGTAATAATATGTTTCCTGCAAGATCAATGCAATGATCAAACTTGCCGGCAACCACCCCAAGGAGTAATTATCAATGTCATCATAAATTTTTACATAACCCTTTTGCCAAAGTAACAATAATAATGCGCCAGAAATACCAAACAAGACTGCAGTAATATTACTCCTGATTATTTCCTGTTTAAACTGACCGGGACAGTAATCTCTCTGTTTTATATTTCTGTTCTTCCATTTGTCCCGTTGCCACACATAAAATATGCTGTAAAACAACCATGACAGGAGAAAATAACGACCCACTACTACTGCATACACAACGAATGCAACAATAAAAAACCATAAGGGGTCTGAAACATCAGGAAGTTTATCCACTAATTTTTAGTTTTTAGTAACGATCTGTTGGGCTAAAGCTACCGAAAGTTGTGCTAAAAAATAAAGGCTGCCAATGGCAGCCTTTTATAATGCAGTTAGTTTCGATTCGCTTATGCAAATTCTTCTTTCTCTGTCTTGCTGTATTCATCTATCAGTTTACGCTGCAATTCAAATGGAAGAGCTTCATAAGCTAGAAAATTCATTTTAAATTTTGCCCTACCTTGTGTGATGGAACGAAGTGAAGATGAATAACCATCCATTTCCGCCAGCGGCACTTTTGCCAATATTTTTTGAAAATGGCCTTCGCTATCTATTCCTTCCACAATGGCCCGGCGACTTTGCAAATCACCCATTACTGCACCGGTCAAATCATCAGGACAAAGAACTTCCACATGATAGATGGGTTCCAGTATCTGCGGGTCTGCCTGTTGAAATGCCTGGCGGAAAGCCTGCAATCCCGCAATCTTAAAGGATATATCGTTACTATCAACCGGGTGCATCTTGCCGTCATACACACAAACTCTTATGTCTCTGGCATAAGAACCAGTTAACGGGCCGTTGTGCATTTTTTCCATCACTCCTTTTAATACAGAAGGAAGAAACCTTGCTTCAATAGCACCACCAACAATACAATTATAGAAAACTAATTTACCACCCCAGTCAAGTTCATGCACATCCCTGGCCCTTACATTAAAATCAGCTGGTTCCGGCATTCCTTCGTACCAGGGCTCTATTCGCATAAACACTTCACCAAATTGACCATTCCCACCGCTTTGTTTTTTATGCTTGTAACTCGCATCAGCCATTTTACGGATTGTTTCCCGGTAAGCAATTTTTGGTTTTACAAATTTTACTTCTAACCGGTGCTGGTGTTCTATTTTCCATTTAGCAACGGCCAGATGCATATCCCCCTGACAATGGATAAGGGTTTGTTTTAATTCAGAAGAAACTTCAACTAACAATGTCGGGTCTTCTTCCCGCAATTGGTGCAATGCTTGCGAAAGCTTTTCTTCTTCACCTTTTTTCAATGTTTCAATCGCTACGGTCATATTATAAGGAGGAAATTCTATTGGAGGTAGTTCATAATTTTTCCCTCTTGCATGCAATGTATTATTGACATGTGTGTTTTTTAGTTTCAATGTGGCGCCAATGTCACCTGCTACTAGTTCATGTATAGCAGTTCTTTTGTTTCCTTCCACTAGGAATAACTGGTTTATTTTCTCTGTAACACCGGTGCCTTCGTTTTCAAGCTCCATTCCAACCTTCACCGTTCCCGAGTACACTTTAAAAAAAGACATTTCCCCAACATGAGGCTCAGAAATAGTTTTATAAATAAAAATGCAGGCAGGACCATTGGCATCGCAGGTAAGTTTGTCGCCACTCTTTGTAGTTTGTGGCGGCATTTCGTTGGCACTGGGACACACATTATCGATAAAACCCATTAACCTACCGCTGCCCATGTTTCTTTCGGCTGATAAACAAAATAAAGGAAACAGGTCATGGCCGATCATTGCTTTTTTCATCCCTTCCTTCAGTTCATCTTCATCCAGTTCACCTTTATCAAAATATTTTTCCATCAACGATTCGTCGTTACTGGCTATTGCTTCAATGAGTTCTTTATGCAGTTCATCCGCTTTTGCTTTTTCTTCATCCGGTATAGCCAGCTTTTCGGGTTTACCACCGCCGTCTTTGAAATTATACATTATCATCCTCAGCACATCAATAATTTCATGAAACCCAACACCAACCTGGCGGGGATATTGCACTACCACTACTTTATTGCCGAAATGACCTTTCGCTTCTCTTATCGTTTTATCAAAATCAGCACTATCGTCATCTAATTTGTTGACTGCAAAAATCATGGGTGTTTTAAATTGCTCTGTATAATCCCAGATGATGTCGGTACCTACTTCCACTCCCATCATAGCATTCAGCAGCATGACACCTGTATCTGCCACCCGGAGAGCAGAGATAACTTCCCCAACAAAATCATCATAACCGGGAGTATCAATGACATTAATTTTATAGCCACGCCATTTTGTATGCAGCAGTTTACTAAAAATAGAATTCCCCCGTTGCCTTTCCAGTTCATGATAATCTCCGGTGGTAGATCTTTCGTCAATGCTGCCACGGCGGTCAATTAACCCGGCTTCGAACAGCATGCATTCCGCTAAGGTTGTCTTACCCGAGCCGGCATGGCCGAGCAAGACAATATTTTTTACATGTGAAGTATCAAATTCAGGCATGGCAATCTGTTTTAGAGATGAAGAGATCGTTTGTCTTTGAATTTAATGGGTGGAAAGACAAAGAATGTTTAATAGTGGTTATTAAACACCAGGCATAAAACCAATAGCTTACTACGGCGTTCGTTGCAAGAAATTGTTGAATTCTTCACGGAGGCCTGCTAACGTTTCTTCCAGTCCTTGGTATTCTTCAAACAATCTTTCATGTTGGACAAGGCTATCCTCATTAGCAGTGCCGTTGAAAACTGCTTTTTCAAAATTAATTTTCCGGTCGTGAGCCTTGATGGACTGTTTAAGGTCGTGGATGTTAATAAGCTGAATGTGAAACTGATTGTGGAGATGTTCTACGTCCTGAAGTTGTTCTTTGGAGAGTGTTTTTCCTGCTACTTGCCGGAGTTTAGCTTCGTCGTTACTGAATTCTTCACGATAATTGCGAAGCTTTTCTCTCCAGACGTTACACTCCCCGGAGAGCTGTGAGATGTCTACCTGAACCATGGCATTTAAGATTTAAGCCTGTCAACTGTAGTTGAGAATGCAGATGACAAGCTGGGTTAAAAAATAAAGAGCTTATTTTTTCCCTGGGGTGCCGGATTGGGTATAACGAAATAAATGGTCAGAAGTAAGTTAAGGCCAAATTTGGAAAAATCAAATATTTGGGGCGGGTATTTATAAAAAAATAATGCACAGCAGTACACCAGTGCATTCGTATGATCTTAATCAGGTAAGAAAGGTCAGGATTTCAATTTAATCTTCAGATTAAACTGGCCTTCCGTCACATTTTTAGAATCCAAAACACATATTTCAATTCATCCCGCCGGGTGATATTATTGTCCGTTAAGTATCAATACTCTTCCGGCTAATACCGTAATAGTGGCGCCGAGGCGGAGACCCAATTTTTTTATTTCAGTATTTAAAATTATAGTGGATAGCGGGGCTTGCCTGCATTAATGATTACTATACTGTTGATACCCGGAACGGCACCGCAGTCCCAGCTGTTCGGGTTGTTCCAGTTGGTATTGTCATTGCCGTTCCATGTCAGGATATCGCTGCAAATACGAAGATTAGTATTGGGCTCCAACAGCTTAATTTCTCTCCTTCCTATTCCCCATTATACAAACTATCGGCAATTAACAGTGATGCATTCAGCAATATGCCTGAAGAATATCCGTCTCCATCGCCCCACTATATTAAACTGTCGGCTATACTTAATGTAACACAAGAAGCTGATATAGAAGATGACCCATTACCATTTACTCCTTGATATATTTGTGCCGAAATACTAAAAGGAAAGAAAACAAATAAAGAAGTGATGATAAAAAACAAGGATATTATAAAATGTTTATTAATCATTACAAACCCTGTTTTAATTCGCATCTCTTACTCCATCAAGTTGCTGGTAAGTTCCATATCACCAAATTTGCCCTGGGCTTTTTGTTTATTTACCAGTATAAGAAGTGTGTCGGCTTTTGCTTTAAGGAAAGGCCACTGCTGACAATAGAATTAACATCCTGGGAATAGGCAGGTACAAAAAAAAGTAATAACAGCAGTAACGAAACTCCCCTCTTCATTAAGCATTTAGTTTTATGTAACTAAAATTACCTTATTCAGTTATAAATGTAGCATTACATTCAGAAAAGGTTTCACCCGGTTGGGTGATTTTTGGCTTCCTGAACGGCTAGATAAACTTATATTCGCAGTCCCGATAATGTGAACAGTGATTTCTCAAACTACCATACAACAAATACTTGGTCGCCTAGACATTCTGGATGTTATCAGTGGCTTTGTAAAGCTTAAAAAAAGAGGCTCCAATTACCTTGGCCTCTGCCCGTTTCATAACGAAAAGACACCTTCATTCACGGTCTCTCCAAGCAAAGAATTATACAAATGTTTTGGCTGTGGCAAAGCTGGTAATACTATCAGCTTTATCATGGAGCATGAAAAGTACAGTTATGTGGATGCATTGAAATGGCTGGCCAATAAATACAGCATTGAAATAGAAGAAACTTTTCAGAGTGATGAGCAACGGCAACAGATGCAGGTGGCCGACAGCCTTTATATCGTAAACGCATTTGCACAGCAATTTTTCTCCACTCAATTATTAGAAACCGAAGAGGGACAGGACATTGGATTAAGCTATTTAAAGGAAAGAGATTTCCGTGAAGATATTATTAAGAAATTTCAAATTGGCTATTCTCCGGAGCAAAGAGATGCTTTTACCAAAGAAGCTATTGCCAAATTATATAATGCTGAAATACTGATAAAGGCTGGCTTGGTTGCCAATCGCAACGACCAGTTGCAAGATAATTATCGGGGTCGTGTCATCTTCCCGATTCATAACCATAGTGGTAAAATATTGGGCTTTGGTGCCAGAATTTTAAAAAGCAACGATAAAGCACCAAAGTATATCAATACCCCCGAGAATGAAATTTATATAAAGAGTAAAATTCTTTATGGCTCTTACTTTGCCCGGCAAGCAATTGATAAAGCAGATGAATGTTTGCTGGTGGAAGGTTATACCGATGTCGTTTCTCTTCACCAGGCTGGGATTGAAAATGTAGTCGCATCCGGCGGCACATCATTAACCCCAGATCAACTTCGACTGGTAAGAAAGTACAGTAACAACCTGACGATAATATATGACGGTGACACTGCCGGGGTAAAAGCAGCACTAAGAGGCCTGGACCTGGCACTCGAAGAAGGGCTGAATGTAAAGTTGGTTTTAATACCCGATAAGGAAGACCC
>JANNCC010000073.1:0-2183 GCA_031386125.1 Chitinophagaceae bacterium
TACTGTTTCAGCGGGTGTGCAACCGGGCAAAACAATTGGAGATGGCATTGCCGAGATGGAAAAAATTACTGATGAATTATTGGATGAATCTTTTACCACTTCGCTGAGTGGTTCATCAAGGGATTTTAAAGAAAGTAGCAGCAATACAGGTTTTGCATTTTTATTGGCCCTTGGGTTGATCTTCCTGATCCTTGCTGCACAGTTTGAAAGTTTTGTTGACCCGTTGATCATCATGGTTACGGTGCCGCTGGCAATAGCCGGAGCCGTATTATCGTTGTCCATATTTGGGCAAACATTGAATATCTTTTCTCAAATCGGGATGATTATGCTTATAGGATTGGTAACGAAGAATGGAATCCTGATAGTGGAATTTGCCAACCAGAACCAGGAGAAGGGCATGAAGAAAGCGGAAGCAGCAATCTATTCTGCTACACAACGTTTACGACCTATATTAATGACCAGCCTGGCGATGTCACTCGGTGCATTGCCTTTAGCCTTATCATTAGGAGCATCTTCTACCAGCCGCATTCCGTTAGGAATAGTTATTGTTGGTGGCATCATGTTCTCATTAATATTAACCTTGTTTGTTATTCCGGCGATGTATTCTTTTCTTTCTACAAAGAAGAAGAAAAGTGAAATTGACAAATACATGCATGAAATGGTAGAAGCAGAAGAACCAATAGCTGAACAAGCAAAACCTAAGATGAAATAATATGCGAAAAATAGTCTTACCAGTATTGTTGCTAATAACATTTTCGTCTTCTGCACAGCGGATATTACCACTGGAAGAAGCGATTGCCACTGCTTTACAAAACAATTATGCTATTCAGTTATCAAAAAATGATTCGGCAGTAGCTGCACTGGACTACTCGTTTCGAAATGCTGCTCTTCTACCCAGGGTCAATGGCAATCTTGGCACCACCTTTAATAATAATAATCAAAAGCAACGATTTGCCGATGGCACACAAAAACAACTGAATGACATCCGTTCCAATAATTATACAGCTGCCGTCCAACTGAACTGGGTATTATTTGACGGATTAAAAATGTTTGCCACCAGAGACAAGGCACAGGGATTTATTAAACTGGGAGAGCTGGGTATTAAAAATCAAATCGTAAATACGGTTGCAGCTGTTATTACGAACTATTATGCCATCGTCCGGCAGAAGCAACAGCTAAAAGCAATTGAAGAACAGATATCTCTTAGCAAGGAAAGAGTAAAGCTGGCGCAATATAAATTAGATATTGGTGTAGGCGCAAAACCAGATGTATTGCAAAGCAAGGTGGACTTAAATGCACAAAAAGCAACACGACTAAACCTCGAAGCACTTACCGCACAGTTAAAAGAACAACTGAATCAGATAATGAATGCAGCCGCAAACAGCAAATATGATGTAAGCGATACCATCCCTATTAATATGCGGGTGGCTCTGGCTGATATTCAAAATGATATTGAAAACAATAATCCCCTGCTGCTTATTGCCGAAAAAAATATTGATATAGCAAAGTTTACGTTGAAAGAAAGGAAGGCAGAAAGGTTTCCCATTGTTTCCCTCAACTCCGCTTATAATTATACCCGGAATAATAATAAAGCCACGGTAAATCCTTTCCAGCCATTGTATAGCAGAAATTTTGGAAGGAATATTGGATTTAACATCTCCATTCCCATACTTAATAATTTTACTACTAAGCGACTGATTAAACAGGCGGCATTAGATATCCAATACCAGCAACTGGTATATGACAATCAAAAATCAATAGTAAGTCTGAGCATTATAAATGCCTATAAAGACTACGAATTGCAGAAAATGGCACTGGCACTGGAAGAAGAGAATATTTTGCTGGCAAAAGAAAATGTAGATATAGTATTTCAGGTGTATAAACTCAATTCTAATACACTTATTCAGCTTAAAGAAGCACAGAAAAGTCTGCAGGATGCCTACACCCGTTTAATAGATGCGAGATACAATACAAAGTTGGCAGAAACAGAGTTATTACGGTTGAAAGGTGATTTAATCAAATAGTTTGTACGCAAAGTCGCAAGGAAAACTTAATATAACAAGTGCTTCTAACTAGACTTTATTGAAATCCCCTGCGTACTCATCGGTTTCTGCGCGAAATAACTCTTTCAACTTTGTATTGTATCTCGCATCTATTAAACGGGTGTAGGCATCCTGCAGACT
>JANNCC010000079.1:0-2231 GCA_031386125.1 Chitinophagaceae bacterium
AACCATACTTGGCGGATTTTATAATAATGTAAAGAACCTGATTGATTATGCTATCGATGTAAACAATCCAGCGATATTTATTCTTACTAACGTATCAAACAGTAAAACAGCCGGAGCCACATTAGCAACTAGTATTAAACATAAACAATGGAATATTTCAATGGGTGCTGGTTACACAGGGTTTTATAATGCTTATGCAGAAGCTGATAGTGAACTGCCACAACTGCAATGGTCGGCAGAAGTAAACTCAACAGTAAGTTATAGGTTTTCAAAAATTGGTTTAGATGCTAATCTGTTTTATAAGTTTACTGGTAAAAAACCTTACTATGCTATCAATAGCAATACACAGAAAGTAGTGCTAACTCAGCAGTCAGGTTATCACATGGCCGACTTTACCATTAATAAAAAATTGTTCAAACTCTTTTCATTAAATGCTGGCATACGAAATCTGTTTGATGTTGACAGGGTAACAAGCACTTATGCAAGCGGTGGTACACACAGCGGAGGCGATGGTGTTAGAAATATTGCCAATGGCCGTTCTTTCTTCGCAGGAATAACTTTTAACTGGGATAAAAAATAAAATTAATATAAAACTAATCGAAATGTTTACAATGAATACAATACGACCGATAGCTGTTTTGAGTATCGTTATATTATTTATTACAGGCTGTCGCAAAAGAGATGCAGCGGAATTAGCAGATAATCTTGTGTATTTTGAATATGCTTCACAGGGAATTGAAGAATCCAGCAATAGTATAACAGTAAAATTAAAATTGGTGCGGCCTACAGGCAATGATGTTCCTGTTATTTTAAACTTAACTGAAACAGGATTAGTCTATGGCACAGATTACACTACCACACCGGCAGCAGTTAGTGGTAAGTTGAATCTTACGCTGCCTTCCGGAAATAATGAAGCATCATTTACTGTATCAAAAGTAGCTGGAGCATTATTTGATGGGGATGAGAAATTAGTAGTTGAATTATATAGTTCTGCCGCACCTATATTTATTGGGGCAACAAAGAAACTTGAAGTTACTTTTAAAGAACTGGTGGCGGCAACAGCCTCGCTGGTTGTAAATGGCGGCGGCTCCACTTATCCTAACAAAGTATTTATTGACCTAAGTGCAAACAGGCAAACTCCTGTATTGCGTACCACTTGGGATTTAGGTTTTTATACCGGTGCAGATGATTTTCGTGTTACCCTGAATTCTTCTTCTGCAATGATGGCCAAACAAATTGCAAAGAATGATTTAAATACTGTTACGGCAGCAGACACAGTCGGCTTTTCAAATACTGTGACGTTTAGTTCAACCGCTCCAACTACTACATCATTACCTTATATTGATTATCCCTCTGGTGATTTAGCCAAAACAGCAATTGCTGCTATTGCTGCAACGGCTACAGATAATAAAGTATATATAGTTAATCGTGGTACCGGTGTTGGGTCACCTGCACCCGCAAGAGGATGGAAAAAAATTCGTATCATCAGAAATGCAACAGGCGGTTACACCTTGCAATATGCTGATATTGCAGCTACTACCTTTTCAAGCATTGATATAGCAAAAGATGCTGCTTACTTTTTTAAGTATGTTTCTTTTGAAACTGGTGCATTGAATATCGAACCACAGAAAACGAAATGGGATTTTGCCTGGACTTACTTTTCAAACGTATTTAATTTTGGCGGGGAAGTGCCTTTCCTGTTTCAGGATGCAATAATTATTAATCGTAATGTGCAGATAGCAAAAGTAACGACGGCTATAAAGGCCTTTGCCGATTTTAATCAGGCAGATATTGCAGCGCAAACTTTTCTGACTACACAAAATGCTTTTGTATCTGATTGGCGAAGCGGTGGTGGCCCGGGTGTATCACCGTTTGTAAGAACAGACCGTTATTATATTATTAAAGATGGAGATGGCAACTACTATAAAATCAGGTTTACTGCACTTACCCAGAATAGCGAAAGAGGTTATCCTGCTTATGAATCTGTATTGGTGAAACGAGGTTGATTTTTTTTAATGAATAATGATAAGCTATTCCGGTTAGTACGGAGTGGCTTTTATCATTTTTGCTAAAACCCCTTTACTTGCTTTCCCGACATTCAGATTCGTAATCTGTGCCAATCTGTAACTAAACCGGCTGTTTATTTCCGTAACTTCGCCACCATTTTAAAACGGCTATGGCAGCGAAATACAAAGAATTTTCAGGATTAAATCTACCAGCTTTCGAAGCGG
>JANNCC010000101.1:0-2972 GCA_031386125.1 Chitinophagaceae bacterium
AACTGTATTCTTTGTGCCTCCGTGTCTTAGTGACTTAGTGGTTCAAAAGGCTGTTTAATTGCTCTGCGTCTCCGCGCCTCTGCGGTTAAAGTCCCTAAAATCCTTATCTTTCCTTTTGAGTGCTTTAATAACGTAAAAACAGGGATATGAATTTAAAACTCAGATTAACAGGCTTAAGTTTTTTGCAGTTTTTTGTTTGGGGCATCTGGCTTATTTCGCTGGGTGGGTATATGTTTGTCAGTTTTGGCAGCGAACCCAACATTGGTTCCAAAATCGGAAATACTTATGGCAGTATGGGGTGGGCATCTTTATTTATGCCTGCACTCATGGGTATTCTGGCCGATAAATATTTGAGGGCTGAGATTGTGCTGGGTCTTTGTCATATTCTTGGGGGAGCAGCCTTGTACTATGCCAGCACTGTTCACAATGCCGGCGATATGTACTGGGCCATTTTTATGGTAAGTTGTTTTTATATGCCCACTATTGCTTTAAGCAATTCGGTTTCTTACAGCTTATTGAGTAAAGGGAATTTTGATATACAGAAAGCTTTTGCACCCATCCGTGTATGGGGAACAGTTGGTTTTATAGTAGCTGAGTGGGCTGTAGATTTATTAGGCTGGACAAAAAATAACAATCAGTTTTATTTTGCTGCAGTAGCGGGTATATTCACTGGCTTGTATTGTTTTACATTACCTCCGGTGGAAATTAGCAAATCAGCACAAAAAAAATCTTTTATAAGTCGTCTGGGACTGGATGCTTTTCAATTATTTAAAAGTTCTACGATGGCGAAATTCTTTTTGTTTGCCATGTTTCTGGGGGCTGCTTTGCAGATAACCAATATGTTTGGCAATCCGTTCCTTGGCGATTTCGGAAAAATTCCTGATTATGCAAATAGCTTTGCCGTAAAGCACAGTAACATACTTATATCTCTTTCCCAGATTTCTGAAACACTTTTCATTCTTGCGATACCATTTTTCCTGAAACGATTTGGTATCAAACAGGTCATGTTTATCAGCATGGTGGCATGGGTATTAAGGTTTGGTTTATTTGGTATCGGTAATCCGGGTTCAGGATTGTGGCTGCTTTTATTATCCATGATTGTATACGGAATGGCCTTCGATTTCTTTAATATATCCGGTTCATTATTTGTAGATAAAGAAGCGAAACCTGAAATAAGGGCCAGTGCACAAGGTTTATTTATGTTGATGACTAATGGACTTGGTGCCATTCTAGGTGGAGTTTTTGCAGGCAAAGTAGTTGACTACTTTACCAATACAGAGGGTTCTAAAAACTGGCAAAATATCTGGTTTACTTTTGCTGGTTATGCACTGGTAATTGCTGTGTTATTCATGGCAGTGTTTAAGTATAAACACAATCCAAAAGATGTGGCAGCGGTTAAGCATTAACCATGAAATTATTTTTCCAGCGAAAATCTTTTTATTGATAGAAACAGAATGCTTATAAAATTTTTATGAAAAAGAGTACTAGCCTGCCATTGTATTTTTTTTTAAGTATTTCTATAGTTACCACCTATTCCTGTTCTTCTCCCATGAATCCGGAAAATATGACGGGTGTTAATCAAAACAGGAAATTGGGTGTGCAGAGCGATAGCCTTGTATTGTTACAAATCAGAAACCGTGGATCAGGCGATTCATTGACTGATTCATTGCACTATATAATTGAATTAAGTAAAAAGTTTGCCGACAGTAATCCGGATACATTGCTCTCGTTGCTTAAGCATACTTATGATGCTTATGAAATGGATTTTATGGCCGCGGGGCATGCCGAAAATTTTGAGGATGGTATTTCAAAACCTATTATTTGGTATACTGAGCTTCGTTTCTGGGTTCATGTGTTTGAGAATGCTTATACAGAAAAGCCCTACCTGGAAAAAGCGTATTCAATTATCAAGGATTATAAGGGAAATTTTATAGTGAAGTAAAGATCTTTTGGAATTGCATTTCCCCCAACCCCTCTGGTAGATCCAGCGTTTCTACTTGCCTTTATTTACACACGGATACACTGACTAAACGGATGAACACACTTGCCCGACTGAGTCATTCAGGCGGGGCTTTTTCTGCTACGCAGAAATCCAGATTTTTGATTTATCAAAATAATCTGTGTTCATCTATCCAATCCGTTTTATCCGTGTACAAAATTGTATTTTTTAATGTCTAATAGATATAAGCAGTTATACTATTAACCCACTTATGCTAATTTATCCTTCGGAGTTTTAACAATGGAGAATGCGAAGGTGGGTAAACCCAACTACGCTGAAGCTATGATGGGTAAATAAAAACCCCGTCTCATTTCAAACTAGACGGGGTTATGTTTTTATAGGAGAAGCTTAAATATGCGCTTCAATCTTTTTAACAAAGTTTCCTTTGGGTTGTGCACCTACTAATTTATCAACCACCTGTCCGTTCTTTATAAAAAGAATTGCAGGGATAGACGTAATGCCATAGTTCATAGATATCTGCGGGTTTACATCCACATTTACTTTACCTATGTTTACTTTTCCATCATACTCTTTGCTTAGCTCTTCAATTACCGGTCCGATAGCACGGCAGGGGCCGCACCATTCTGCCCAGAAATCCACTACAGTCAGTTTATCTGAAGCCAGCACATCGGCCTGAAAATTTGAATCAGTATACTCTTTTGCCATTTTACTTTTTTTTGTTTTAATTGATAAAGGAGGGCAAATTTAAGTCCGTTTAGGTTATCATGCTGTACTGACGTGGATTTGTGTAAAACTTGTCAGCCAAAGATGTCAGATAGCTTACAAAACTGCTAAAACGACGGGTGACTTGAGCCAGTCGGCGGATTCTTACAAAATCGCCCAGAGTAAATGAGGGAAAGAGAATACACTTAAACAACTCCTTTTCTCTTTCTTCTCTGTGCGACTTGTTTTCAACTCTTTCAACCCGTTTGCACCTGCACCTCCAGCTCAGGGCTTTTCTCCAGAAATTGGA
>JANNCC010000112.1:0-2257 GCA_031386125.1 Chitinophagaceae bacterium
TATCCGTTGGCAATAGTGTCTGTGCCCTTGTTGATATATACGATTTTATAGTCGTGGCCAAAGCCGGGCCGTGCAGGGTCAAGCGGAACCATATAGACAAAGAGGTCTTTAATGCCGGGAATAGGCTGCATTCCAAAAGAAATACTATCGGTATTAAAGTAGCCGGTATTACTAATACTTTGCAATGCAGGAACCGCCGTGTAGTACGACATGTTGTTGGCTGGTCTGACAATATAAAACCCTGTATCTATGTCCACATCAAATTGGCCGCTCCCTGTTGTCAACCGCAAAGTGTCATTACCTTTAGTTGCAGTTACGGAAGCATTTGTAAAGTATTCTTCTCCGGCATCTTTTGTGCCATTCCGGTTGTTGTCAACAAATACTGATCCCTTGAGCATATTGTAATACAGGCGGGCATTGCTTAGGTAACGTACTATGCCAAAAGCTACCCCCATGGTTTGAGTTTCTGCGGAGCCTGCAAGCACTACCTTGCCATCGGGCTGTAACAATGCAGCAGTGCTAAAGTCGCCAAGATTATCAAAATCAGTTATGATAACTCCATGCTTTCCAAAGGTATCATCTATGGTACCATTGGATTCATATCTTATTAGGGCAAAGTCAGCATCCATTGAGTTGATAGAATTGTCTAACGTGCAACCTACCAGTATCTTACCGTCTGGCTGAATTAATAAAGAAGTGCCCGATTCGGGAGTGTAAGGTCCGCTGGAAATGTGTGTGCGTACAACCCCATTGTCACCAAAACTGTTATCGTATGCCCCAGTGCTATCTAGCCGAACAGTTCCAATTAGTGTGTTTGAAACGGTCAAACTAGGGGTTTCGCCGGTTAATACAATTTTGCCATCTGGCTGCACCGTCATGTCGTGAAGGACACTGTGCATGTAGTTTAAACCACCAAGATGAAAAACGCCACCATTGCCAAATGTGCCGTCAGGCTGTCCATTGGCATTGAAGCGGATTAGCCCATATTCATAAAAAAAGGAGGTATCATTAACTGTGGTGATACCAGCAAGTATTTTTCCGTTAGGCAATAAGGCAATAGTGCCTTTCCCTTCCTGTTGTTGAGGCACTAAGATTACTGTAATTCCATTAGTTCCAAATGTGTTGTCAAGAGACCCGTCCGGGTTGTACTGCACAAGACCATAGGCATCATTGCCGGTGACATCGTTCACATACCCCCCTGCTACTATTTTGCCGTTGGGCTTGATAATAACTTTGTGAAGCACATCACCTGAATATGTTGCAAGGTCGGTGATTACCTCGCCATTGGTCCCAAAGCTGCTGTCAAAGGTGCCATTGGGCAAAAGGCGAATCAGGTAAAAGTCTGCATCGGAGATTTGTGTAGCGGAATCAAATGTATGACGGAATGCGCCTACCAGTATTTTCCCGTCAGTCTGCATAGCCAGTGATTGTACGGCATCGGTAGCGTCGGGCTGCACTAAAGTAACCATGCCGCCTGTGCCAAATGTGGCATCGGGGGTGCCGTTGATATTGTACCTTGCTATAACAAATCGTGCTTCAGGATAGTATTCCCCTGAACCTGCCACTATCAATTTACCATCCGCCTGTAGAACAAGGGTACGGACACCGGCATCTATGCTGTCAAAAGTCGAAATAACTTTGCCGCCACTCCCGAAGGAGGGATCATAAACGCCACTCTGAGCTGTTAAAGCGTTGCTTAAGCCAAGGCAAAGAAGAAAAATAAGTATCGGAGAATAATATTGTGAAGATAGCAAGTAGAATTTTTTCATCCGATAAACAGTGCAAATATTATGCCTTTGACAGAGTGACAATAAATAACAGTAGTGAAAGAAATTTGGTCTTGTTTGAGAAAATTTCACGTGACTCGGTGTAGATATTATTTATTTTTTTGGCCGATAGGTTTATTCCCCCAACAGCATTATTTTCAATCGTTTAGTTACACAACTCCGAAAATATTTAAAAATCAAACAGAGCCCCCAAATTAAGTTAGCAAAAAAAAGCCTTATCGGTGGTCTAAAAATTGCATAAAAAATAAAAAATACTTTATGAAAAAAAATTTACTACTCTCTGTTGTTTTATTGCTTCTTACTGTGTCACCCACAAATACATTCATACTACTTGGTGAGAATTGAAAGTTTGCTACTAGCACCACATGAACGGTCGCATAGTTGGCAGCAGTAAGAAGCAATAAAACAACAGAGAATAGTAAATTTTTTTTCATAAAGTATTTTTTATTTTTTATGCAATTTTTAGACCA
>JANNCC010000118.1:0-9541 GCA_031386125.1 Chitinophagaceae bacterium
CCCAGCAAATACTTCGTAGTAATTTTTTTTGCTATTGATGTAAATGCCTTTGGCACCGGCTAATAAATAAAGATTCAATTTCTTTATCCCTGGAATTTTATTGGTTAAAAATCCTTTGAAATTATGCTCAATATGTGCCAGTGCATAGAACCGGGAAATATTGCTGAACTGGTAGATAGGCAACAATTGAAAACTATTGAGATACTCAGTAGCAAACGTAGAAATATTTCCGTTGAAGTGATTGTAGTCCGGCACCTGCACATTAATTCCTGTATCTGTAAACCCGCCAATGCCTAACCTGTAACGAAACTTACCCTGTAGTTTGAAATTAATGTCATCCGTTATACCCAATTTCCATTTGCCAAAACTTTCATCGCTGCCAAATATATTTTTAACGCCGTGAATATATTCCGCTGAAAAAACCGGGTGCTTCGAGCCGATATTGATTTTTCTGTCGGGCAGTTCAATATACCTTGCGCCGGGCTGCCAGGTAAAACCAACCATTGCCATAAAAACCTGGTGTCGTTTTATATTTTCCGAAATAAGGTCGCTGGGATAGTTGGGAGTGTACTCCCGATTGGGTTTATCTCTCCAGGTGTAATCTGTTGTGTTATCAAGCGGCATCCTGTCCTGGTATTGAAAACCAGTAAGAAGAGAAAATCCATTACCAACCCCTTTTTTGAAACTTCCGCGGAAATAAAAAGTTTCATAACTTTTTATCCGGTTCTCTTCGCTTAACAAACATGAAATAGTATTACCCCGCTGTCCGATTGGACTGTTATTATTAAACTGGAAAACCCTTTTACCGCCTGATAGTGTTATAGTGGTGGCATATTTCTTTCCATATGTATATCCAGCCGTAAGATGAGGATTGAAATGTTTATTGGCAAACCCATAGCGCAGTGTTGGTGCGATGGAGATACTCCTGCGGCCAGAGGAAGTAGTATCTAACCTTTTTCTCCATACAAAAGATGGATTGGCCACCCACCCTTCTGCCGGATTAAAACTGACCAACTCAAATAATGACGGATAGCTAATTGACGTTTTTTTTCTTTCCGACTGGAATGTTTGCCCCAGTAACAAAATATTCATCACTGTTACTTTATTCCGGATCTTTTCTAAAGAATCCAGGTACCGTGGGTCTTTTCTTACCAGTTCCAGGCTGTCTTTTCGTTTATAATCTTTTATTTCATCTGCCATCAATGGAACCGGTCTTGTTTTCTCCCAATACTCATTGCTTTTCTTATTAGCACTGTCAGTATATTTTAAAATAGTATTGTTAAAAGTTTTCTTATCAAACTGCGGCGCTGTATTAAAGTTGGAGTAGATATTTACAAAACTTCCGTAAGCATCAAAACCAAATATTTTGACCGCCGGGTAAACTACCTGGCTGGAAATATACCAGACATCTTTATTCAACGGACGATACAATTGCTCAATACTTAATGTATCCATCAGTTCCATCTGCGATGCTTTAGTAAGCAATAGCTGAGCAGAATGAATCCGCCAGTCATCTGCTACAATATCAATATAACCGCTGAACAGCGGCTCATACTTTCTTTTAGGTGTTACTTTAATATGAGAAATTTCCCTGCCATCTTCGAAATAAGTTCCTTCTAATTTATAGCGGTAAAAATTCAGTGCATTTCCGGCAATAGGTGATACAAATCCACGGGGATTCAGATTCTCCCCAATAAACACATTGTCGTTGTATAAAGAAAAGAACCGTGGGGCACTTAATCCGAAGCCATCGCTTTGTCCGCTTACTTTGGATGAAATGACTTCTATTTTTTCTTTATTGGGTTTGTCAACAGAATAGTTAGATACGGTCTCTGAGAGGTAAAGCATTTTTTGCTTGCTGGTATCGCCATCTTCGAAATCAATTTTTCGCCCAAAGAATTTGTTAGGATAATTTCTTACCCGCATTTGCCCTTTAGAATAAACTTCACATTCAAATTTATCTAATTGACTTTCGTAATAAGCTCTTTTCTTAATGGCATTGCGGATAACCTGGTAGGCCGGGTCTTCACCATTTTTTACAATTACTTCACTCAATGTCATTTCCTGCACTGTAAGGATAAAGTTCAATTCAATATCATCATTGGCAACAGTAATTTTTCTTTCTTCCTTTTTGTAACCTACATATTGACAAACCAAAGTGTATTGTCCGGGCTCCGGTTTTAATGCATACTTCCCTTCGCTGTTGGCATTAGTCCCTTTGTTGTTTTCCTTTATAAAAATGGAGGCAAAAGGCAATGTCTTGCCATTATTATCTGTAACAACACCTTTGATTTTTTGAGAATAAGTTATCAGTGAACAAACAGAGAAAGCAATGATGAAGGGGATTTGTCTCATATAACAGTGCTACAAGATAACTTGGGCAACCGGCTTTTAGTATTAAGAATACCTCTTGTTTGGAAACATTTAACATCATTTGCCGGAAGCACGGAGAAAACTGCCGCTCATGGCTGCCATGCCGGCTACTAATCCACCAATAAGACCGGTTACTAAAATCAGCACTAAAGAATTGCCCCCCAATGGAAGTACCGATGCAATTTTTTTAGATAAGACTCCATTATTCTTCATATCAATCCACCAGGCAAGGCCAGCCCATAAAATAAAAACCCCGAGCAACCCTGAAAGGAATGCCTTACCTGCCTTTTGATGGACTAATACTGCAACCAGCAAAGAAGTAATGGCTATGCACCACCAGGGAAGAAATAAACCGCTGATAAAAGCCAGCAATGCAGTTAACAATATTGCAACTAAAAATTTCATACAATTATTTTATAATTTCCACCCCAATAATATTTTTTAATCTGTCTGCCCACTCCCTACTCCACACTAAATCACTACCCTTTCCCAAACTTCATCACCCACTTCACATTCTTATCTGTTCTATCCCCATCCCGCATAAACCAAAGTTTGTTGTACTTTCCATTCACCCAATTGTCAAGATAATCATCGTAATATTTACTGCCAGGGTTACCACTTTGCCCACCGGGATAGACACCATAAGCTTCGGTAGGTGTTGTCATTTGCACAATCATCCGCCAGCTTGGGCCGTGGCTATGGGTAACTGCATTTACTATATTACCAGCTCCGCCAACGTTCAGTCCTGGTCTGGCAAATCCTTTTATGTCTTTTATTAAATGATACACAGTAGGATTTTTGAATTTCGTCCATTCTAATTTTCCTGCTGCTTCATCTTTTACCAAATCAGTTGATGCTTTTTTCAATGCTGTTGTTACTACATCAAACAGTGTTTCTTTTTGTGTGGTGTTTATATCATCGATAAATCTCGTTGCTGAATCTTTCTTCAGCAACTCCATAGTTGTTTGTTCCGATGGCCATGGCGACATTGGATTTGTCCTTGAAAGTTCATCTTTCCAGATACCTGCCATCAAACTATCCATCCAGCATTGATACACCGTCTGCCCTTTTGAATCCGGCGAAGCCATTAAATCCCAATTCTTAAACAGGTCAAGGTATTTTTTCTCTGCTGCATTCAATTCATTCTCTTTTACATAGCCCAGCAAAATGCTTCTTACATCTTCTGCTGTTGTATTGAAATAATTACTCTGCAACTGCATCATATCAGTTGGAGTGATGCCATTCATGGCCGATAATTTTCTCTCAATAGTAATCCCTCTTGCAGTAATATAACTACCGGGAATAAAATAAGGATAAGTAGAATCAACCGGTCGTTGATTAGCACTTTCTAAAAATCCTCTTTCAGGGTTTTTGCTATGCGGATTTTCTGTCTGCGGAATAAATCCCTGCCACATGTAGCTGCTGTCTTCTCCCGGCATCACATACAATCCCTGCCTGTCCCACCGTGCCGGAAATTTCCCCTGCTGCCAGATAGCAATGTCACCTGTTTTAGAAGCAAACACAAAATTCTGACCGGGACAATCAAATTTGCTGATAGCAGCTGCATACTCGTCATAATTATTTGCCCGGTTCAGTTTGTACAATGTAATGGCCTCGTTGCTGGCATCATGCGCCACCCAGCGAACAGCAAGATTTCTTTTATTGGACAACTCATTGGAAAAACTTTCATCAAACATGACCGGCCCGAAAGCAGTGTATGCCACTGTATCAATAATATCTTTTCCGCCTTTTACTTTTATGGTTTCCACTTTACGGGTTGTTTTTTCCCATTTACCATTAAACCAGTATTCTTCTTTTGTTTTGTCTTTGAATTTTATTTCATAATAATCCTTTACATCCCGTTGTGCATTGGTAACCCCCCAGGCGATGCTGTCGTTAAATCCAATTATAACAAAAGGACTGCCGGGCAATGAAACGCCATACGAATTAGTAACAGGTGTTTGCAATTGTATTTCATACCAGATAGAAGGCAGCGAGAGTTCAAGATGCGGGTCATTGCAAAGAATCGGGGAACCGCTTTGCGTTTTACTGCCAGCCACTACCCAGTTATTGCTGCCGTTATTGATATCAGGTTTTGAAATTTCCCGGGCTGCAATGATTTCTTTATTATTAAAGTATAATGAATCGGCACTCGCCGGTTTGATAGGAACAATTCCCGGTTTGTCAAATGTTGTTCCTTTTGGAACTATCGGTTCCAGCGAATCTGGCACCTGTGGGTACATCATTCTCAATTCATCCGGAATAAAAACCGCTTTTGCATTTGTATTAGCCAAATCATTTTCCGTGCCGGATGACAACATCTTTGCCATCATCTTTAATAATAACGCCGTTCGGAAATTTGTCCACTTCTCTGGTTTTATATCCAGCAATTTATACTCTACCGGCAGTTCACTTTCCTTCAACGAACTGATATAAGAATTAACTCCGTTAGTGTAAGCATCAAACACTTTTTTTGATAGGGAGTCTTTATCCATTTCCCGCATGGCATTTTCTGCTGCATACACCATTCCTAATCGTCTTTGCTCTTTGTCGAAATTGATAGCTTTTTTACCCGCAATCTCACTGGCCCGGCCTGCAGCAGCTTTGGTTTGCAAATCCATCTGGAACAAACGGAATTTGGCATGCAGGTAACCCTGTATAAAATACAGATCTTCGTCATTCTCCGCAAACACATGCGGCACTAACCGTTCATCGAAATACACTTCAGCCTTGCCTTTTAAACCAGATAAGGAAAGGTCTGCATCAAAACTGGTGGATGACGGCTCGGCATTTTGCCAAAACCCATGCTGCGGACTTAAGAACTTACCTGCAGGCATGGGCAGTGGCCCAAGCGGACGGTTGAGTGCAAAAACTAAACCGGCAGTTACAACCGTTGAAATGGCAAAAGGAACAATACGCATAGGCAAAAAATGATTGAGGCAAGATAAGAAGAATTGTAACAGGAATTTTATGGCCAATTTTCAGGCGGGACGTTGTTTTTCGCTAATTTCAATGTCTATTAAAAAATAAACAACTATGCCAGTATTAATTGTAGTCGGTATTCTCGTCCTGCTTGTTATTTGGCTTGTAAGCCTGTATAATGGATTAGTTCGCCTTAGAAACAGGAGACAAAACGCATTTGCTGATATTGATGTGCAACTACGTCAGCGGCATGACCTGGTGCCACAACTGGTGGACACCGTAAAAGGCTATGCAGGTCATGAGAAAGAAGTATTAACAAAAATAACCGAGGCCCGCAGTGCTGCTATGGCTGCCACTACGATTGATGGCAAAATTGTAGCAGAACAACAACTGACAGCCGCCCTTACCGGATTGAAAGTGCAGGTGGAGGCTTACCCTGATTTAAAAGCCAATCAAAACTTTTTGCAATTGCAGGAAGAACTCAGTGATATCGAAAACAAACTGGCCGCTTCAAGACGTTTCTTCAATGCTGCCACAACAGAATACAATAATGCAGTTGAATCGTTCCCAAGTAATTTGATTGCGAGGAACTTTGGTTTCCAACGGGAGATTATGTTCGACCTCGGTACAGATACTAGGAAGCAAATGGAAGAACCGCCAAAAATTCAATTCTAACAGCAGATGGAATACATTGGCCTGGACAAACAAATCAGGAAAAATAATCTTAACTCTGTTCTTTTATTAATAGCATTCCCGGCATTACTGCTGGGAATGCTTTATGCTTTAATTTACTTTCTTCAAAGTGAACATAAAGAAGACCCGGATATACTTTTTCTGCAGGCTATGCCGGTTGTGCTGGGAGCAGTTGGTGTATGGTTCCTGATAGCATGGGTCGGACACTCTGCATTTATCCGCATGGCTACCGGTAGTAAGCCATTGGACAGGATAGAAAACAAAAGGGTATATAACCTGATAGAAAACATTTGCATCTCACAGGGCATGACTATGCCGAAAGTTTATATCATTGAAGATGATTCCCTGAATGCTTTTGCCAGTGGTATTAACTCCCGCAGTTATTCTGTGTCGCTGTCAAGAGGCATTATTAATAAGTTAGATGATGATGAACTGGAGGGAGTAATTGCCCATGAAATCACACATATTAAAAACAGGGATGTTCGCCTGCTGATAGTGTCCATCATTTTCGTCGGCATTTTTGCCTTCCTTGCCGAACTGGCATTCCGTAGTCTTCGTTTTGCAGGTTCTGGTAAAAAAAGCAAGGACAGTAAAGGCAGCGGTGCTATTATCTTAATAGCCATTGTCATTACAGCCGTAGCTTATTTTATTTCCATATTGCTTCGCTTCGGCATCAGTCGCAAAAGAGAATACCTGGCAGATGCCGGTGCCGCTGAAATAACCAAAAAACCGTATGCCCTTGCTAATGCCTTACGAAAAATTTCCGGCGACCCGTTGATCGAAGCTGTAGAAAGCCGTGATGTAGCACAACTGTTTATTGACAACCCAAAACCATCTGTGCATAAATCTGCATCTTGGGATAATATGTTTGCGACGCATCCACCGATTGACAAGCGGATTGAGTTGTTGGAGCAATTTGCGTAATGAGTTCGGAGTAGAGAGTCGTTAGTCGGGAGCCAGTCCCCTTTCATTTAAGAATGTTGCCTGTATAAATGAATCTAAAACAAATTACGACGACTCCTAACTCAAGACTCACGACTCAACTCTCCTTCCCCCCCAGCATCGGCACAAAAGAAAAATGGTCGAACACTTCTTCTTTCAATGCACCATTCTCTAGCTTAGTTATCCGCATCATCTGTTGTGTATCACCTGCACCAAGTGGGATGACCATCATACCGCCGGGCTTTAATTGCTCGATTAATTTTTGCGGAATCTCAGGTGCTGCAGCTGTAATAATTACTTTATCAAACGGCCCATAAGTTGGCAAGCCCTGGTAGCCATCACCATAAAAGAATTTGATGGAATTATATTTCTTTAAAAATTCAAACGTCTTGTTGGAGTCAAACAATTTCTTCTGCCGTTCAATCGTATAAACCTGCGCCCCCATTTCTGCCAGCACTACGGCCTGGTAAGCACTACCCGTTCCAATTTCCAGTACTTTCATAAACGGTTTTATCTCCAGCAACTGACTTTGATAAGCAACCGTATAAGGTTGTGAAATAGTTTGCCCTTCTCCTATCGGGAAAGCCACATCTTCGTAAGCTTTTTCATCAAAAGCAGAATCCAGAAAAAAATGACGGGGTACCTCCAAAATTGCATCCAACACCCTGTCATCCGTAATACCTTTGGAATGGATAAGCTGCACTAACTTTTTGCGAAGGCCTTTGTGGCGGTAAGTGTCGTCGGTGGGTCTCATAAATGAGGCTGCAAGATAAGAAGCATGAAGTGATTAAGTTACCGGGAAAATTCTATTTTTATCAAATGAGACCCTTTCTGCTGATAGTAATTCTTTCTTCCCTGTTTGTATCATGCAAACAAAAGGAAATGACTTTGGAAAATTTACAAAAAGCCAAATGGACAAACCTTACACAAGGCATTGATTACATCAGCATTCAAAAAGCATCAAAAGCAATTTCAGAAAAAGATTCATTTATTTTAACACTAAAAGGTGCAAAAAGAGGAGAAGCTGACCCTATAGAAGTTTCCATAAACGAAGCAAGCACTGCTTTGCCTGATTTTTTGTCAAATACATTGAAGGAACATTTGACAAAATCAAAAGCTGGTTATCTTAAAATAAATCTTACCGAATTGCTTAAGCCATCTTCTCTTACAGGCCAAGTTTATATGACCGGAGATTATACTGAACCTTTTTCTTTTTCAAAAGATTCGGCAATTCTAATAACGATACCCGGAATCTTATCTGCTTCCTTTATATCAAAAGAACATGCAAAAAAGAAATACCTGACTGATGGCAATAATGACTGGTCCAAAGTTCTTGATGAAAATCCATTGCCAAATGCTATTGAAGTAACCCTTGAAAACAAAAACTGGACAAAGGAATCATTGGACAAATTAGAATCAACCATAAAAGAAAAAATAGCCATAGCTTCGGATTTTGTCTATCCAGGTTTGCTTTTTGAAAAAAGCGATAGCTATTACTTTTTTGAATATAAAAGATTTTAAATCAGAGTTCATAATTTCATATCCCCAATCACCGCCTTTATCTTATCATCCAGTTTTTTATTCTCTTTATCATACTCCTCCGCACTATTCAATTCTGTATTCACACTAAAATAAAATTTAATCTTCGGCTCTGTACCACTTGGCCTTGCTGAAATACTGCTGCCGTCAGCTAATATAAACTGCAGCACATTAGATTTTGGTAAATCTATTTTCCACTCCGCTCCTGTTTGCGGATTAATCCCTTTTTGCAATTCATAATCCAGCAGCTGCACCACATCAGTTCCGTTTATCGTTTTTGGCGGATTGTTGCGATAGCTTTCCATCATGGCAGCTATCTGCTGCTGGCCATCCATTCCTTTTTTGGTAATTGAAATCAGGTGCTCTTTATAAAGACCGTACTCCACATACAGATTAATCATTTTTTCATAGAGGCTTCTTCCTTTTTCCTTTTCGTAAGCAGCCATCTCGCATAATAATGCTACTGCGCTGATGCCGTCCTTGTCTCTTATCTTATCCCCAATCATCAATCCAAAACTTTCCTCACCGCCGATAATATAGTTTTCCTTTCCTTCTTTTGCCCGTATCATTTCAGCTATCCATTTAAAACCGGTCAGTACCCGGTAGCAGGCTACATTATTTCCTTTTGCAATGGCATCTATCATTGGTGTAGTAACGATGGTCGTAATCACCATATCATTCGCCTGTGCTATTCCTTTTGCTTTCCGGGCTTCTAATAAATAATTAAAAGCAAGTGCGGCTGTCTGGTTGCCATTCATCAGCACCCATTTGCCGGTAGAGTCTTTTACACCAATCGCAATACGGTCAGCATCTGGATCTGTGCCTGCAAGAATATCAGCATCTAATGATTCAGACAATTTTAATCCTAAACTCATCGCTTCGCTTTCTTCCGGGTTGGGATACGCTACGGTAGGAAAATTTCCGTCCGGCGCACTTTGTTCTTTTACTATGTGAACATTGTCAAAACCAAATTTCTTTAATACCTGCGGCAGCAACGTAATTCCCGTTCCATGTATCGGTGTATATACAATCTTCAGGTCTTTATGCTTCGCAATTACTTCCGGGTACACAC
>JANNCC010000123.1:0-1595 GCA_031386125.1 Chitinophagaceae bacterium
CATTTTTTGTACTACTGGATTCTCTATTCTGTTAAAGATAGCCTGTAAAATTCTTTCATATTCCCAAAGCAGGTTTTTCGTTGTCCAGTCTTTTGTAATTTTCTCTAAAGGAGTAAACCCGTTTTGAAGAATTGCTTTTAATGAATTATCCTCCACGCAAACAGAAGGACTGGCGTTGAGAATATGCCTGAACATCGGGCATCGCGAAACAGCGACTGGTCTTTTCACAGCCAGAGCATTATCAATGGCGCTTGAAATACCTCTTCCTTCGGTATCCTCATACATAAAAACATTCAGGCTGTTTCCTGCCAGAAAATCCAGCAATTCACTATCTGTCATAAACCGGTGAGTTACTTCCAGCTTAATACCCGGTTTGGTTATCAGTTTGCTGCAATCTGCTGCAATGAGTTTCGCATTCTCTCCATTGGCATCACCAAAATCAGCCGCAGGAATATTCAAACGGATTATAGCCTGGTCAAACTCGTTATTTACCTTTTGAACTAATTTTTCAAAACCCTTTTTGGGAGTAGCAAAACCAAAACTTCCAATGGTAGTAATAGCTGGTTCAGCTTTTTGCTTATTGTACACAGGCAAAAGTCTTCCTGTCTTAAATACCTGTGGATTCTTTAATAAAAGAGTTGGATCGGCTGCAATATAAAAACCAAAGAGTGAATTTATTTTCTTTTGAGATGGGCCGGTTATAAACGTATTACCATAGCCTGTTGCAGTATCTGCAACGGTTTGCGTTATTTCATGAATAATGCCAATTTGTACAGCTTTGATGCCTGCAAGATTATTACGGTAAAGTCCTTTGCTGATTTTTGTACAAAGCCAGGGAAGTACTGTGGGATGAGAATTATAAATAATTGCAGCAGGATTATGTGTTGCAATTTCGGTCTGCAATTCATCGATAGAATTACATTCGGCCTTAATGAAATGATACTGTGTAGAAGCAGAAATTACCTGGAAAATACTTTTACCAAATTCATAGACACCACATTGCTTTTTTGGGTGAGAGACAAACAGGATTTTCTTATTCATTTGGAACAATTAAATAATTTATTCCCATAAAAACCCCGGCAAATTTATAATCGATTTCTTTAGTAAAATTTACATAATCATTAAAGCTGGTCAGAAATTCCTCCTGGAATTGCTGTTCAAATTCAAACAAAATGGGCATTTTGTTTTTCAAAATAGTTTCTTTTGCCCCTTGCAATGCAAACAAATCACTACCCTGTATATCCACTTTCATAAAGCTTATTGGTTCGGAGATCTGTAAGCTATCAATCGTCAACGATTCAACCATTCTGCCTTCTTTAGCTGCCGGATCAATGCCGTAAGAGCCATACGAATCAAATCGCTTAAAATCAGGCTCCGGGAAAAATAATTTTTTGCCGCTCTTATTGTAAACGGCACCTGCTATGGCTTTTACATTGTTACAATTATTTGCCTGAAGATTTTTGCTCAGTATTTCATAAATATAAGGCTCTGCTTCAAATGAATAAACGGCACCCTCTTCCCCGGCTAATTTGGAAAAGGTGACAGACATCTGCCCGTAATTAGCCCCTACATCTAAAACCGCCGTTCCTTTTTTG
>JANNCC010000304.1:0-5284 GCA_031386125.1 Chitinophagaceae bacterium
ATTTTTCGTACTGCTACCACTGTTGGTGGTGTCCTGGCTTTTGGCGTAGTAATCCTTTACAGCTATGTTACTCCCGGCACTCAGGGCAACGGAGAGTTTATCAGGGGTATGTTTTATGCAGCAGGTACAGGTGCTGTTATAACCAGGTTTGGCCGCACAAAAATTTCAAAAAAGCAATTGAATAACTGGAAAATGGAAGTAGTTCCACTGCCCTAAAGAAAGGCTGCTTTTTGACATAAATGGCTGACAACAAACTCCCGGCTATGGCTTATCTTTGCCGACCCCCTGATAAAACGGGGCAAGTGCTGTCAAATTGGCTTACAAAATTGGTAGCACCCTTTTTGACAACATAAATCCTCCCGCCTGTGCGGGGCTAATTACAAATTCCTAAATACCCAACCATGCTTGGTTTTATTTCAAAAATTTTTGGCGGCAGCAAGTCGGAGAAAGATGTAAAAAAGATTCAGCCCTATGTTGGTAGAATCAACCAGTTTTTTGCTTCTTATCAATCGCTCAGCAATGATGAACTGCGTAGCAAAACCCCGGAATTCCGTCAACGTATAAAAGAACACCTGTCTGAATTTGATGGAGAGATAGCGGCTAAAAATACAGCAGCCGAAGAACTTCCTTTTAATGATCTGATGGGCAAAGATGCCATCTATCAGGAAGTGGATAAATTGAAAAAAGAAAGGGATAAAAAAATTGAAGAGATTCTTCAGGAAATTCTTCCAGAAGCTTTTGCGGTAGTAAAAGAAACAGCCCGTCGTTTTAAAGAAAGCACAGATATTATTTCAACAGCAACACAGCTTGACAGGGACTTAAGCGTAAAGAAAGATTATATAAAAATTGATGGTGACAACTGTATTTTCAAAAATGCCTGGACAGCTGGCGGCGGACAAGTGGTCTGGAACATGGTGCATTATGATGTGCAGTTGATTGGTGGTGCCGTATTGCACCAGGGAAAAATTGCAGAGATGGCAACAGGTGAAGGTAAAACCCTTGTGTCTACTTTACCTGCTTACCTGAATGCATTACCCGGCGAAGGTGTTCACATTGTAACAGTGAATGATTACCTGGCCCGTCGTGACCAGGAATGGAATGGAACTATATTCGAATGGCTCGGCATTACCGTTGATTGTATTGATAAACATCAACCTAATACAGAAGAAAGAAGAAAGGCATATTTAGCCGATATTACTTATGGTACCAACAATGAATTTGGTTTCGATTATCTCCGTGACAACATGGTGCACACACCGGACGAGATGGTACAACGCAAACATCATTTTGCGATGGTGGATGAAGTGGATTCCGTATTGATTGACGATGCAAGAACGCCGTTGATTATTTCCGGCCCGGTACCTAAAGGCGACGACCAGCAATTTCACATATTAAAGCCAAGAATACAAAACCTGGTACAGGAACAGGAACGTATTGTCCGTAACTGCTTGAACGAAGCAAAAAAACGCTTTGCTGAAGGCGATGATGATGCTAAAGGCGGTGGCTTGTTTTTATTCAGGGCACACCGTGGTTTACCAAAATATGGACCGGTAATTAAATTCCTCAGTGAGCCGGGTATAAAAGTAAAAATGCAGAAAGCAGAGAACTACTATCTGCAGGATCAGCAACGACACATGCACATAGTAGATGAAGAACTGCTTTTTCAAATTGATGAAAAGAACAACTCAGTTGACCTGACAGATAAAGGCCTTAACATGATTACCCGTTCAGGTGAGGATACTGAATTCTTTGTATTACCTGATATTGGCGTAAAGCTGGCCGAAGTGGAAAAAAATACCGTCAATACTGATGATAAATTACATCAGAAAGAGGCGATATTAAATGAATATGCCCAGAAAGCTGACCGCATCCATACGGTGCAGCAATTATTGAAAGCCTACACTATGTTTGATAAAGATGTGGAGTATGTAATAATTGATGGTGCTATTAAAATTGTAGATGAACAAACAGGCCGCATCATGGAAGGCCGTCGTTATAGTGATGGTCTGCATCAGGCATTGGAAGCAAAAGAAAATGTAAAGATTGAAGCGGCTACACAAACCTATGCCACCATCACCTTACAGAACTACTTCCGTATGTATCACAAACTTTGTGGCATGACGGGTACTGCGGAAACGGAAGCAGCAGAGTTGTGGAGTATCTACAAATTAGATGTGGTGAATGTGCCTACCAACATCGCCATGATAAGGAAAGACAAACAGGATTTGGTGTACAAGACCAAAAGAGAAAAATACAAAGCCGTTATTGATGAGATAGAAGCCTTGCGCAATGCAGGTCGTCCTTGTCTTGTTGGTACCACATCCGTGGAAGTAAGTGAGTTACTAGGAAGAATGCTGCAACAGAAAAAAATTCCGCACAATGTACTGAACGCAAAACAACATGCTAAAGAAGCACAGGTAGTAGCCGAAGCAGGTTTGCCCGGTGCAGTTACCATCGCCACCAACATGGCAGGCCGTGGTACGGATATAAAACTTGGACCAGGGGTAAAAGAAGCCGGTGGATTGGCTATCATTGGTACAGAAAGGCATGAGAGCCGCCGTGTGGACAGGCAGTTGCGGGGCCGTGCAGGTCGCCAAGGCGATCCAGGTTCTTCACAATTCTACATATCACTGGAAGATGATCTGATGCGGATGTTTGGTAGCGAAAGAATCGCATCCCTGATGGATAAACTCGGCTACAAAGAAGGCGATGTGATACAGCACAGCATGATCAGCAATAGTATTCAACGGGCACAAAAGAAAGTGGAAGAAAACAATTTTGGCATCCGTAAAAGATTATTGGAGTATGTTGATGTGATGAATAAACAGCGGAATGCTGTATATGAAAAACGTAACCATGCCCTGTTTGGCGAACGCCTTGCTTTGGATATTGATACTTCTTTCTCTGCCGTTGCAGGAAGCCTGATAGATTCTTTCCGTGAAGGGGAAGATTTTGAAGGATTTAAAATGGCCTGTATCGTCAACTTTGGTTTAGATACAAAATTGGAAAAAGAAGAATTTAAGAAAGGCGATATAAATGGATTAGTTGACCAGCTTTATACCGAAGCCACAGAAAGGTATAACAGTCACAAAGCAGAATTGCAAAAACATGCAATCCCTGTTTTTAAAAACATCCGTCTGACACAAGGCGGTCATATTGAAAATGTAGTTGTGCCTTTCAGCGATGGCCGCAAGACACTTAATGTATTGACCAACCTTGATAAGACACTCAGCACAAGCGGAGCAGAACTCTCGAATGCGTTGGAAAAAACAATTACTCTTGCCGTTATTGATGATGCATGGAAAGAACATCTGAGAGCAATGGATGATTTGAAACAAAGTGTGCAAACCGCTTATCTGGAACAAAAAGATCCATTAGTTATTTATAAAATGGAGGCCTACAACCAGTTCAGCAATATGAATAATGATGTGAACAAAGACATTGTTTCCTTCCTTTCTCATTCTTCCATCCCTGTTCAGCAAGAAAATGCCTCGCTGAAAGAAGGCCGCCAGCAAAAAACCGACATGAGTAAGATGCGAGCCAATAAAGACGAGGTAGATGCTGCAGGCCAGGAATATGGGGCCAATGAAAAAGATAAATTTGATCCGGGTGGCGGACCTGAAGTAGCAGTAAAACAAGAGCCAATTAAGGTGGGGCCAAAGGTTGGCCGGAACGATTCCTGCCCTTGTGGTAGCGGTAAAAAATACAAACAATGCCATGGAAAGGAAAGCTGATTGTCATTCTGGGTAAAGTGATGAAAGCAATGCTACGGGAAAGAAGTTTGGAATAAATAAATTTTTCAAAAGGCGTTAATTACTAAGTAGTTATCGCTTTTTTTGCTCCTTTTACTCTTTGTTAGTAACGATTTAGCAAAAAACATCGCTTATTCTGAAAATAAATTTTAGGTTTACACTCCATTATTTAAAAACCTAAAACCAAAAAAAAATGAAAAAATTGTTTGCCGTATTGGCTCTTGTTGGTGTTATGACATCTTGTAAAGACAAAAAGAAAGATGAGAAAAAGCCAGAAGAGACTACTACCACTACCACAACAACGACGACGACAACTGAAGTAGCAGTTCCGGGTGTTCCAACCTTTAACGATGCTGATGTAACAGCTTATGTGAAAGCTTACGAAGATTATATCGCTGTTTATAAAAAAGCAGCTGATAGCAAAGACATGTCCAAAATGGCTGAGTTGGGTACAATGGGACAGGATCTTGCTGCAAAAGCAACAGCTGCATCTCAAAAATTGATGTCTAACCCAGAAGATGCTAAAAGATTGGCTGATTATATGACAGCTAAATCAGCAGAAATTATGGAATTGACTAAAAAACTGACTGGTCAATAATTTATTCTTTTTAGTTTTTAATAAAAACCCTTCTGATTATAACGGAAGGGTTTTTTATTTTCTAACTTTAGGCTTACCAAAACGTCGCTTCCCATGTACCATGCTACCAAAAAAAAGGTTCACGGCCTGCTGCACCCTGAAATAGTGGGTGATAAACATTGGGATAAGGTCATCAACGTTTCTATTATTGTATTGATTGTACTGAATGTAGTAGCCGTAATATTGGAAACGGTAAAACCAATTCATGATAAATATGAAACCTTCTTTTATTATTTCGATATGGTTTCTGTTATCATATTTACTTTGGAGTATGTGTTGAGGGTATGGAGCAGCAACCATGAGGAAAAATACAAGCATAGCGTATGGGGCCGTTTCAAATACATTCTTTCACCAGGTGCATTAATTGATCTGATAGCTATCATACCCTCTTTCCTGCATGCCTTTATCGGACTTGACCTGAGGGTACTCAGAATGATGCGGCTGCTGCGGATTCTTCGTCTTTTCAGGCTTACAGCCTATACCAAGCCGGCCCATATGATTGCCAATGTTTTTAAAAAAAGGGCTAATGAACTGGCATTGAGTTTTGTACTGGCTGTTTTCCTCATCATTATTGCTTCCTGCATTATGTACTTTGCAGAACACCAGGCCATTGCACCCGGCGAAACAGAAAGTAAGTTCAGTAGCATCCCGGCCACCATTTGGTGGGCCGTTGTAACACTTACCACTACAGGCTACGGAGATATGTATCCTTTAACTGCTCTGGGCAAAGCATTATCAAGTATAATCATGCTGACAGGTATAGCATTTTTTGCTTTGCCCGCCGGTATCATCACTGCCGGTTTTATAGATGAGTTCAGACTGAACAGGGTAAAGAAAACACACAGATGCCCACATTGCGGTGAACATATTGAGATGGATGACCATAATGGTCACC
>JANNCC010000129.1:0-1858 GCA_031386125.1 Chitinophagaceae bacterium
AGAACCAGATATTTCCTGCTTCATCTTCAAATAACAAGATACTGGTACTTTGATCTGCACCTTTAGCCGTATTGCCTGTGGGATAAAAATTTCTGAACTTTTCAGTAACGGGATCGAAACAACTAACTCCACCATTATCTCCAGATTCAGCGATCCATATCTTACCATCCTTTGCTTTTAGCAGCCCACCTCCTGAACTTCTTATTTGAATACCGGTGGTATCCTTTTTATCTGAAGCATGTTGAAATACTTTAAAGCGGTAGCCATCATATTTTACCAGGCCATTTTGTGTGCCGAACCAGATAAAACCCTTGTCATCCTGCAGAGGGGTTATTGCTATTTCTTCCGGCAGGCCTTCGGCCACGCCGTATTTTTCAAACGGAATTTTATTTTGCTGGGCAAACCCTATGCTTGCTGCAAGAGCAAGAAGGAGGGTGCATGTTAGTTTCTTTATCATTGGTTTATTTATAGCGGTAATAGAATGGTGAATATTGAGACTTCTCCTTCTTTATTTCTCATGTATAATTGCTTTTATTTTTTTCTGCAACTGTTTTTTATCCGGAAGGTACAGTTGGTATTTTGAAACAAATATTTTATTGGAGATGCCGCCCATGGCATACTCTACCATCACTTCATCTTTTTCGGCACTCAGAATGATGCCAATAGGTTCACCATCTCCTTCTACATTTTCTTCGGCTTTGAAATAATTAAGATAGAGGTTCATTTGGCCAATGTCCCCATGATTTACTTTTTTAGTTTTCAGATCAATCAGGACAAAGCATTTCAGTATGCGGTGATAGAACACAAGGTCGATGGAGTAATGCTTGTTACGAAGAGAAATCCTGAACTGCCGTGCTACAAAGGCAAATCCTTTACCGAGTTCCAATAAAAATTGCTGCAGGTTGTCAATTATCTTTTGTTCAAGATGTTTCTCCGTCATCCGGTGACTTTGCGGAATTTTCAGAAAGTCCAGCACATAGGGGTCTTTTACTGCTTCATGAGGCTGTGTGATGATGTGCCCTTTTTCGGATAGCTGTAATACTCCTTTTTTATCTTTACTCAATGCCAATCTTTCAAACAGAGAAGAATTAATCTGACGGTCTAATTCCCTTACTGATAAGTTTTGATTAATGGCCTGTTTTTCATAAAACTTCCTTTCAACATCATCAGTAATACTAATAAGTGATATATAATGGCTCCAGCTTAATTTGGCAGACACTGTCTGCCATTTTGAAAAGGCCAGATAAAAACGACGCATGTCCAGTATGTTCCGCCTGCCTAATCCCTTGCCATACAAATGCTTCAAATCCTTTGAAAGACTTGCCAGTAGAGCACTTCCATACTCTGCTCTTTCCTGCCCCTGCTGTTCCAATTCCACTATGTGTCTGCCAATTTCCCAATTAGCTTTCACCAGTTCGGTGTTGATTGCCTTTACTGCATTTTGCCTGGCTGTTTCAATGGTAAAGCCAATACTTGCTAAAAGCTTTTTATAACTGGGTTTGGTTTTTACTGATTTCATTTGCTTATAAAAATTAAATCTTTATTGGGGAAGCATAATAATAAACTCACTTCCTTCGCCCTCTTTCGTCTCCACTTTCAACTCTCCGCCATGTGCTTTCACAATATCATAACTCAATGATAAACCCAGCCCCGTTCCCTGGCCTGTTGGCTTGGTGGTGAAGAAGGGTTGAAAGATTTTGCCTAATATTTTTTGAGGAATGCCGTTGCCGTTGTCTTTAACATTGATACAAACTTTATCGCCCATCTTCTTAGTACTTACAGTAACAGTCGGCTCATAATTTTCAACCCCCGACTTTTTCTTTTCATCCACTACATAAAACGCATTGGTGATTAAATT
>JANNCC010000153.1:0-1673 GCA_031386125.1 Chitinophagaceae bacterium
TGCGACACCGCATTCGCCGCCAGCGCGGCCTCCTGGCAGCGACTGAGAAATGTCGCGGATGGAGACGAATCGGCTCTCACTCCTTCAGTCAGCAGTCTGTCCAACCTTAATTTTAAATGCATTGAAGGGTGGAGCCAGATAACCCATTGGGGTGGCGTACGTTTTTCTGAATTTATGAACACTTATGGATTGAGTGAAGAATCGGCAATGCAATATCTTGGCCTTTCTACTCCCGACAAAGAATATTATGTAGGGATTGATATGCGCAGTGCAATGCATCCGCAAACATTATTGTGTTATGAACTGAATGGAAAACCTCTTCCTCTTAATCAAGGTTATCCGTTACGATTAATAATTCCCGTAAAGTATGGTGTAAAAAGCCTGAAGCGGATCGGCTTTATGTATTTTGATAATAGCAGAACACCGGATTACTGGGCTGATGTAAAAGGGTATGATTATTTTTCGGGGTTGTGAAGCCCCTGTCCCCGGAGGGAGACTTAGATCATTAATATCCTTACATACTATAAAACTCATCAAAGTAAATAGTTTCGAATTTATGAAGTAGTAGCAGAAGCGGAAAAAAAAATACCCACTCCTAAGAGAAAGTGAAATTCCTCCTTCCCTGCGGGAAGGCGATCTTAATGAATTTCCAAATATAGAGAACCTGGGTTGGCCGGTCTTTTCACCAACCGCTAGCCAATACATCAGCCAGGTGCATCGTCTTCAATTTGTATCCTTTCTGATTGATGTATCCCTGAAGATGCATCAGACAGGAAACATCTGTTGAAATAAGATATTCTGCCTCTGCCGCTAATGCATTTTCTACTTTTTGTTCTGCCATTGCTACAGATATAGCTTCAAACTTTACCGCAAAAGTACCACCAAAGCCGCAGCAGGTCTCTACATCTTTCATTTCGGTTAACGATAATCCTTTCACATGCGATAACAATTTTCTTGGCTCCTCTTTTATTTTACATTCTCTCAATCCTGCACAACTATCATGATAAGTGGCTTTGCCAGTAAGTGATGCACCAACATCTTCTACTTTTAATATATTCAGCATGAATTCTGAAAATTCAAAAACTCTTTTCACCAAATCCTTTACTTCACTTTGATTGGTTGAATTTTCAAAAAGATTTCCATAATAATTTCTGACAAAACCAATACAACTGGCACTTGGAGCTACTACATAATCACTTCCACTAAAATCTTTGATAAATTTGGAGCAAACTGTTTTGGCTTCATTCTGGAAACCAGCATTAAAAGCTGGTTGGCCACAACATGTTTGTGAAGCATTATAGCTCACAGTACATCCTGATTTCTCCAGAACCTTTACCATATTAAAAGCAGTTTCCGGGTAAAGCTGGTCTACAAAACATGGTATAAATAATTGAACGTTCATAATTTCCGTGATCCCAAAATTGGGTGTTTTATTTTGATTTTTTTAAAAGGCCTTTCAAAACAGGTGATACCCATCTTTTGAAACCCTTTTATTATTTTTAGTACAAAGAAATCATTTTCAAAGCTGTTAAAGCAGCCTCTTCTCCTTTATGACCATGCTTGCCTCCTATTCTTTCTTTGGCCTGTTGCTCATTATCCACCGTCAATACGCCAAAGATAGTTGGTACAGGCAATGAAAGGTTTAATTGCAGAACTCCGGCAGTTACTGCCTG
>JANNCC010000177.1:0-31089 GCA_031386125.1 Chitinophagaceae bacterium
CAGGATTGCTTTCTTAAGGGTGTGCTCCGGTAAGTTTGAACGGAACAAATATTTTCATCATGTGCGGTTGGATAAGGATGTTCGTTTCAGTGCCCCGTATAGTTTTATGGCCCGGGAAAAATCTGTGATTGAAGATGCCTATGCCGGCGATGTGGTGGGTTTGTTTGACACCGGGAATTTTAAAATCGGTGATACACTGACGGAAGGGGAAAATTTTTATTTTTCCGGTATTCCTTCTTTCTCCCCCGAGATATTTAAGGAAGTGGAGAATAAAGACCCGATGAAGGCGAAGCAATTGGAAAAAGGATTGATGCAATTAACGGATGAGGGAGTGGCACAACTATTCACCCAGTTTGGCGGTAATAAAAAAATTATCGGTTGTGTGGGTGAGCTACAGTTTGAAGTGATCCAATACCGGTTGCTGCATGAGTATGGGGCTTCGGTGGTGTTTAATAGTCTGCCGTTTTATAAGGCTTGCTGGCTTACTTCGAAAGACCCAAAGAAGCTGGTGGAGTTTCTGCGGTTTAAGCAAGCGAATGCGGCGGAGGATAAGGATGGTAACCCGGTGTACCTGGCGCAGAGTGAGTGGTTTTTGAATACGGAGCGGACGAATAACCCGGAGATTGAGTTTCATTTTACGAGTGAAATACATAAGTAGGTTTTGAACCACGGAGGCAGGGTGACAGGGAGCAGCACGGAGAAAACTATTTATAAAACCCCGTGTATCTCTGTGCCTTTGTGCCTCCGTCGTTCAAATTTGTATTTTGTTGCTTAGATACGGGTTGGCCACGAATGGAACGAATAACACGAAGAATACAAATTAAATACGAATTGGATTGCCTTCGGCAATGAGGGATACAGGTTAGCCACAGATGGACACGGATTAACACAGATTTTTCTGCTACGCAGAAATGAGAGAATAGCGACACTGTATTTAGCTACGCCGAACCCCGAAACTCAAAACTCGTAACTTTCTTATGACCATTTTTGTAACTAAACGCCTTAGAGTTCGCCATTTTACTTCGTTGGATTATGGTAATTATTTTGCTTTGCAGGGGAATGCAGAAGTGATGCAATACATACGGCCGCCGCGGACGAGAGAGGAGAGTGATACGTTTTTGCAGGAGAAAATTTTGACGGCATCACCAAGAGATTTTAAAGGATACTGGGCGGTGGAAGAGATACACAGTGGTTTGTTTATAGGATGCTTTGTTATTATTCCTATTCCTGATGATATTGAGAAGACACAATTGGGTTATTCTTTTTTGCCAGAGCATTGGGGCAAGGGTTATGCATCGGAAGTGACGAAGGAAGGAGTGAATTATTTTTATAACCGAACTCCGTTGACAGCAATATATGGTGTGACTGAAACGCCGAATATTGCTTCGCAAAAAGTATTGCTGAAAGCGGGGTTTAAACTTCATACAACAAAGATGGAAGGAGAGAAGGAGGTGCTGGTATATATTGTGAAAAGAAACAGTTAAGAAATTGAACTCATCCCCGTATAATTATGTGGTGTTATTTTCTTTAATTCTTTTTTAATATCTTCTTTTATTTTTAACCCATCAATAAACTGGTGAATTGATTTCTTATCAATTTTATGGGTTACCCTTGTCAGGTCTTTTAATGCCTCGTAGGGATTGGGATAGTTTTCCCTTCGTAAAACAGTTTGAATGGCTTCCGCCACTACGGCCCAGTTGTTATCCAGATCTTCAAAAATTTTCTGGTCGTTAATGATCAGCTTGCCCAGGCCTTTTTCGATGGAACGAAAAGCAATTAATGTATGCGCAAAAGGAACACCGATATTTCTCAATACTGTTGAGTCAGTTAAATCTCTTTGTAATCTTGAAACCGGAAGTTTGGAAGATAAATATTCAAACAAGGCATTGGCCATTCCAAGGTTGCCTTCTGCGTTTTCAAAATCAATTGGGTTTACTTTATGTGGCATGGCAGATGAGCCCACTTCGCCTTTCTTTGTTTTCTGTTTGAAGTATTCCATGGAAACATAGCTCCACACATCTTTACAAAAATCAGCAAGGATGTTGTTGATACGTTTCATACAGTCGAAATGAGCGGCCAGGTTATCATAGTGTTCTATCTGTGTTGTGAATTGCTGGCGGTTTAACCCGAGTTGCGAAACAAACTCATTGGCCAGTTTTATCCAATCAATTTTTGGAAACGCAATATGATGGGCATTGAAGTTGCCCGTGGCACCGCCAAATTTTCCAGAGAAAGGGATGCCGATAAATTGTTCTATTTGATTTTCTATTCTTTCCACAAATACCATCACTTCTTTACCAAGTTTAGTAGGGCTGGCCGGTTGCCCATGTGTATGAGCCAGCATCGGAATATCTTTCCATTCTATGGCCAGCAGTTTTAGTTGTGCATTTAAATTCAACAACCCAGGCAGGTATTCATACTCTATAGCATGTTTCCATGACAGGGGAATGGCTGTGTTATTAATGTCCTGCGACGTTAATCCAAAATGAACCCATTCTTTTGCTGCTGCTCCACCACTTTTCTCCAGTTCATTTTTCAGAAAATATTCCACGGCTTTTACATCATGATTGGTGGTAAATTCAATTTGCTTTATTTCCTGTGCATCTTCGGGGCCAAAATCCTCGGCCAGCTTTTGAAGGTGTTTAATCGTTTTTCCCGGAAGCTTGAAAAACTTCTTTTGCTCCAGGAACAACAGGTATTCAACTTCCACCTGCACCCTGTATTTGATTAATGCATATTCTGAAAAATATTCATCGAGATGCTGAACTTGTCTGCGATAGCGGCCATCAATGGGGGAAATGGATGTGAGTGCTGTCAATTCCATGATTTGTTTTTAAAGAAGTCTCTTCAAACTTTACCTTTGCTGCCACAAAAATAACCGAATTGAAGAAGATTAGAGTAGGCATCGTTAATTACTTAAACACAAAGCCATTGCTGTACGGGCTGGAAAAGGAACCAATCAGCAGCCAGATTGAACTTATCGGAGATTACCCGGCCAGGGTGGCACAGATGCTGCTGAATAATGAGATTGATGTGGGCCTGATGCCGGTAGCTGTTCTTCCTGAGTTACCGGAGTATCATATTGTAAGCGATTATTGTATCGGAACTGAAGGGGAAATTGCTTCTGTTGCTCTTTTTAGTGAAGTGCCGATGAACGAAATTAAAAGGGTGTACCTGGATTACCAGAGCCGCACCTCTGTTGCTTTGCTGAAATACCTGATGAAAGAGTACTGGGGCATTAATCCGGAGATAGTAGAAGCAAAAGATGAAGATTACCGCCAGGAAATAAAAGGAACGACAGCCGGATTAGTAATTGGCGACAGGGCATTTGAACAACGGAAGATTTCTACTTTCATTTATGACCTGGGGTCGGAGTGGCGGTCTATTACCGGGTTGCCATTCGTATTTGCTGTCTGGGTAAGCAAAAAGCCAATGCCGGCAGAGTTTATCCGGGTCTTTAACGAGGCTAATGCTTTGGGTTTAAACCATATTGATGAGGTAATAGCTGCTTCTCGTTCAGATATTTATGACCTTAAAAAATACTACACGTTACACCTTAGCTATAAACTAGATGGGGCTAAATCGGAGGCTGTTAAAAAATTTCTTATCCTGATAAAGGGATAACACTGCTCCCTCCTGGTTATTATCCGGGAACAGGTATTTTCTTAATTCCTGGGGAATATTTGGGGAATTATGATTTCAGCGATTACAATGAAACAATGCGCCGCCTTAGCATACTCTATTAAATGATATGTTCTTCCGCAGTATTATTTCTGTAAATCAGGCTAAGTCTTTGTAAGCTTCCCTGAGGCAAAGAATAGTATTTACATAAGTGTCTGCATAAACAAAGTAGCCCTTACTCTCAAAGAAGCTAATCAGGTTATCTTTTTTGATTTCTTTGCCTCCCTTAGTGAATCCAAGGGTCTCCACACAAAAGACTTCCGGCTTGTACTTATCAAAATCAATGGTCATTGCTATTGGTAAATCAAGCCCTTCTGTATCAATTGATATAAAATTAGGGTGGGGGTGAAAGTGTTTTCCGATTAAATCATTAATAGGTATTAATGGCATTTTTATAACCTGCTGTACTTTATGTGTACCTATTTCTTTGGTACCGGTTTGTTCCCAAAAATCTGCATCTTCTTTTGAAAAGGTATTCAAGCCATGTAACTTTTCAGGGAAAATATAAAAATCGGCTTCTTGTTTTTCATCAAAAGCCACTCCTGCGTTGATGCAGATATCCCTTGGTCTCTTTTTTTTAAGTTTATTATACATGACAGGACTAGGCTCTATACATACTCCTTTGCTCCCTCTGAAATAAAGCCGGTAGGTATTGCTGACTGCAACCGGCTCGTTGGCACCAATATCAAGATAAGAGGGGTTTTTAATGCCAAGGCGTGCAAACAAATTACTAATAATTATATCTTCACCGCTTTGAGAATAGCTGGCTCTTATATGGCGGAAGATAGTGCTGACCAGTATTTTTTTTGATATTTTTTTTAGCAAGGATAGCATGTAATAAAAAATTGAATATTAATGTCCGGGCAGCAAATATACAGTCGTTAAAGCATTGGATCAACTGGTTTACTTATAGACTTTAATTATGAAAAAAATTATCAGAAATTTTTTAAAAAGATTTGGGTATGATGTTGTTAAAACAGAAGACTGGTATGCTTCAAAAAGTAGCTTAAAAAAAACTGTCCATGTTGGGAACTATTCGATTAATATGCCTGGCCATAATACACTGCTGAGGACATATAACCTATACCCTGATTTTAATAGTATAATAGGCCGGTTAGCCGGGGCAATAGCAAAAAAATATCCGGGTATGACAGCATTAGATATCGGTGCGAACGTAGGGGATACGATTGCTATCCTTAAATCTGTTATTGATATTCCTGTAATTGGTATAGAAGGCGATGATATTTCTTATCAGTACCTTGAAGAAAATGCAAAGCAATTTCAACAGGTTGCAATCATTAAAACATTTGTTGGAGAAAAGAAACAGGAAATGAATGCTGAGTTGGTACATAGCGGTACTAATACAACCATTATTCCATCCAAAACAGGCAGTAAAAAAATTTCATTCAGGACGGTGGATGAAATTTTAAGTGAGCAAAGATTTAATAGTTCAACAATTAAACTAATAAAATTGGATATTGAAGGCTTTGATACGATTGCCTTACGGGGCTGTACTGAAACGATAAAAAAATATCAGCCAGTTTTGTTTTTTGAATATAACCCGGAAAACATGAAAGTAATCAATGAAGATGGGTTATCTACTCTTCTTTCGTTTAGTAAGTATGGGTATAACAGGGTTGCATATTTTGATCATATAGGAAGATTGTTATTAGTTACCTCAATGCAAAACGTTTCTGAGATGGCTTGCCTGCATAACTATGCACTTGGCAAAAATAATTTGTTGGGGCATTATGACATATGCATTTTCCATGAGCAGGATGAAGTTCTGGCAAACGGATTTTTGAAGGAAGAGGAACAATATGCGAAATGAAATTTCTCTACTGATTAACTTGCCGCCACTTTTAATTCAAAAGTGTATATTCTGGGGCTTGTTTTGTGAAAAGAAGTTTGTAATATTTTGCTCCAAAAATTTTCTTTAAGTCTGTGGTAACTCAACAATATCTTTATTAAAAATCTCTTTAGAGGGTTCAAGTGTTTTGTGCCATCGGGGTCTATAAACTCAATATTGGTAAACCCAGCTGATTTCAAAACATATAAACAGGAGCCAGCAGTAAATAAGATTGTATGTGTAAAGTCTTCATATCGCCAATAGGCTCCGGTGGGTGATTGGGCATTGGGCACCATTAAAAGAAATATCCCCCCTTCTTTTAAAAGGTATTTTTTTACGTAAATCAGGGTGTCAATAATAATTTCTTTATCTATATGCTCTAATACATGGCTCATTACAACTCTGTCGAACTTAACAGTACTCTTTTTTGCATATTCTCTTATGTCAGTTATTTCTTCAACAGCAAGGTTGTTTTTTTTACAAATCTCAATTGATTCTTTGTTTATATCAACTCCACATAGATTAGAAAATCCCCTGTTTTTAAGGTTAATCAGGAGCTGACCGAGGCCACAACCAATATCCAGTATGTTCAGCTCTTTATCTTTTTCCTGGAAGTAGGGTGTTAAATATCCCGGCATTTTATATTGAGAATAGAGTGCTGCGTCAACATTTCTATTTGCGAAGTAGTCTTTCTTTTTTATTTCATCGTTTACAGCCATCGGATAACTTAGTGTTTATAAAACATTATTAAGTATGGAAATCAGGAGTTATTATTCAACTGTTCTACTATTTTCTCAAACTGCGGTTGGTAGCAAAAATCATATCCGTTTGCGCCTTCGGGTATCACATTAGGGCATTCAAAACACACTTCAAGCACCCTTTTTACTTTCAGGGCTTCTGCAACGGCAAAAGGAAATGATTGATTGCCAATAAAAAACTTGCAACCGGCAATAATTTTTGCAAGCTCCAAAAAATTTGAAACAGCTTTATATTTTATTGAAGGAACGGAGTGTTTTAAATCGTCATACTCTTCTTTTAACCCAATAAAAGTAATATTAGCATACTCCTGTAAAAAATTATAGGTAATACCCGGTGCCCTGTAGCGGAAACTTCTGGCAATAACTATCTCATTATTAAATAATGTATCCGGAGAAACGGTAAGCCAGGGCTTCCCCAGGTCGGCCGTTATGCCATACATATGAAAGTACCAACGGCAAATATGACTGGTATTGTAATCAAAGGGATATTTGCGAAATTCATCAAGGTCATAATCAATTTTCTGGGTTGATAATATATCACAAACAGAAAAGCCAGGTTGAGAAAGTAAAAGTGGAGCCAGCATCTCTACACTTTTATTGGTTAATATTTTATCCTTATTACCATGCTTCATGCTTTTTTTGTACAACGATTTTTGGTTGATTTGGAGATGCAGGTGAATTTTTTTATCGCCAGCAAGGGCTATCATCGCAGGTATGGCATAGATGATATCGCCTATCAGGCCGAAATGTTTGAAATGAACAGCATCCGCATCTGTTTCAGGATAGAGGTTAGGTTGAGTAAGTTTAGATAATGCTTTTGTAAAGATTTTCCTTTTTGCTTCCTGTTTAAAGAATGCTATGTATAGCCGTTGAAAAATATTCATATCGAATCGGTAAGTGGTTCTAATCGTCAAAAATAAAAGAAATAAGACAGATAAACAGGATTATGAGTAAATGCCTGCTATTGTTTGGAATTTAGCCCGTAAAAAAATATTTCCACTTGAAGTAATGAATACAAATTGGTTGTGTTAATTTCAAACAAACATTTTATTATGAAACTGTCTAATGAAATAAGCAAGGTCGTTATTTTTAGCGGATTAATAATACTGGGCTTCTGTTCCTGCAAGAAGGATGATCCTATTACTCCAGTTGTAACGTCAAAAACTACAGAAGAATTTTTGACCCAAAAGACATGGAAAGCTGATGAAATAAGAATTCAACTCGGTAACAATACCACTCAATATTATAAAAGGGGGGTTGCTGGCACCACATACGACTCAGATTCTTTGAAATTTGCAACCAATAATACAGGTACTTATTATTACTCAGGCTCTTCCTATACAACTAGCTGGAATTTTACTGACGCCGGGAAAACTAAAATGACAATAGTAATTAATCAGCCCCCTGCTCCTATAACAATATATCTTGAAAATATTCAACTTACCGACGCCTATTTTAAATATGCGCAGTTTTATACTGGAGCAGTTAGTTATTTAGCATCCTGCACCAGAGTACCTAACTAATTATTAATTCCGGGTACCTGATTAATCTGATTGAAACTTCAGTTCGTTATTAACTGTATGAGCAAAATTTGTTTACTTTGTTCATATTATGCTGAAAAAAATAAATTTAGCTTTTTACTACCTGCTTAAATTCCCTGTTTACAGGCTTTTATTTGCCAAAATAGGATCCCGGTCCAGGCTTTTAAAAACAAAAGTGGACGGGTATAAACGAATTTATCTCGGCAACCGGGTTTATATTAATACAGGGGGCTGGTTGGCATCTATACCGCTAACCGGCGAAACCTGCTCCCTTCTTTCAATTGGCGATGGCACTTATATAGGCCGCTTCTGCCACATCTATGCAACCTCTTGTATTGAAATTGGAAAGAAGGTACTGATGGGAGATAAGGTTTATATCAGTGACAATGTGCATGGGTATAAAGATGTCAATTTGGCGGTGATCGACCAACCGGTTGAGCAACTTAAAGCTGTAATAATTGGTGATGGAGCATGGCTGGGTGAAAACGTATGCGTAATCGGCGCCACTGTCGGAAAAAATAGCATAATAGGTGCTAATTCAATCGTTACAAAAGATATTCCGGATTTTTGTGTGGCCGTGGGGGCTCCCGCAATTGTTATTAAACGATATAATGCTGAAACAAAAGAATGGTGCAGAACAGATAAAGAAGGAAATTTTATTTGAAAACCGAAGCATGAGGAAGAAGAAAATATTAATTACTGGCGGAGCAGGATTTATAGGGTCTAACCTTTCCTTATATCTTTTAGAAAACGGTTATGAGATAACAGTGCTTGACAGTTTATCGGAGCAAATTCATGGAGCTAATCCAGACGAAACTTCACCATTATATAATTCAATAAAGGGTAAGGTAAACTTTATACAAGGAAACGTTACTTCAAGGCAGGATTGGGAAAAGGCAATAGCTGAGAATACGATAATTGTACACCTGGCAGCAGAAACGGGTACAGGGCAATCCATGTACCAGGTTAGTAAATACGTGGATGTAAATATTGGTGGTACTGGCATCATGCTTGATATACTGGCAAATAAAAAAACCAACGTAAGAAGAGTCGTAGTAGCATCTTCAAGGGCAATTTATGGGGAGGGAAAATATTTATCATCAACATCAGGGGCTGTTTATCCGGAACACAGAATTTCAGCGAATATGGATGCAGGTAATTTTGAAGTTACTTATCAAAACCTCTTAGAACCATTAAAATTAGTAGCGACAGATGAAGAATCTAAAATACATCCTTCCTCAGTTTATGGAATCACCAAGTATAACCAGGAGCAAATGGTGATGACTATTTGTTCTGCTATCGGCATTGAAGCAGTAGCTTTCCGTTATCAAAATGTATATGGCCCGGGTCAGTCGCTTAGCAATCCTTATACAGGTATACTTTCCATTTTTTCAACCCTGATAAAAAATGGAAAGCCAATTAATATTTTTGAAGATGGTAAGGAGAGCAGGGATTTTGTTTTTATTGATGATGTGATAAAAGCTACTGCATTGGGCATATCAAAAGACGAAGCTAACGGCGAAATATTTAATGTAGGGACAGGAGTTGCTACTACGGTGATGGAAGTGGCCAATTTACTTACCAAATATTATGGGCAAGATGTACCGATTCAGGTTACTGGTAATTACCGGTTAGGGGATATTCGCCATAACTATGCAGATCTAAGCAAGATTGAAAGGGTACTTGGTTTCAGACCTTCGGTTTCTTTTTCGAATGGGTTGAAACAGTTCACTGAATGGGTTAACAACCAACGTATAGAGGAAAGTCGCTATGAAGAATCAATACAGGAGATGAAAGAAAAAGGGCTTTTGAAATAAATCAGGAATATGGCAAAAATAGGATTGGTGACAGTTTTATTTAATAGTGATAATGTGCTGGATCATTTTTTTGCAAGCATCTCCAGGCAAACTGCAAAGGAATATATTCTCTATCTCATTGATAATTCTCCCGACGAAAAATCAGATAGTGTAATCAAACGATGTCTTGATAATTACCGGATAACTGATTATTGTCACATTAAAAGTGCAGGAAACATTGGTGTGGCTGCAGGAAATAATGCCGGAATAAAAAAAGCTATTGAAGATAATTGTACCCATGTTTTATTACTGAACAATGATATTGTTATTGAACAGGAAGATGCTTTTGAAAGAATAATAAAACTGGCAGAAAAGGAAAATATTATAACGCCAAAAATTTTATTTTATGATACAAGAAAAATATGGACAGCAGGCGGTTATATGGACAAGCTAAGGGGGTTAGGTGTGGCATATGGCATGAATAAAAATGATGATGAAAAGTATAACATCAGCAAATATGTTACCTCGGAATCAACTTGCTTTATGTTAATTAACGTCGACGTTTTTGCCACAGTTGGATTAATGGATGAAAATTATTTTCTCTATGTAGATGATACTGACTTTGTATATCGGGCTATTCAAAAGGGCTATAAAGTTTTATATGCGCCTTCAATTTTTATATTACACAAAGTTTCAAATTCTACCGGCGGAGATCAAACCCCTTTTTATATATACTATAGCAACAGGAATAAGATTTACTTTATCCGGAAAAATTTCAAAGGGATAAACAGGTTTATTTCCCTTTGCTATGTATTGCTTTCAAGAATATTTTTCTATTTTAAATATAACAAACAAAAAAGGCAAAAATTGGTAAAAGCAGTTCGGGATGGATGGAGATTAAGCTATTAATTTCTTTTGCAGATTATTTCAATATACCGCTCATTTGTATTCTTTATATAGTCTGTCATTTCAGCTGCCGTAAGCCAGGTTTCTGCTACTACTTGTTCTGTAAATGAATAATTAAAGGTTATAGTATTGTTCAACTTATAAAGTGTTTCAATACACTGTAAGGTTTCTTCAGTAAATTCAGGAAGGTTTGCCTCAAATGAAATAAAATCAGGTAGATATTTAATGCTTTTTATAACTTCCAGTTCAAATCCTTCAACATCAATCTTTACAAAATATGGGTTACCGAATTCTTTAGTGAGGTTATCTATTGTAGTTAAAGGCACTTCATAAGATTTTTTAAAATCTATCTGGCTATTCCACCTGTTTTCTTCTTTGTCATGTAAACGGTCTTTCCATTTAGTATTCATTGTATTTAGTCCGGATCGGCTCTGAGTAATATAAATATTTGTAGCACCTTCTTGCGAGGCAACTCCTTTTTTCACAATTTTCACCTTGGAATTATTCTTATACCTGTATTCTAAAGTTGAGATTGATTTTTTTTCAGGCTCCAGTGCTACAACGTTAAAACCAAGTTTCAGTAAGGCTTTTGTTTTATTTCCTTTATTTGCTCCTATATCAAAAGCTAAAAGGGCAGTGGCGGGTTCATTTACGGGGAACAGGAAATTTTTATAGAATAGTGCGGTGTTTTTTGTTTTGGCGGTAATTGCTTCATAAAAGAATTCAGATATGGATGAGAAACGCAGTGGATGGTATAGAACCGAATTGTTCAGGGAAGACTCAAGCTTTGTCATTTGATTTGTGTTGTGAAAAAAAATTAAAATCTATGATGAAAACTGCCTGCAAATGAATTGCAAGTTAAATGTTTTACCTATTGTATTAACCTTTCAATAATTGTCTCCCAATAATAGTAGTTGTAATAGCTTTCCGGAGTTATGGATAAAGAGTTAGAATTTGTGATGGTAAACGCAGCAAATTTTTCCCAGTCATTATCCTGAACAGTTACCAGATTTTTCCCACATACATTTTTCTCAATTCCGGAAGCTCCACTATCTGTAGAAACAACCGTTACACCAAATCCAATAGCCTCCACTATTTTAGTTTTAACACCACCTCCACTTTGAACAGGGTTCAGAAATATATCGGTAGCTTTCAGGTAGCTGGTAATGTCTTCTGCAAAGCCTGTGAATACTATATTTCTTTCTGCGTATTCTTTCAACAAATTCATTTTTTCAGGTAACCGTTTGCCGCTGATGATAATTTTATATCTGAAAGAAGAGTGGTTTAATAACAGCGGATTAATTTTGTCCAGAATTACTTTCAATGCATCCAGGTTGGGTTTATAGTCGAGCAAACCATTAAATGATAATATTTTTTCATCAGCTTCAATACCATGTTTTTTACCGATTAATCTTCTGTTTTCTTCCCGGTTTTTGGGATAGCTTTTTATGTCTATGCCAAAGGGAACATCAACACATTTACTTTCCTCAATGCCCCAGTTGTTTATTGCAAAATTTTTGTCTTCCGGTGTAATAAAATAAATACTATCAGCCTTTTTATAACTCCATCTTTCGTACCACTTTAATATTGGCCACCACCAGCGACCCAAGGATCTGAACCGTTGGTATTCTATATTATGTGTATGGAGAATGAACTTTACGCCGGTTTTTTTCCTGATATGATTGGCAAGCCATGCATAATAAGGATGCTCCCAGATAATTGTATCAAATTTTTCTTTTTTTACCAGTGCAGTAATTTTTATTGCCAGACTAAGATCATAATATCTGGAAAATTTTTTTTTCAGCAGAGGAATGATATTGTATGTCTTTGCGAGGCTTGTTTCATTTTCGGCAACAGAAATCACGGTTAGTTCAACTTTCTTACTGAGGTGGTCTAAAAATTTAGCAATAAATTTTTGCCCACCTGAAAAATATGGCAGGTAGGAGTAAGGGGCTATTACAAGAATTTTTTTCATTCTCTTATCAAGTTACTTTCCTGCTTTTTCTCCAGGCCATGAACAAACCACCTAAAAAACTCAATGCAATTAAAATGGAAGCAATAAACATAATAGACTTCCCTTTTTTAACAGAAACAGGTTCAAAGACAAATTTTATAATGTGTTTGCCGGCCGGAACTGACAAGCCACGCAGGATGTAATTCGCATTGCAATAATCCGTTTTCTTACCATCTATATAGGCATTCCATCCAACAGGATAATACACCTCACTGAATACGGCAAATTGCGGGCCATTGCAATTGGCTTCATACTCAATGGCATCGTTATCAAATTTTGTCATCTTAATGGAGGAAGCGGAATCCCATTGGGGCTGTACAACATTTTTGCTGAACGATTTATCAACGACGGCAGTATCTTTTAAATTAGTATTACCAAGAGCCTGTATTGCCTCTACCCGGGTCTCTGCAATCTTAACATTCTTTACCAGCCAGCACGGGCCAAATGCATCTGGATTGGGTATTAAACCGGGTTGGCCGGATTGAGGATCCTGAACAATGATATATTTTGTATTCAGCATATTCAACACACCAGGGTTTGGTCTTCCGGATAAATATTTTTCAATTATATCCTGGTAAGTACGCAGTTTAGCAGGGTGGTAACCACCTACTGATTTATGATAGTACGAAGTTCTTGATTCGGCAAAAGGCCCCCCGGTAGAGGTTCCTACCATATTAAACACCCGGAAATTGGGGTCTTTATCTTTTAATAGCTGATCGTCAATTGGGCTCTTACCAAAATTGGCACTGGCATAATCACCTGCGGGTATAAAAAGTTTTTTATCTTCTGTTTCACTAAGGTATGGCTCCTTTTCGTTGCTAAAATAGCCATTGCTCACCAGCGTAATATCCAGTGTGCTGACTATTAATAAAATAATTGCAGCAACAGCACCACTGATTTTATTTTTATAGTAAGTAAAAAGTATGCCCAATGCTAAAAGGGAAAGTCCAACAGCTCTTAATAATTGTCCGCCAAACATAGCCTGCCTGTCTGCTTTTAATCCTGCAATAACAGATCTCCCCAAGTCATCACTTTTTGATTGTTCAGCAATGCTTTGAGCAATTTGTCCGTCAACCGGGGCACTGTAGTCCATTACAACATACATGATACCGAGCAATGCAAATAAACCTCCCACGGTATATAGTATTTTTTTAAAATCGGCTTTCTGCAGTTTTGAACCAAACAATATTTGTTGCAAGGCCAAAGCGGCACTAATGCCAACAGCTAATTGCGGAATTACTTGTGCAAATGGCGGCGACCGGAATTTGTTATACAAGGGAAGATGCTCGAACAAAAACGTATTGAATCCCGGAAAATATTTTCCCCAGGACATCATTATTCCCAGCACGGTTGCTGATAATAATGCCCACTTCAATGGTGTTTTTACAAAGACAAAACCTATTAGTCCCAAAAGACAGATGATAACACCTAAATAAGCAGGGCCAGATGTATAAAGTTCTCCCCAGTAGCCGGGCATACTTTGTGCAACTTGTTCAGCATTCGTTTCAGGTACTCCTTTGTTTACGAGTTTTTTTATAACATTTGAACCCTCGCCAGTCATTTTTCTGCTAAACCCTCCAAACGCATTTGGCATAATAAAAGTGACTGTTTCTGCCTTGCCAAGACTGTATTGAAATGCATAGCCAGTGTCTAATCCTTTTGTTTTTATCGCTTTTACGGAATCTCCATCAATGGAAATATCTTTTCCTCCCCGCATTGTAAACTTACTGTACTCAGATGTAGTTTTTAACACTAATGCGTTTCCGGCAATACCAATAAGACCCGAAATGATTGCGATAGCTCCGGCAATACCGATATGTTTCCACTCTTTTTCTTTGATCCATTTTACTAAGTAGGCAATGGTGATAAATAAAATAATCAGGAATGTATAGTAAGTAACCTGTAAGTGGTTTACTCCAATCTGTTGATAAGCACTGAATGTAGTAAGAGCAAAACCAAGCCAATATCTCTTTTCATAAATATTTATAATACCGGCCACTAATAATGGCATGAGTGCTGTAGCCAGCATTTGTGTATCATGCCCTGCTGCAATAATTACCGGGTTATAAGTAGAAAAAGCAAAAGCCAGTCCGCCAAGCATGCCAACGATTGGTTTTACTCTTAAGGAGAGGCAAAGGATGTAAAAGCATATACAGGCGAGGAAAAAGAAATTGATGGGTTTAGGTATTCCTAATGTGAAAATTTTTATTGTATCGGGCAATACAGTTTTGCCATCCATAGCTACCTGGTAGTTGGGCATGCCGCTGAAAAGGTTAGGATTCCAAGATGGGAACTGCCCATTTTTTTCTTTATATTCAAAAGAATTTTGAGCCATGCCCTTCCAACCAACGGTGTCATGCTGGTTAAGCACATTACCGTCAAGGATAGGTTTACAAAACAAAACTGACACCACCATAAAAACAACAACAGCAACAAGGTGAGGCAGAATTTTCTTCAGCAGGGGATTTTTCATTAATCTTCAATATTAGGCTGACAAAATAATGCTATTTTAGACTAAAATACCGATGCGCTGGCTTTTATTTTTGTCAAGATTGGCCTTTATCTGTGGTGTTTCTTTTCTTTTGTCTGTTTCATTGCTGATGCAGGAATGGATAAGGGATGAAAACCTGAAATCAACTATCATTACAATTGGCTATTTAATGGGAATGATTGTTATTCCGGCAGTCAACCTTTGTTATCTGGCAGTGTTCATGATAAAGAGAAAACTCAAGGAGTTTGTTCCTTTGTGGCTAATCATTGTCAATGTATTATTTTTATTAGCACTAATCTTTTTTATATTTTATCTCAATGATCCATACTATCATCAAAAATAAACCTACCCGGTTGTTTCTTATTCTTGGAGGTTTTTTTATCGCCAATGCGTTAATTGCAGAGTTGATGGGTGTAAAATTATTTTCTCTGGAGGAAACGTTTGGCGCACATCCTGCCCACCTGAATATTTTTGGTAATAATTTTTCCTTCAACCTTACTGCCGGTGTATTGCTCTGGCCCGTTGTATTTATTATGACAGATATTATCAATGAGTATTACGGAATGAAAGGAGTTAGGTTTCTTTCTTTTCTTGCTATTGGTCTTATTATTTATGCTTTCATCATGTTCCAGGGAGCTATCAATCTTACACCTGCCGGATTTTGGGTAGGTAACTATGCAGAACAGGGTGTACCAGATGCTGATAAAGCATACCGAGCAATCTTTGGGCAAAGCCAGTGGATAATTGTTGGTTCATTGGTAGCTTTCTTAATAGGACAAGTGCTGGATGTGTATATTTTTCATAAAATAAAAAAAGCTACCGGAGAAAAAAATGTATGGTTGAGGGCAACTGGCTCCACATTAGTATCTCAATTGGTTGATAGTTTTGTGGTTCTCTTTATTGCTTTTTACATTGGTCCCCGTATTTCAAATAACCAGGGGCAGCCCTGGTCGCTTAATCTTGTTATGACGATTTGTATCGGGAACTATATCTATAAATTTATCATGGCATTAATAATGACACCGGTTATTTATTTGGTTCACAACAGAATTGAAAATTATCTTGGATATGATCAGGCCGCAGCAATGAAGAAAGCAGCAATGGGGGCTGATTAGTGTTTCTCTTTTATTAAGCCGGCAACTATTTTATCTATTGGCAGGGTTACACTTGCTGATGAAAAATCATTCCAGTCAATAAATCGGAAAGTTTCTGTTTCCCTGGTTACTTCATATATTTTCATCTGCTGGTCATCAAAGTCAAATGATTTATTTCTCAGGGGGGCTTCTATTTTTTCTGATGCTTTGACAAAATAATAAATAGAAATTATCTGGTGCTCCGGGTTGAAGGCTGATAGCTGGAAATAATCAGTAGTGTAAATGTGTTCACCAATTTCAACTTTTAGATTCATCTCCTCCATGAATTCCCTTTGCAGACAATCTTTGGTGCCTTCACCAAATTCTAAACCGCCGCCGGGAAATTTAGTAATGTAACTGCCACGAATCAATTCATCACTTACCAATACCTGTTTCTGGTTATTAATAAGTATGCCGTAAACCCTGAGGTTAAACATGATGCGTTAAAAAATTTTCTTACGAAAAAAATACCAGCCAATAATGAGTGCAATGCCGAGGGATAGAAATGCTACTATATAAAAGGCATACTTCGAGTGTTCAAATCCACTGGGTACGTTCATGCCAAACAAGCTTGCAATCAATACAGGGAAAGTGAGGACAATGGTTATAACTGCCAGTCTTTTCAGCACCTGGTTTTGATTATTGGCAATAATGCTGGCAAAAGCATCAAGGGTGCTGCTTAGAATGTTGGTATATATATTAGCCATCTCCAGGCCCTGTGAGTTATCAACAATAAGGTCATTCAAAAATTCTTTCTCTTCTTCAGTAAGACCCAGAAAATTGGTACGTTCCATTTTCATCATTAGCATTTCGTTGGAACGAAGAGCTGTAACAAGATACACCAGGCTTTTCTGTATTCTCATTAACTCCAGCAAGTGTTCGTTACGGCTTGAGTCATATAGTTGCTGTTCAAATGTATTGCGCCGCTGATTAATTTCTTTCAGATGCTCCATGAAATTTTGAACAATCTTTTCAAAAATTTTCAGCACCATCATATTCCTTTTATCAGTGTGTCGGTTTTGAAACGTATTCAGAAATTTTTTGATAGCCGTATTTTCAAAGGAGTTTACAGTTACAATCTGGTTGTGGGTAAGTATGATACAGATAGGAATAGTTATGTAATAAGCGTCACTTTCATTAAATGAATTATTTTCTGTTGGCGTTTTGATAACAATCAGCTTCACATTATCATCTTCTTCAAAACGGCTCCTTTCGTCTATATCCAATGAGTCAGTTAAAAAATCAATAGGGATGTCCAGGGCAGTAGACAATTCAGAAAATTCTTCTTGTTTCAGTGGCGGCAATACATTTACCCAAACCCCGTTTTCAGGTTTGTCTATTTCCACTGTTTTCTGGTCTATATTTTTGAAATACTGAATCATTAATTGCGGCAAAGGTAAGCTTGCCCGACATTGTTTTTTAGAAAATTATTATAGTCAGGCAGGCCTGCAAATTCAGATTTAATCATTCAATCTTTCTTTAACAATGTTGAGATGATGTTCGGTATGATAAATAGTAAAATAGCATAATTCACGGAGAGTAATTTTGCCCAGCAGGGGATGCGGGGCAATGTATTGGTCAAGTTGTGGCTCATTCCAATTCTTTTGTATTGCATTGCCGAGAGATTCCATTGCCTTGTTGAATGTATACAGGATTTTATCTTTCCCTTCTTTGGCTAAAACTGGCTTTGCAACAAATCGTCCGCTGGCACGGCCACCTTGTTCTAGTTTAAGTGTATATTTTGTTACCAGCTCATCATAACTCCGGGAGGGACGATTGGGTTTGCCGGCATATAGCCGCACCATAAATTTTGGCAGGCGATAAGCCAGCTTTGTCATGTTTGCAGAGGTGATTAGGTGTGTTACATTTTGTGCAACAGACCATTTCTCTGCGGGTTGCCGAAAAAATATTTTATCATTGATTGCAGAACAAAAGGAAGAGAATTCATTTGAAATCACTTTCAGTTGCTTTAGCATTTCTTCTTTGGATAATATTTCCGGCATAAATTATTTTACTTGAACGGTTCCTTCATAAACTTTTTCGGCTGGTCCGCAAAGCCAGATATTTTCATATTTATTATCATCAATGCGGTCAAACTCTACCGAAAGCATGCCGCCCAACGTTTTTACTTCCACATCATTAAAGCCGTTTTCATTATGATAGCAGACAAGTGCTGCTGCTGTAACTCCCGTTCCGCAGGAAAAAGTTTCATCTTCCACACCACGTTCATATGTCCTGACAATTATTTTATCTGCTTCAGGCAATTGCTCAGTAAAATTGACATTAACACCCTCTTCCTCAAATTCTTTACTATGTCTTATTTCACTTCCTTTTTTAAAAACATCTATGTCCATTACGTTCGTCACCATTTTTATATAGTGGGGTGAACCGGTATCAAGAATAAAATCATTGTGAAACTTTCTGATAGTTTTTACATCTTTCATTTTTAGTGAAACGATGCCATCTGTATCTATTTCTGCTTCATGCACACCATCTGAGGCAAGGAAGCGGTACACTTCCCGGTGAATGCCGAGGTGATAAGCAAACTTAGCCATGCAGCGGCCACCATTACCGCACATGCTTCCTTCTTTACCATCGGCGTTATAGTATTTCATTTCAAAGTCGAAACCCTGTTTTTCGTCAAGCAGCATCAAGCCGTCGGCACCAATGCCAAACCTTCTGTCGCAGAGTTTATGAATTTGTGCCGTAGTTAATGATATTTCGTTTTTACGATTATCTGCTACAATAAAATCATTCCCTGTTCCCTGGTACTTATAAAAATGGAGCGTCATTATATATTGTCTGAAAATATTTGAAGAAATTTCTGAATCAAATTTTCAACGGTTGCTTTTCCGTCTTTGGAAAATTCTTTTTTTACCCGGTTGGCTACAATAGCATTTACCGCAAGGCAATTATGCCCCAGCAATTTTCCCAAACCATAAATAGCCGAAGTTTCCATTTCAAAATTACTGATGCGGTGCTGGCCAAAACGAAAATCAGTAAGGCGGTTAACGAAGTTGGGATTACTGATGCCTAATCTCAGTATCCTTCCCTGTGGGCCATAAAAGCCGGGACAGGTAACGGTAATGCCCTGATGAAAATCTTTTACGAAATGTTTGATAAGAGATGCGGCACCACTACTAACGTATGGATTGCCAATTTGCCCATGTATCTGTGTATGGGTTACAAAGGAATGCAGCAGTGCTTGCTCTTCATCATTTTGCTGATGCCGGTAAAAATTCAACAGATTGTCAACACCCAGTCCGTGGGTAGACGCTACAAAACTATCCACCGGAATATCTGCTTGCAAAGAACCGGAGGTGCCGATGCGGACAATATTCAGCGATTTTAGTTCTTTCTTGATTTCCCTTGTTTCAAAATCAATATTGATAAGGGCATCCAGCTCGTTTAATACAATATCTATATTATCGGGGCCGATGCCGGATGACAGAACGGTCAGTCTTTTTTTGCCTACATACCCGGTATGGGAAATAAACTCCCGGTGCTGCCTTTTTACTTCTACCGCATCAAAATGTTTGCTTACTTCTGCTACCCGGTCAGGGTCTCCAACTGTAATAATAGTGCCGGCAATTTCTTCCGGCCGAAGATCAAGATGGTAAATAGCTCCACGGGGATTGATTATCAGTTCCGATTCTGCAATACGGCTCATTTTTCAGGGTTTAAGTAAAATGAAATTGGGCAAAAAACGTATATTTGTCTCCTTTTAGGTTCATCCCGATAAAGGTCGGGACTAAAATTTACAATCTGAAATAGGAAATAAGAATGGTCCTGTGGCCGAGTGGCTAGGCAAAGCTCTGCAAAAGCTTCTACAGCGGTTCGAATCCGCTCGGGACCTCAAACAAATGATATGACGACCTGCAATACAACATTGACAGGTCGTTGTTATTTTCAGGAACATTCACACTTTAGTGAAGGAGGACAATGAAGCGGCAGTATGGAAAGTTAGAGTGTTAAGAAGGGAAATAGAATTACACCAGTGCCTCCCACAATATTTCCACAGGATGTAGTGCCTTTCTTCCTGTGCCATCTTTTATTTGGTGGCGGCAACTGGTGCCGGGTGCAGCAATGATTAAATCATCCGGTTGGTTGCGAACCGCCGGGAATAAAACTAACTCCCCAATTTTCATGGATAAATCATAATGTTCTTTCTCATATCCAAATGAACCTGCCATGCCGCAACAGCCCGAAGGGATAGTTTCAACTGTATAATTTTCCGGCAGCGACAATAATTTTACCGACGGAGTTACAGACGATAATGCTTTTTGCTGGCAATGTCCGTGTAGTTTGATACTCCTTTTCTCTTTTGTGAATTGTTCTTTACTGATATTTCCCTTTTCTATTTCGCTGGCGATAAATTCATCAATCAAAAACGCATTAGCTGCTATTTTTTTTGCATTGTCTAATTGCTCGTCATTAGCAAGGTCAATATACTCATCCCGGAAGGTAAGGATAGCGGAAGGCTCTATACCTATCAATGGTGTATCAGCATTTATTAACGGATGAAGCAATGCAATGTTTTTATTCGCAATTTTTTTGGCTTTCCTTATTAGCCCTTTCGATAACCAGGCTCTTCCGCTTTCAATATGTTCTGGTATTATTACTACATACCCTAATTTCTCCAGCAATTGTATTGCTTTAATTCCAATCTCTGTATCGTTATAGTTTGTAAACTCATCACAAAAGAGGTAGATTTTCTTATTAGTAGTTTCTGGCTCTTGGTTCCCAACTCCTGACTCCCGGTTTTTCTTATACCATTTCTTTAACGTCATCTTATACATTGCAGGTATAGAACGTTTTGTTGCAAACCCCGAAAATTTCTTTATCAATCTGCTGATGCCATTTGTCATCATAAAATTATAAATGCCAGGAGCTATTGCACCTATCCTTGCGGAACGATTGAAATTGGCAATCAGCTTTGACCTGAACGGAACCCCGTTAGCATCATAATAATGCTGCATAAATTCGGCTTTCAGCTTCGCCACATCTACATTACTGGGGCATTCTGATTTACAGCCTTTACAACTCAGGCATAAATCCATCACTTCATAAATTTCTTTATGATCAAACCGATTAAGTTTATCTGAGTTGGTTAGAAATTCTCTTAAAATATTTGCCCTTGCTCTTGTCGTATCTTTTTCATTTCGGGTAGCCATAAAGGAGGGGCACATTGTGCCTCCGGATAATTCAGTTTTTCGGCAATCGCCACTGCCGTTGCATTGCTCAGCATGTTGAAGCACATCCTGGTTGTGAAAACGGAATATTGTTTTGAATGCTGGTGTCAACTGGCCGGGGGTGTAGCGCAGCATTGTATCCATCGGCAGGGTGTCCACAATCTTATTCGGATTGAAAATATTCTCCGGGTCCCAGGTACGTTTTACTTCTTTTAATAGCTGGTAGTTTTTTTCACCCACCATTTGTTTGATGAATTCACCCCGCAACCTTCCATCACCATGTTCACCACTTAATGAGCCGTTATATTTTTTTACCAGTGTCGCTATTTCTTCCGCAATCGTTCTGAATAATCGATTGCCTTCTTTTGTCTTTAAATTAATGATAGGACGTAAATGAATTTCTCCGGAACCTGCATGGGCATAGTGTACTGAATATAAATTGTGCTTCTTTAAAATTTCATTGAAATCACGGATGTAAGCAGGCAAGTCGTTTACATCCACAGCTGTGTCTTCAATTACCGGTACAGCTTTTTCATCGCCGGGTAAATTGCTCAGCAATCCCAGACCAGCTTTTCGTAGCGTCCATATTTTTTTACTATCATCACCAAATAATAATGGAAAATGATAACCCAGTCCAGCAGCTCTCATATCTGCTTCTACCTGTTTGGCAATTTCAATTATTTCTTCCCGGTTGGTTCTGGCAAATTCTATTACCAAAATTGCTCCCGGGTCACCTTGCACAAAAAAACGGTTCTTGCTTTGCTCTTTATTTTCTTTGGTACACTCTAATATGTAATGGTCTATCAGTTCGCTGGCACTGGGTTTAAATTTTAATGCAATCAAATTGGCTCTTAATGATTCATCAATAGAATTAAAATGTACACATAATAAACCAACTTCTTTCGGTGGCAGCGGCACTACATTCAATTTTATTTCTGTTATAAAAGCCAATGTTCCTTCTGATCCGGCAATCAGTTTGCAAAAATTAAAATCTTCCTCACCTGCGGTGAATGGTGCAGATTCCAACAACACATCAATAGCATAGCCGGTGTTTCTCCTTTCTACTGATTTTTTTGGAAACTCTTTTCTTATCTCTGTCTGGTTGTCATAATTACTCAGTATGCTTCGAACTGATTTATAAATGCTGGCTTCTAGACTATCGCCTTCGCATTTGCTATGAAAATCATCAATGCTTAAGGATTTGAATTCGGCTTCACTTCCGTCTGTAAGCAATGTTTTTACTTCCAGTAAATGCTCACGGGTACTTCTATGGACCAACGAATTAGAGCCGCAGGAATTATTACCCACCATACCACCTATCATGGCTCTGTTGGCAGTAGAGGTTTCTGGCCCAAAAAATAAACCATGCGGCTTCAGGAACATATTCAATTCATCCCGGATAACACCCGGCTGCACCCGAACCCATTTTTCGGCCACATTTAATTCAATAATCCGGGTAAAATATTTCGACACATCCACAATTATGCCATTGCCTACCACTTGTCCTGCTAAAGAAGTACCAGCAGTTCTTGGTACCAGGGATGTTTTTTCCTTTTTAGCAAAAGCAATCAGCTTTTTTATATCATTAATAGTTTTTGGAATGGCAACCGCCAGCGGCATTTCCCGATAGGCAGATGCATCGGTAGCATATAGAGTCCGCATTGTTGTATCATCAAATAATTTTCCATCTAGTTGCCTGGCTAATTGTTGCAATTTTACCTTCATCTCAGATATTGTTTGTTCAACTGTACCAAACTCAAAAATAGCCCCTTTCCAATTTTGGGAGGATTGAAATTTTTCTAAAATAAATTAGGGTAATGAAAATTACTTGGGTTGTCTAAAACCCTCATTAGGCAAATCGGGCTACTATGATTTGCAGGTGTTTAATTCTCAATATATGATTTGCTACCTGCTGGTGTGTATATTCCACGAAGTGAATCCATAATCCTGGCTGTATCTGTTACAGCTGCTGGAAGAATGAAGAATAGTTTAAAACTTACTGAGTCTTTGGTTTCGATCTGCACATCAAGGCCAAATCCTTTTAACCTGCTGAAACGGTTCAGTGCCCTTTCCTTTTCAGCTGTTTCTATTACAAACTTATAATTACCCGGCGGAGTTACTGGTATTGGTGTTTGCTCAATGAGGCTTTTTTTTTGTTGCGCAGCAGTATCCTGTACCAGCACTGTTTCATCTTTTTGCTCCTTAACAGGAGCCTTATTATTCTTTGCAGTCGTTCTTTTGTAAACAGTATAACCGCCCCAGATAGCAAGTGCTAAGCCAGTTACCAATAGTAAAACAGCAAGGGGCTTTTGCCATGTTTTTTTTGCTTTGCGGTTATAAAAAATATCTTTATAGTCGTTAGATGACACGTCAGTGGGGACTGCTGATGAAGTTTCCTTTTCCGTATAATATTTTACGGAAAACGGTATTGCATGGCCGGGTGTAAATGAAAATTCACCAGACCTTATTTTTGTAAGGCTACCAATGCCTTCAAATAAGAAAGGCTTTCCGATGTTTAAAAACTGTTGTGCCTGTCCCAGATGAGAATCAAGATCAGCGGCTGCCAAAGCTTTAATTTTACCTGTTTGTTGCGAAATATAATTGATGAGTTCAGGAGCCTCTTTGATGGAGGGTTTGTTTTCAAAAGAAACTCCTTCCAGATTGATGGGCTTATTTTGTTTATTGGTTTCTGGCTCGATATTAACTGATGAGTCGAGTAAAAAAACACCAATACCCGGAAGATCAAGCCGCTTATGAGTATAAAGATATTGTGCTAGTAAAGGTGCTAATTTCAAAGCCTCATTGATTAAGACCTGTAAGATATATATTTTGTGCCGCTGATGCAAGGCCGAATAGCTTTGGTGTTTTACCTTTGTGTGAAATATGCTCACAAACGAAGAAAAAGGCTTTATTGAGTACTGGAATCAGAACAGGCTTCGGAAAAAAAAAGTATTGAAACAAGTGGCTGTTGGACTGCCCATGGCAGTCGCTATAGTTGTCTCCATACTGGCTAATATAACCTTCCGCTGGCATAAAGAAGCTGACAAAGCCATGCGACGGGAGCAGGCTTCCTTAATAATTGTTCTAGTTGCGGCCGCCCTGCTGATTGTTGTTTTTATTGTCATTTTTTCTGCCCGCCATCGCTGGGATATGAACGAACAACACTATAAAGAATTGATGGCTAAAAAAGAAAAATACTAAATTTGCCTGCTTTTGCAGCAAAACAGACTTTCCGGTGGTCTTTATCCGTGATTACATCCTAAAACAAGGTAATGAGAAGAGCATTTTTTATTTTAGCGGTTTATTTTTTGCTATTTAATGGCACGGGCTGCATTAAAGACAATAGTTGTCAGAACAAAACAGTGCAAAGTGAAGCGGCCGAAATATTAGCTTATGCTGCGGCAAACGGCATTGCCGGTACCACCCATGGTAGCGGGGTTTACTACCAGGTTACGGTTGCTGGTAGCGGTGTTACTCCAACATTAAGTTCGCAGGTTTCAGTTCGGTACACTGGTAAACTACTTGATGGAACCACCTTTGATTCACAAACAGGTACCCCTGTTACATTTCCGCTGGGTAATACAATTCAGGGGTTTCAGATTGGTTTGCAATTGATACAAAAGGGGGCTACAATAAAAATGCTTATCCCTTCCTCGCTGGCTTATGGTTGTTCAGGAAGTGGCACCATACCCGGTAATGCAATACTTTTTTTCGAAGTCCAATTAGTGGACGTATTATAATAGCTGAGACTATCTGCTTCTGCTTAGCCCCTGACCTTAACAGTCAGGGGTTTTTAATTGTACTTTTGATTTAAACTATACACATTGCCACACGAAGCCATTTCAGTATTCGACATTTTTAAAATAGGAGTAGGGCCATCCAGCTCACACACACTGGGGCCGTGGAGAGCTGCCCAACGGTTCGTACAAACATTACAGCAAAAAAATTTGTTGTTTGATGTTATTGAAGTAAGGGTAATGCTCTACGGCTCATTGGCTAAAACTGGAAAAGGACATGGAACAGATGTGGCTGTACAATTAGGCTTGTGCGGTGACGATCCTGTTACATTTGCAGTTGACCAGATAGATGCAAAGATTAATGATATAGCGGCGATGAAGAAGATTGTGCTGCTTGGCTTGCATGAAGTTGATTTTAATCCACAAGAAGACATTGATTTTTTATTTACTGAAATATTACCTTATCATCCCAATGCTGTTACTTTTTTGGCTACGCTGAAAAATGGAGAGTCCATTGCCGAAACTTATTACTCTGTTGGGGGTGGCTTTGTAGTAAAAGAAGGCGAGGTGGTTTCTGCAAAGGATACGGCACAATTACCTTTTCCAATTAATACAGCGGATGATATTTTGCACTGGTGTATTAAAACCGGTATGTCCATCAGCGAAATTGTGATGGAAAATGAAAACACCTGGCGAACGGAGAAGCAAACCAAAGATGGAATGCTGAATATTTGGCGGGTAATGAAAGAATGTATTTACAGAGGTGCCCATACTCCCGGAATATTGCCGGGTGGTTTAAATGTAAAACGCAGGGCCGATGCGCTAAACAAAAAATTAATTGCGGACAAAACTTATACTGATTACGATTCATGGCTTTCTGTTATTCGTTCCGGTGGAAATGACTTTAAATACACATTGGATTGGGTTAGTTGTTTTGCCTTGGCAGTAAATGAAGAGAATGCATCATTCGGCAGGGTAGTAACAGCACCTACGAATGGGGCAGCCGGTGTTATTCCGGCTGTGTTACAATACTATATTGCTTTTTGCGACGGGAATAAAGAGGAAAAAATTTTGCAGTTCTTACTGACCGCTGCAGAGATAGGAAGCATCTTTAAAAAGGGAGCGACTCTATCTGCTGCAATGGGCGGTTGCCAGGCAGAAATTGGTGTTTCATCGGCTATGGCAGCCGCAGGACTAACTGAATGCATGGGCGGCACACAAAAGCAAGTGATGATGGCTTCTGAGATTGCAATGGAACATCACCTTGGATTAACCTGCGACCCGATTGGTGGATTAGTACAGGTGCCTTGTATAGAAAGAAATACAATGGGCGCCATAAAAGCCATCACTGCTTCGCAATTAGCTTTGCAGAGCACTCCCGATTTTGCTAAAGTATCTTTGGATGCAGTTATTAAAACCATGTGGGATACTGCGAAGGACATGAATTTTAAATACAAGGAAACTGCCGATGGCGGGTTGGCAATAAATGTACCATTGAGCCTTCCTGAATGTTAGTGAAATAGTTATGTAACTTTCCGTAAAATATATTTACCGCCATGCGAAAACTGATTACAGCTGTCTGCTTGTTACTTGTTGCCGGTCTTGCCGGGGCACAACAGTTTGGAGGCAACCCGCCTTCTCACAAATGGAAACAAATCAATACTGATTCAGTAAGAATTATTTTTCCTGCAGGGCTGGATAGCCAGGCAAAAAGGACAGCTTCTATCGTTCATTACCTGGCGGCTCATAAACCAGTTTCGCTGGGTAACCAGCTGCAAAAAATTAATATCGTTTTACAGAACCAGACTACTGTTCCTAATGGCTATGTACAGCTTGGCCCATTTCGCAGCGAATTTTTTCTTACTCCCGACCTCAATAATTTTGGACAGGGAAGTATTTCCTGGGGCGATCAGTTGGCCTTGCATGAATACAGGCATGTGCAACAGTTTAATAATTTCAATAATGGGTTGAGTAAATTAATGAAAACGTTGTTTGGCCAGGAAGGATATGCGTTGGCTATCAACGCATCTATTCCCGATTGGTTTTATGAAGGGGATGCAGTTTATAACGAAACAGTGCTGACCAAACAGGGCAGGGGTCGTCTGCCACTTTTTCTGAATACTTATCCTTCTACCTGGCAGGCAGAAAAAAAATATTCCTGGATGAAATTGAGGAACGGCTCTTACAAAGATTATGTTCCCAATCATTATAATCTCGGTTATTTACTGGTAAACTATGGAAGAGAAAAATATGGCGCAGACTTCTGGACAAAAGTGACAAAGGATGCGAGTAGTTATAAAGGATTGTTCTACCCGTTTCAAAAAGCAATTAAACAACATGCAGGGGTTGATTATAAAACCTTCCGGGAGCAGGCATTTGAATCATACAAAAAGAACAGTAAACGGGTTGCTGCCACAAGAGATGAGTATGTTTTCCCGGTTAAGAAAAATTATGTCACTAATTATTACTTCCCTTATACAACTGGTAATGATTCATTAATCTATATTAAATCCAGTTACAGGCATCGCCCTGCTTTTTATATAAAGAATGCTAAGGGTGAACATAAACTGAGGACAAGAGATATTTCAATAGATGAACAATACTCATACCGGAATGGAAAAATAGTTTATGCAGCTTATGAGTCTGACCCCCGCTGGGGTTGGGTGGATTATAGTGTTATTAAAGTAATAGATGTACAAACCGGGCAGCAGAGAAAGTTGACCAATAAGTCAAAATATTTTACACCTGATATTTCTGCAGATGGTTCTAAAGTGGCAGCGGTGCAGGTGGATGTAAATGGTAAAAGTGAATTACATATAATAGATGCCGCCACGGGGCAGGTGATGAAAACTATTTATTCATCAGAGATAAACTTATTTACCGATCCTAAATTTATTGACGAGAACTCATTGGTAACGGCAGTACGATTGGGTGATGGTAAAATGGCTCTGGCAACAGCAGAAATTGCTACAGGCAATACGATGCGGCTCACGCCATCATCATTTAATGTGGTTGGCTATCCTTGTGTTAATAATGGCCTTATTTATTTTACTGCATCATATAATGGTAATGACGATGTGTTTGCTCTGCGGATAAACGATAAAAAAATATTTAAGATAAGCAACGGGCCATTAGGTAATTATTATCCCAATGCCGGTAATGGGAAGATAACATGGTCTGCCTTTACCTCTGAAGGTTACCAACTGAAGCAAATAAATGAAAAGGATATTGTTTGGAATGAAGTTGAAATGGCCGTTACTGAAAAACTAACTGATAAATTTCCTGTAAGTCTTGCTGCTGAGTACGGAGATGTGTCACTGAGTAAAGTACCGCAAAAAAATTTCCCTGTGAGCAAGTATGCAAAAGGGACTAAGCTCCTGAACTTTCATAGCTGGCGGCCTTATTATGAAGATCCGATATTCACTTTCTCTTTGTATGGCGAGAATGTGCTGAATACTTTGCAGACGGAATTATATTATTTATATAACCAGAATGAAAAAACAAATGCGGTTGGTTTTAGCGGGGTATATGGGGCATTGTTTCCTTATCTGAACTTCGGAACTGAGTTGACTTTTAACCGGGAAGCTGTCACTGGTAATAAGATCCGCCAATGGAACCAACTCGACTCCCGGATTGGTTTGAACATACCGTTGCATATCACCAGTGGGCAAACATTTAAAAACTTCAACATTGGCAGCTATTATGTGCTCCGCAACGAATTCAATAAAGGGTTCTTCAAAGATTCATTGGGCAACACTTCCTTCAGCTACTTACAACATTTTATTTCGTGGAGTCAGCAGGTGCAAACAGCGGTGCAGCATATTTATCCACGGTTTGCTTACTCTTTATCGGCTACTTACCGTCATGCTATTACCCGGTATGAAGGCAACCAGTTTATAACCAGTGGTTCTTTGTATGTGCCCGGATTATTGTCGTCGCATAATCTTTTACTTACAGGTTCTTTCCAGCAAAGAGATACACTGGCACAGGTGTCTTTTGGTAACCGCTTTGCTTATTCAAGGGGCTATTCAGGCCGCTATTTTTCAAGGATGTGGCGGATGTCAGCTAATTATCATTTGCCATTGCTTTATCCCGATTGGGGCTTTGGAAATATTTTGTACCTGCAACGGATAAGAGGCAATATCTTTTATGATTTCACCAAAATCTATTCAAGAGATAAAAAAACGACAAGAGATCAGCGAAGTGTTGGCGGCGAAGTTTTTATTGATACGAAATGGTGGAACCAATATCCACTTACATTTGGTTTCCGGGTAAGCAGGTTATTGGACCAGGATCAGTTTGATGGATTTAAAGGGATGGTGTATGAGTTTGTATTGCCGGTGAGTATAATACCGAGATAGGTTTTCAACACAGAGTTTTTGGAGTTACACAGGGAATATCTCCGTGTAACTCAATTTTCTCCCTTTCTCTGTGTTAAAAAAATTACAGTGAGGCTAAGCTTTCCTCAATCACTTTAATCTTTTCTTCCGCATCTGATTTCTTTTTTCTCTCACTATCTAATATTTCTGGTTTGGCATTTTGAACAAATCGTTCATTACCGAGTTTCTTTTCAACGGATACTAAAAATCCTTTCAGATAGTCAAGGTCTTTTTGTAATTGCTCTTTTTGAGAGGCCGTATCCAGTACAGTTGTTGTTTCAATAAAGAATTTGTCTTTTTGTACAACTACCGTTATGCTATTAGCAACAGAAGTTGAAGTATATGAAACCGATTCTGCATTTACCTGTTTCAGCAAAATGCTTTCAATGGGCTTATATATTTCCTTATTCTCAGTAAGTATATGAAGCTTGATAGCATCTTTTGGTTTCAGTTGGTTCTTATTTCTGGCATCCCGGATAGCTGTGATAACCTCTTTTAATAAGACAGCATTGGATAAAATAGTTTTATCAGTTAGTTTTACACCTGTATATTGTTTTACGGTCAGGTCATCTGTTCTTTCTTTCAACTGATGATAAATTTCTTCGGTGATAAAAGGCATAAAGGGATGTAATAATTGTATCAGTTCTTCAAAGAAGCCAACTGTTTTTTCATACACAGTTTTATCAATGGGTTGTTCAAAGCCTGGTTTTACCCATTCTAAATACCAGCTACAGAAATCATCCCAGATAAGTGAGTAAAGTGTTTTCAATGATTCACTCAACCGGAAATCTTTAAACTGTTCATCTAATTGTACTCTTACTTCATTCAACCGATTCTCAAACCACTCAACGGCAAAGTTGTCTATTGTCTGTTGTCCGTTGTCTGTTGCCCGGCCTTCCCACATTTTTACCAGCTTCAACGCATTCCACATCTTATTAATAAAGAATTTTCCTTGCTCATTACTTGCCTGGTCCCACATTAAGTCATTTCCTGCTGGAGAAGCAATCATAATACCAAAACGAACCGCATCAGCCCCTTCATCTTCAATCATTTTTAATAAATCAGGAGAGTTGCCAAGGCTCTTACTCATTTTTCTTCCCTGCTTATCCCGAACGATGCCGGTAAAGTAAACTTCATTAAAAGGTTTTTGTCCTTTGTATTCATAACCAGCCATTATCATCCGGGCCACCCAGAAGAAAATGATTTCGGGTGCAGTCACCAACGTATTGGTAGGGTAGTAGTAGTTTACATCTTTGTTATCCGGATTGCTGTAACCTTTAAAAACTTCAAAAGGCCACAGCCATGATGAGAACCAGGTATCGAGACAGTCTTCATCTTGTTTCAATTCCGCATTAGTAATGGAGAATTGATTAGTGAACATTTGCTTTGCCTTTTCTTCAGTATCTGCAACAACAAATCTTCCTTCCGCATCATACCAGGCTGGTATTCTATGTCCCCACCAAAGTTGTCTGGATATACACCAGTCTTTAATATTCTCCATCCAGTGGCGGTAGAGATTTTTAAACTTTGCCGGATAAAATTTTATTTCATCATCCGCCACAGCAGATAATGCAGGCCCGGATATTTTTTTCATATCCACCCACCATTGTAA